>JAQTQG010000058.1 GCA_028712375.1 Candidatus Omnitrophota bacterium
CCTAATCCAAACCATATCGCGCTGGCCCATATGCATCAGGCCCATACAATAATTAACAAAACGGTGAATTTGCCTTTCCAGTATCGGCTCAAAATCTTTTTGCATTTTCCGGCCAAAAACATCCACTATAATAGCCAAAGGTAATGCGGTGCTCCCCACAGGCAGTTGATCAATATCCGGCCCAAACAATTCTACATTACCATCAATAATGCCGGCTTCCTCTCCGGAACTTAGAAACTCGACCGCGCTGCTAGCTTTACCTCCAAACTCAACAGCTAATTGTTCTTTACGCACCCGCTCTCCTTCAAAAGCAGCAGCATAAGCAACCGGAACATCTACTTGCGACATTTTAACTTTAATCCCGCGCGTCAGGAGGCATTTAGAAGGTAACTTCCGGTAATCCTGCTCCGTAACTAAAGCTTCAAACAAAGTAGTATCAAGTTTGCCTAATTGCGGAACTTCCAAATCAGTAACTATGGGCAGGCCAAAAGCTAAAGCCCCCAGCCCGGTAGCCACTAAAAGTTCATCTACATGCCCAAGCAGGAGAATAAACGCAGGAACCCGATTGCGGATATAATCCGCGATCTCTTTCCACTGCCCGGGTTTATTGCCGCCGTAAATTAAAGGGGCACGCACAGCAAAATTAACCGCGTAAATCGCCGAAAGATAATCATCACCCAGAGGAACAATATAATTCTCCAACCCCAGCCCCACCCCCTGATTCTGGAGCTGCTGCCGGAAAGTATTTCCGCCGGCATTGCCCGCCAGCAAGCTGACAATACTTTTAGATTGAAAATCACGGATCAACCCTGCAGCCGACTGTTCATCCTTTGCCGGCCCCAGGATTACCGCGATACCGGAAATCCTTCCATCAACCAACTGTAACCCCAACGAACGTAAAATTTTATCCGGAATAAAACCTATCCCCTCTTTAGGATGCTCTTGATTTAACACCGCCAAAACAGCTAAAATTTCTTCACAAATCAAAACCGCAACACCCTGATTTAGTAAACTATCCGCGCCAGCGATAATCAAGCCACTGGAAGCGGCCCGATTATCAGCCAAAGCTTCCGCCTGGACAAAAGCTGCCCGGCAATCCTGCAGATTTTTTACTTCCATATTCAGCAGGGCATTAATTAAAGGCAGGTAATAATTAGTTTCCGGAAACCCTACTTTTGCATCCAGCCCTTTTTGACTTATCGCATTCTCTAAAGATTGACGGGTAAGATTCAATACGCCTTGCGTACCTTTTACGCCTAACTCCGTTAACAATTCGGGCATCTGCCCTGGAGCAGTTTGTTCAGCACCCGGCAAATCCGGCATAGATTTATCCACAAAAATAACCAGGCATACGCCGACAGCTTTACCGTCTTTGAACTTAACCGCTTCCGCCCTGCCTTCACCGACAATCTCCTGAATCGGGCTATTAATAATTTGAATGTCCGCGGGAAGTTGACTGCTCGGCTTCTGAGAACTAACCACCTTAACCCCAATTTTATATTTTTCGGAAATAAGCTTGGCGACTTTAAATTCCACACCTGTAGAACCGTCAACACAGACAGTATCATTAATCAGATATGCGCCTAACTTCTGCAAATCATCTATAGAGCTGATTAACACAACCCCCTTTTTTCTTGCTCCGGGTATCTGTGGTAAATTACTTGCCATATTCTAATAACCTCACTAATAAAATTATTTTTATAATCCGCTTGCTGCTAGAACCTGGGGAACAATTTTTTCCCAGCCAATAGACATAATATGGATCCCCTGGCACATGGGTTTTAATTGTTTAATTAAACGGCTGGCAATCTCTATGGAAGTAGCGGTTTTATCTGTGCTGGAATCCATCTGGGCGATTAACTCTTCAGGGACAGAAATACCGGCAACATGTTTATTCATATATCTGGCCATGCCTGCCGATTTCAGTAAGATAACACCCGCCATTACCGGGACATTGAAACCTTTAACCCGGGAAATAAAATTTTCAAATGCTTTTATATCAAAAACCGCCTGGGTCTGGAAAAATTCAGCCCCCGCAGCGATCTTTTTCTCCATTTTCATAATTTGCGGATCCAGCGGTTCTGCGCCGGGGTTAACTACCGCGCCAATACAAAATGCCGGAGGCTGCCCCTCTAATTTATGGCCCTGCATATCAAAACCCGACTCTAGTTTTCTAGCCGCCTGCAACAACTGCACCGAATCTAAATCAAACACCGGCTTGGCCTGCGGATGATCACCCAGGCTCGGATGGTCACCGGTAGCAATTAAAATATTCCGTATTCCTAAAGCTGCGGCAGAAAGTAAATCTGATTGCAGAGCCAGGCGGTTACGGTCGCGGCAGGTTAACTGATAAATCGGCTCGAAACCTTTTTGCTTAAGCAGAAAACTTACGGTTAAGGACCCCAGGCGCATTACGGAACTCTGTAAATCCGTAACGTTAATCGCATCTACTTTATTGCGGATAAGTTCAGCATCCTGTAGTAACCTATCCGCATGCATCCCTTTTTCCGGGCCGACTTCAGAAGTAAGTAAAAATTTTCCCGCCTGTATTTTTTCTTTAAAAGTCATTTATGATTAAAAATAATCCAGTAGGTTATGCTCTAAGTCCGTTGCACTTTAACCGCTTCCACTAAATTACGCATGAGTATCGCTACAGTCAACGGCCCTACCCCTCCGGGCACAGGAGTAATATACGCAGCGCGTTTTGCGGCTTGCTCAAATTCCACATCACCGACAATTTTATCATTCAGGCGGTTTATTCCTACATCCACGACAATCGCGCCCTCTTTTATCCAATCGCCTTTAATTAAGCCGGCCTGGCCGACGGCGACAATTAACACCTCTGCCCTTCTTACGTGTTCCTCTAGCTTACCAGCTTTGCTGGTAGCAATATGGCAAATCGTAACTGTGGCAAATTTTTCCAAAAGAAGCATCGCCAGGGGCTTACCGATAATCTCGCTATGGCCGACAATTACTACCTCCTTGCCATACAAATCGGCACCGGTGGAATTTAACAGCTCCATTACCGCATCCGCCGTACAAGATGCGATCCTGGCCTTGCCAAAAAGGACTTTTCCGATATTAGTCGGATGCATCCCTTCAATATCTTTGCTGGGCAGGATAAACTCGCATATCTTCATATAATCGATACCCCGCGGGAGAGGAACCTGGACAATAATCCCATTCACCGAGGAATCCGCATTAAGCTTAAGCACAAAATCAATTAATTCCTCTTCAGAGGTATCTTGCGGCAGTTGATGTAATTGATAGGTTATTCCCAGGGTTTGGGCAATTTTAGATTGCACCTTAACATAAGCTAACGCACCGGAATTATCCCCCACTAAAACACTAGCCATAACCGGAGCATGTTTTAACGCCTGCACGCTGATTTTAAGTGTTTCTTTAATTTTATCTGCGACAACTTTACCTTCTAATAATTTTGCCAACCTCATCCTCCGTGTTTTTACGGATCTTTAAAACTCTTTTTTGCATCTGTTTAAGTTCATTTTTA
>JAQTQG010000059.1 GCA_028712375.1 Candidatus Omnitrophota bacterium
CTGAATCCAGCTTTATCCCATCCTGCTCCATTACCGCTAAAATACTTACCAGCGGCATTTCCAATTCATAAAAAAGCGTGGATAAATCTTTCTCTTCCAGCGCCTGCTTAAGCGCGGGTTTTAGCCTTACCAGCAAAGCCAGGGCTTCCTGCCCGCCCAAAGATCCCGGCCGGATAAATTCGCCTAAATTTTCCAGCGCTAAATCCTCCAGCATATAACCGGAGCGCGACGGATTTAGTAAATACGCCGCAATCATCGTATCAAAACCTAAACCATTTAACACCAAGCCTTCTTTAGCTAAGGCGACTTTTAATTTTTTAAGATCATGCCCGGTCTTTTTTATCCGGGGGTCAGCGATAACCAGGCGCATCTCTTTCTGCACAAGCTTGGCGTTAAAAAACTTATCTTTAACTGCAAACAATAAATCTTCAAGACAAGATCCATAAACAACAATTTCATCACAATGCTTAAGCATTGCGGGCAACTCCGCCTGATTACAGCTAGACAGGCTGACAGGGGCAATTTTATCGGCGGCATCCGGCAACTCTTGCAGTAATTTTTTAAACTCTAATTTCTTAAAAATACTGCCTAGCCGGTCATAATCCGGCTGGCCGGTTTTAGCCTTTTTTAAATCCAAATCTAATTCTAATTCCTGGTCTAAAGTAATCAACTCTTTATTCAACTTTATGCGCGGGGTATGCGCAACAATCATTTCTTTTATTTTATCTGGCTTAACCTTCCCAACATTCTTTAATAATTTATCTACGGTACCAAATTCCGCGATAAGTTTCTGGGCAGTCTTATCTCCGATTCCCGGGACACCCGGAAGATTATCCGCAGCATCACCCATCAATGCGATAACATCTACCACTTGTTCCGGAAGAACCCCAAAACGTTCTTTCACCTTAGCCACATCATACAATACACCGCTATCTTTAGCCGGGCTAAATACCCGGATATGCTTATCTACCAACTGCAGGATATCTTTATCGCTGCTGACAATCGTTACGGGCAAAGAACCGGAAGAAGCGCTCCTGGCCAACTGGGCAATCAAATCATCCGCCTCAAAACCTTCTTTTTCAAAAATAGGTATTCCGTATGCGGCAACGACTTCCTTGATTATCGGTATCTGGCTGATTAAACCATCCGGCATAGCCGCTCTATGCATCTTATATTGCGCAAACTTCTCCGAACGGAAAGTGTGGCGTGATAAATCAAAACAACAAACTAAATAATCCGGTTTCTGATCTTTTAATATCTTATTTAAAATATTAATAAACCCATAAACAGCATTCGTCTGCTGGCCGCTGGAGGTGCTTAAACCGCTTAAAGCATAAAACGCCCGGTAGCAAAATGCAGTAGCATCAATCAAAAATAAACTCTTTTTAGTCATTAATTAATCAAGGAATTCAATATAAGGAAAGATGTTTTGCGGTACGCTAACGCTACTATCGCGTCAGAGCCATTAGCTCTGCTTTTTCAATAAACGCTTCAATCTCCGGGTTATCCTGGTCTAAATATTGAGCATCCAACGCTTCTTTAATTGCCGTGGCCATATCCCCTCTGTCAAAACTCTTTTTGGCTTTCTTAAAGTGCGATTGAGCCAAAGCTACAACATTCTTATTCGATTCATTTTTATCTTCCGAAATATCTTTCATCAAACCCAGGATTTCTTCTTCCCGCTCATCAGCGAATGGGCGCCCGGACAAAGAACTGCGAATATCCCGCAGGCGGCTGGCTGCTCTCTGGGTCCAAGGGTCGTCCTGCCTGCCCACCTCTACGCGCTTGGCCCAATAAAATTCCGCTTTTTCTAAATTACGCTTGCCTTCATAAAGGAGCGCTAAATTTGTATAGGCGCTGGAATAAAGAGGATCGATTTTAATAGACTTTAAATAACTTTCTTCTGCCTGGTCAAAAGAACCTAGCGCTTCATAAACTACGCCTAAATCATTGTAAACAACGGCAAAATCAGGATAAATAGCAGTAGCTTTCTGGTAATAACCTAATGCCTCGGGGAAATTGCCTGACCGCTGGGATTCCAAACCTGATTCCCGGTATTTTTTAGCCAGTTCCTGCTTTACCTGTGAAATATTATTAGCTATAGGAGTATTCTTTGGTTCTTGAGCAAAGATTAACCCCACAAAACAAAAAACAGATAATATTGCAGTGAAAGTAGTTATGAGTTTAGGCGGGAGTCGATTATTCATTTATCTGTTCATTATTATATACATTAAACTGTCCACGTCAAGAAAAATTTGAGCACCTTATAGGTTTTATCTAGCGAAATACTTACGAGCGTAGCGAGTAAGTATTGGGCACCCTGATGGTTTTATCTAGCGAAATACTTACGAGCGTAGCGAGTAAGTATTGGGCACCCTTAAATTATCGGCTCCATCGTTAACGCCGGATGGCCTGCTTTATTTAAAAAAACCATTAATTCTTCCAAAGTCGTCGCCACAGATTCATCAGCAATTTTATCCAATAAACCATCCTGGCCGATCTCTTGGACCCGGGATCTTAACTTATCACCTAAAATTTCTTTCAGCTCCTTGGGCATCCAGACGACCCTGGCTAATCCGCCTTCAGCGGAAATAAACTTTTTGCTTAAAATATATAATTTCCCCACCCCCAGAAATCCCGGGGTTTGCACTCCACCGCCAACCGACCCGGCTAAGGTCGTAAAACTCATCCCCGAAGGAGTGTTGCCCGCATAATCCCGGTGCACCAACATCACTCCGTTAGCCTCGGGAATAATGGCCACAATACATTCGAAACATCCACATGATGATTGCGGGCCATCCATTAAGGAATACATACTTACTGCTGCAATAGTTTGATTGGATTTCTGCTGTACAAACGTATTTATATTATCCCATTGGCCAAGCCGGGCATCCAAAAGATTACCTTTAAGAATCGGCTGATTGGGCCCGGTAGGAACAATCTCAAAAGAAGCCTTAGCATCTAGCCAGGAATATGCCCCGCATAAACCTAAGCGTTCCGGAGTAACCACGCAAACATGATTCGGGGCAAAAGACTGGCATAACAGGCAGGAATAAAATGTATCCACGCTTTCATCGGTCATACCGGCTAAGCGTTCATCGCGTTGATTATAAATTTGCTGAGCCTGTTGTGAAATCCTGGTAACATCATCATGGTTAGTATAAAGCTTGACCTGCACTTTGTCCACAATCGCGCTATACTCTGCATGCAGCATCGCATGTAAAATAATCCCCAAGTGTTTTAACCTGAAACCTTTCCCATGCGCATCCTTGGAAATCCTAATCCAAACCATATCGCGCTGGCCCATATGCATCAGGCCCATACAATAATTAACAAAACGGTGAATTTGCCTTTCCAGTATCGGCTCAAAATCTTTTTGCATTTTCCGGCCAAAAACATCCACGACGATTGCCAAAGGTAAAGATGTGCTTTGCGCGGGCAGCTGGTCAATATCCGGCCCGAACAATTCTACATTGCCATCAATAATGCCGGCTTCCTCTCCAGAACTTA
>JAQTQG010000035.1 GCA_028712375.1 Candidatus Omnitrophota bacterium
TTTCTGCCGTTATTTACTAAAATTTCGAGGAAAGGGGGAGTAAATAATGGCAAAAGGTAAAGTAAAATGGTTTTCGGACCAAAAAGGTTTTGGGTTTATTACACCTGAATCCGGTAGCGATGTATTTGTTCATCACAGCGCAATCCAGGGTGAAGGTTATAAGTCTTTAGCTGAAGGTCAAGATGTTGAGTTCAACATTGAGAAGGGACCTAAGGGCGAGCAGGCTACTAATGTAGTCAAGCTGTAAACTAAACACCAAATAAATAGCCTGGCTTCTAGTAATAGAGGTCAGGCTATTTGTTTTCGCGCTACCTATAGCGCGCGCCCGCGCAATACAAACAGGCGCGGGGCGTCTTTGCCAAGTGGATGCCAAAGATTCACGCCTGCGCGTGGTGCCTATGCATAAAAAGGGGGACATATGAATACTGGAAAGATTAAGAAATTAGTCCGGGACAAAGGTTTTGGTTTCATTCATGATACTGACGGCCGTGAAATATTCTTTCACCAGAATAGTTTAGTGGAAGTCAGGTTTGATGCCCTTAATGAAGAGCAAATTGTCACCTATGATGTGGAAAAATCAGATAAAGGCCCGCGGGCAATTAACCTGCGCCTGGCGTAAAAATACTTTTGATTTAGCATAAAAAGAGTATAATATATTCCATGAAAAAAAATACTGGACAAAGAGTGGAAATTGATTGCCGCAAATGCACTAATCAGGCAGATTGCTGCAGGTTTGGAGCCTGGATCGATTTGGAAGAAGCCAAGAAGATATTGTCTCTGGGGATCAAGGGTGATTTTTTTCATCTTGAGATTGACAAAGAGTTTCCTTCCGGATATAAAGTAGGCACCAGCTACGAAGATGAGGCGTGCGCTTTTCAGGATTTGGACGGCTTATGCCGGATACACAAGATTGATTATGACTTGAAGCCGCTCACCTGCAAAGAATTTCCTTATGAAAACGGAAAAATTGCTCCGATTGCCGATGTGCTGTGTGTGATTCGTAAAGCCAGGATTAAAAAGGCCAAGGCTGCTAAATCCGCCAGGAAGAAATAAAGATGGATAATTCACAAGATCCGAAATGGTATTTTAAAACCTGGTCGCTGGTGGTTTCTTTTCTGTGTATCGGGCCGTTTATGCTGCCCCTGGTTTGGGTTAACCCGCGTTTTGGCAAAAAAACAAAAATATTGATTACCGCCGTAGTTTTACTGGGAACTTTGGTGTTAACCGAACTTCTGGTGAAATCGTTAAAAAATATCATCGACTATTATCAACTGGCTTTTTAAAAACCGCAGTAAAAAATCAGGTTTCCTAAAAATATGCAATATACTAAAGGCTCTCTCGGCAGGATTTTTCTGGTTAAATTTGAAAACAACGATATTTTAATCTCTAATTTAAGCCGTTTGGCCAAAAAAGAAAGAATCAAAGCCGCCGCCATGATTTTTATCGGCGCCCTCCGCCAGGGGGATTTAGTCACCGGACCGAAGAAGCCGGTTATCCCGCCAGAACCGAACAAACTGTTTTTTAAAGACGGTTGGGAGGTAATGGGGATGGGCACGCTTTTTACCAATACTAAGGGGCCGCAGATACATATCCACGCCAGCATGGGAAAGAAAGACAAAGTTTTAACCGGCTGCGTGCGCGGGGATTCTAAAGTATTCCTGGTAATTGAAGCCATTGTCCTGGAGCTAAAGGGAGTAAAGGCGCAAAAAGATATTGATCCGGCAACCGGCCTGAACCTACTAAAGATTATTTAATTAATTCGTTATGCCCACCAGGTTTTTCAGTAAATTCAAATCCCTCATTTTTATTATTCTGATTATAATTTTAGGGTTTAGCGCCTATTTTAATTGCCTGGGCGGAGATTTTATCTGGGATGACCTCAACCTTATAAAAAACAATACCTATATCAGGAATTGGTCCGGATTACCACAACTTTTTACTAAAAATATCTATGCCGGTTCAGGAGGGGATTCCAATTTTTACCGTCCGTTGCAGATGGCTACCTATAGTGCGGACTATTCTTTCTGGAAACTGGATGTGCGCGGGTATCATCTTACCAATATTCTTTTGCATGTCCTGGCGGCATTAGCGTTATATTTTTTTATCTGCGTCCTTTTTAACCAGCAGCTTTTGGCTTTATTTTCCGCGTTACTGTTTGCTGTGCACCCTGTGCATACCGAAGCGGTAGCATACCTCTCCGGGAGGGCAGACCCGCTATCAGCTATTTTTATCATCCTTTCCTTTATATTTTACCTGAAGTTTTTGCAAGATAAAAAAAATACCTCTTGGGTTGTTATGTTGTTAAGCTTTATTTTTGCGCTCCTCTCCCGTGAAAATGCCCTGATTCTGCCGTTGTTATTGTTGCTTTATCATTACACTTTTAAAAGCAAGCCCGCCCTCAAATCGTTTCTACCGTTTTTGATTATTTCGGCTTCCTACATTTTATTAAGGTTGAGTTTTATGACCACGCTTCTTTATGCTCTCCCGCCGCCGGCTGCGTTTATCCAAAGGCTGTCCGGATTTTTCGCCGCGCTCAGCGTCTACTACCGGATTTTGTTTTTACCTTTGGATTTACATATGGAGTACGGCAACCTTGTTTTTAGTTTTTTTGCCCCGCAAGTAATTCTAGGTTTTGCTATAATTTTATTTTTACTTGCCTGTATTTTAAAAAGCAAAAATACCCAGCCGCTGATTTTTTTCTCCCTATTCTGGTTTATCCTTACACTTGTTCCCGTATCAAACCTTTATCCGCTCAATGCCTACATGGCGGAACATTGGCTTTATCTACCTTCAATTGGTTTTTTTATTATTTTAGGCAATCTTTTTGTTTGGTTATACAAGAAGAGTAAAATTCTTTCTCTAGGTTTATTTATCTGCCTGCTTTTTGGTTATTTTAGTTTAACGATAAAACAAAATGACTATTGGAAATCAGCGGAATATTTTTTTAAGCGCACTTTGCAATATGCCCCCTGGAGCTACCGGGTTTATTATAATCTGGGGAATTTTTATTCTGATGCCGGGGATACCGGGCAGGGGATCAGGATGTATCAAAAAGCGATTCAGATAAACCCGCAATATGCGGAGGCTTTTAATAATATCGGCGGCGCCTGCCTTTCTTTAGGTAAAAATGCAGAAGCGGTAAAATATTTCCAGGAAGCTGTCAGGCTTAATCCCGGCCTGCCGCAGGCCTACTATAACTTGGGGAACGCTTACCATAATTTAGAACAGAAAGATAAGTCTATAAAAATGTTTGAAAAAAGCATTAAATTAAACCCTGCTTACCCGGAAGCTTATAATAACCTGGCTGCGGAGTATGCTGACAGCGGAAATATCGACGAGGCCATCCGGTTATGGAATAAAACCGTTCAAATAAACCCGGATTTTACGGCTGCGCATTTTAATTTGTGCGTATTTTACTTTATGCGGAAAGAATATGCTTTAGCCATCCGGCATTGCGACCGCCTATTAGCTTTGGGCGGCCAGGTGGATGCGCGTTTTTTAACCGAGCTGGGAAAATTTAGAAATAAAAAAAATTAGATGTTTCTATTTTTTATCGTGATATAATAAAGCAAGTAGCGGATTAATCCTTATTGCTTAGCAGGCAATTTTATTTATATACAAAAGGAAAAAATATGGATTTTAATTTAATTAGAAAAGATATGAAGTGCTTTAGTTTTGAAACCCTGCGCACAGACTGTGATAATTTTTTTGAGGGAGTGATTATTCAACAGGAGCTGGATAAGCTTAACGGGCAATTAAAGAATTTATTAGGAGAGCCGGTTTATCCTTCCGCTAACCGGCTGGCGCATAAAGTCCGCCAGACCGTGGACGGCTTCGGCGGAGTGATGCCCGGGCAGACGCTTTATTATAAAGACCTGGGCGCAGATAGCATCCTGGCAATGCTTTGGCCCTGGAAAGACGGCCAGCGCACCACGGTAAAAATTATCCAACAATAATATGAGTTTCAAATATCTACAGAAAATCCCCACCCCTGCGCAGATTACTCAGCAGATGCCGATGTCGGCAAAATTAATCAAAACAAAAGCAGCCCGGGATAAAGAAATTTTAAATGTGATTAAAGGCAAAGACAGCCGTCTGTTGTTGATTATCGGACCATGTTCCGCCGATGATACAGAGGCGCTTTCTGAATATGTCCAGCGTTTAAGCCGCCTGCAGGATAAGGTCAAAGAAAAATTGATCCTCATCCCGCGCATCTATACCAATAAGCCGCGGACTACCGGAGTAGGCTATAAAGGGATGCTCACTCAGCCCAAAGCCTCCGAAGGCCCGAATATCTCCCAGGGGATTATCGCGATTCGCCGGATGCATGTGCGGGTGCTCAGTGAAACCGGCCTGACTGCCGCCGATGAAATGCTTTATCCGGGCAATTACCCTTATT
Source organism: Candidatus Omnitrophota bacterium (assembly GCA_028712375.1). Classification (GTDB taxonomy): domain Bacteria; phylum Omnitrophota; class Gorgyraeia; order Gygaellales; family Profunditerraquicolaceae; genus UBA6249. The sequence goes on from JAQTQG010000035.1 coordinate 4,400, forward strand.
TAGAGGATATCTTAAGCTATGTTACCATCGGGGCGCGTTCCGTGGAAAATCAGGAGCACCGCCTAACCGTAAGCGGCCTGGATATTCCGGTCGGTATGAAAAATCCGACCAGCGGAGATTTGAATGTTTTATTGAATTCCGTGCAAGCCGCGCAAGCCGGACACACCTTTATTTATAACGGATGGGAAGCAAAAACTTCCGGCAACCCTTTAAGCCATTGTATTTTACGCGGAGCAATTGATCATCACGGCCAGAGTATCCCGAATTATCATTATGAGGATTTAATCCAGTTTGCGCAGCTTTACTTAAAACGCGCTCTGGTTAATCCGGCAATTATTGTGGATACTAACCATGCTAACTCCGATAAAAATTTCCGGGAACAACCCCGGATTGCCGAAGAAGTAATGCACAGTTTATCTAAATCCAAAGATTTAAAAAAAATCGTCAAAGGGTTAATGGTGGAGAGTTATTTAAAAGAAGGCAGGCAGGAACCCGGCGGAAAAACCTTCGGCCAGTCGATTACCGATCCCTGCCTGGGCTGGGATGATACGCGGGAATTAATTTTAAAGTTAGCGGATAAATGTAAATAGTTATACAGATGCACCCCGCGCTAATTGGAATTGCGCGGGTGTTGTCCACGTGGACAAATTTGATAAGGAGAACAGATGAGTTTAAAGTTTGATTTTAATAACATGTTTGATTTCAGCGTGCAGGAACACGGCGTAAGCCAGGAGGATATTCAAGAGGCTTTGCCGCAAGCGCAAAAAGCCGCCGCGCATTTAAAAAAGGTCTTAGCCGATCCGGCCTCCCGGATTAAATTAAATCTGGAATGGGCAAAACTGCCTGAACAGAAAGAAGAAAATATCGCCGCCATTTCCAAAATCGCCCGCCAAATCGCCCAAAAATATGAAAATGTTCTTTTTTTGGGTATCGGCGGTTCATACCTGGGTTTAAAAGCCGCCCAGGATGCTTTGTGTGCGCCTTATTTTAATGAATTTAAACCCTTAAGAAAAAAATCTCCCCGGGTTTATTTTGAAGGCAACAACCTCGACCCGGATACCTTGTCAGCTTTACTGAAGAACCTTAATCCGAAAAAAACATTTGTCGTGGTAATTTCTAAATCCGGAGAAACCACCGAAACCAAAGCCGCGCTGGTTTTGGTAGAGGCCTGGTTGAAAAAAACCGCGGACCTAAAATATGGCCGGCAGGTTTTAGCGATTACCGACCCGGAGTCAGGTTCTTTGCGCAAAAGAGTCCTGGCCGAACAGAGCAAGGACCCTTTAAGTTTCCGTGCTTTGCCGTTATTAAAAGGAGTAGGCGGCCGGTTCTCGGAGTTTAATATGGGGCTTTTGCATTTGGCGCTGGCAGGTATTGATATCCGTAAATTATTTCAAGGCGCTAAGGAAATGTTTGCCAGATGCAGCAATGAAGATATCCTGAAAAACCCGGCTTACCTGTATGCCTTGTTGCATTTTATTTTATATCAGAAAAAAGATAAGTCTTTGGCGGTATTAATGCCGTTTTCCCAAACCCTTAAATCCACCGCTGATTGGTATATCCAGCTTCTGGCAGAGAGCACAGGAAAAAAATTCCACCGCCGGATTGAAATGGATAAGGACGGCGTAGAAAACTGGTTGGCCGACCAAAGCGCTTTATTTAACCGGGGCAGGACTCCGATTTCCGCCGCCGGCACTAATGACCTGCATTCTATTCAGCAGAATAATGTGGAAGGGCAGAATAACAAAGTCGTTACTTTTATGCGGGTAGAAAAATTTAGAACCGATTTGAAAATTCCCGGCAAGGGGGATTTACTTTCCGGTAAAAGCTTCTGTCAGTTGATGCAGCTGGCGCAGGAAGCCACCGAGTGGGCGCTGGTTACTCAAAAGCGGCCTAATTGCACGATTGTCATTCCGGAGGTTTCCGCGTACAACTGGGGAGCGTTGTTATTTTTCTTTGAAATGGCTACCGCCTTTGAAGGGGAGTTATTTAATATTAACGCTTTTGACCAGCCGGGAGTAGAGGGTTATAAAAACTACATGTATTACAAATTAGGCAAACCCGGCATACCGCCAGCGGTTACTGAAGAAATAAAAAATAAACCTTTAATTAAAGATCCCCAATATATACTTTAAATTTAGCGGGCCCTGTCTTGGATATTTTTTTTGCGCTAGAACGCGCTGCGAAAATACCCAAGCCACCCGCTAAATTTTTATGAGCATGTTAAAAATCGGTAAATTAAAACTCAAGTCGAATTTAATCCTTTCGCCAATGGCCGGAATTACCGACCTGCCGTTTCGCCACTTGTGCCGCAGTTTTGGCGCGGAGCTGGCTTTTGTGGAGATGATTAACTGCCGTTCCATCAGCCATAAAAGCCGTAAAACCAAGCATATGCTGGCCAGTTCTGCCATTGACCGGCCGCTGGGCATACAAATATTAGGCTCGGAGGAGCAGTATATTTTAAAATCCCTGGAAGTTTTAAAAAATTATAAATTCGATATTCTGGATTTTAATGCCGCCTGCCCGGCAAAAAAAGTTGTCCGCCGCGGGGAAGGCTCTAGCCTTTTGCAGGAGCCTAAAAAATTCAGTAAGATTTTAAAATTGATCGTGAAAAACTCCTGGCTTCCGGTGAGCGTTAAAATCCGCGCCGGGTGGGATAAGAATTCCCTGAATGCCCGGGAAATTTCCCTGCTTGCCCAGGACTGCGGAGTGAGCGCTTTGTTTATTCACGGCCGCACCAAAACTCAAGGCTACAGCGGAGGGGTAGATTATGATATAATCAGGGAGGTTAAAAAAACCTTATCGATTCCTTTGATTGCCAGTGGAGATATTTTTTCCGGGCCATTGGCGAAGAAAATGTTTGCGGAAACCGGCTGCGACGGGTTGGCGGTTGCGCGCGGCTCTTTGGGCAACCCCTGGATTTTTGCCGAGATTAAGGAATATTTAAAAAGTGGCAAGATTATTAAGCGGCCTAACGAAAAAACTATTGCCAGGATTATGCAGGAGCATTTTAACGCCTGCGTTGATTTTTACGGAGAAAGAAACGGAGTGGTGATTTTCAGGAAATTTTATATCTGGTATACAAAAGGTTTATGCAGAGTGCGCCAGCTTAGAGAGCGGGCTTCCCGCGCCAGGACCCGCCAGGATGTAGAGGCAATTATCCGGGAAGCTTCTAGAGATAAATAGACCGTTTCTGTTTAACTATTTGGTAGTGTTTAAGTTATGATAGAACTGTCCCCAATACAAGAGGAGGATTTAATGGACATACTGTTAAAGAAAATTATTGAGGCACCCGGTATCTCCGGCTATGAAAGCCAGATTGCCAAAATCATGCACGATGAATTTAAGAAAAGCTGTGATGCGGTTGAGATTGATAATTTCGGCAACGTGATTGCCAAAAAAGGCAAAGGTAAAACTAAAATTATGCTGGCCGCGCATATGGATGAAATCGGGTTGATGGTTAAGCACATCACCAAAGAAGGGTTCTTGTATTTTATAAAACTAGGCGGCATCGATGACCGCATCCTGCCTGCCCAGCGGGTAATCGTCAAATCCAAAAAAGGCGACTGCTTCGGGATAATCGGCACCAAGCCTCCGCACCTGCAAAAAGAAGAGGAAAGAAAAAAACCGCTTAAATATGAGGATATGTTTATCGATATCGGCTGCCGCAGTAAAGAAGAAGCGCAGGCAAAAGTTGAGATCGGTGACGCAGTAATCTTTGAGCCAAATTCCGGCGTATTAAACGGGAAATTATATTACGGTAAAGCTATTGATGACCGTATTGGCTGTTTTGCTTTGGTGAAAATAATGGAAAAACTTAAATGCAATGCCGAAGTTTATGCCGTGGCCACTACCCAGGAGGAAGTCGGGTTAAAAGGCGCGCGCACTTCTGCTTTTAAGATTGACCCGGATTTTGCTTTAGCTATCGACACTAACGCGGCCGGAGATACTCCTCAGGTTTCTGAACGTGAATCTTCCCTGAAACTTGGCGAGGGTGTTTCGATTACCATCATTGAGGCATCCGGAAGAGGATTAATTGTGAATGAGAAGTTAAAAAACCTGCTGATTGATACTGCCAGGAAGAATAAAATTAAATACCAGATCGATGTGATCGAAGGCGGGATGACCGACGGAGCGATAATCCATATGAACCGGGAAGGAGTGCCCACGGGAGTTTTAAGCATCCCTACCCGCTATATTCATTCGCCAACCGGGGTGTTTAGTATTGATGACTTGAATTCCGCGGTGGAGTTGATGCTTAAAGTAGTGGAAGCTTTAGCTAAATAAACAGGAGAATAAGCATGGCTAAAAAATGCAGGAAATGCAAAGTTCCCCTGGAAGGTTTTTTGTACCGCCTGATTGCGCTAAAGGTATTCGGCGTGCGGCCTTCGGATAAGGACCCGGAGTTATGCAATAAGTGTGTTGATAAGGATATGAAAAATGAATGAATATTTAAAGGCGGCGTTTGATGAAGCGAAAGCCGGTTTAAAAGAGGGCGGCATTCCGATTGGCGCGGTAATCGTCTACGACGGCAAGATCATCGGCCGCGGGCATAACCGCCGGGTGCAGAACAACAGCGCCATTTTGCACGCGGAAATGGATGCTCTGGAAAACGCCGGCCGCTTGAGCGCTTCGGTATATAAAAACTGTACGCTTTATACCACACTTTCTCCGTGCGCGATGTGTTCCGGCGCCATTATCCTTTATCAGATACCGCATGTGGTAATCGGCGAAAATAAAACCTTTACGGGAGAAGAAAAACTTCTGCAGTCAAGAGGGGTAAAGCTGGAAGTTTTGCAGGATAAAGAGTGTATCTTGTTGATGCAGGAGTTTATTCAAAATAATCCGCGGCTTTGGAATGAGGATATTGGGGTATGAAAAAAAATATTCCGGCAATCAAACACCCGGGCGCCGCTTTAATTATACCTTTTATCAACCGTAATGAAGTTGTGCTCTTGCGCCAGTACCGGCCGGTAATTAAGAAATATCTATACGAGCTGCCGGCAGGAACGCGCGAAAAAGATGAGGCTGCGCTGGCCTGCGCGCGCAGGGAATTAATGGAAGAGGCCGGATATTCTGCCGCTAAATTTATTAAGCTAGGCAGTATTTATCCTGTGCCGGGTTATTCTACGGAAAAAATTGAGATTTATCAGGCGCTTAATTTAAAACCGGTTAAGCGCTGCCCGGAAATAGATGAAATTCTTACCCAGAGCATCGCCGATAAAAAACGGATCCGGCGCCTGTTTAGAACCGGACAGATTACCGATGCTAAAACTATCTGTGCCTTTGCCTTGTGCGGGTGGCTCTAGACAATATGTTCAATAAAATCTTAGAAAAATTTGCCAAACTTTTAGTTATTTGGGTCGTTTTAGCGGCAGCTGTTGGCTATTTTTTCCCGCAGGCATTAATTCCGCTTAAACCTTTTACGGATTGGTTGTTTGCTTTCACTATGTTTGGGATTGGCTGCCTGCTTTCCTTTAATGATTTTAAGCCGATTCTCAAACACCCTAAGCTGATTTTATTAGGCACGCTGGCGCAGTTTGTGATTATGCCGCTTTTGGCGGTTTGTATTATTAAAATCCTGGGATTAGCTCCGGCATTAGCTGTTGGCTTAATATTGGCTGCGGCTGTCCCGGATGCGATGGCCGCCGGAGTAATGTCATATCTGGCAGAAGCAGATGTTGCTTTTTCAGTTGCCCTGACTACCGCCACAACTTTAGTTTCACCGATTGTCACTCCGGCTTTAACCTGGATATTAGGCAAAGAATATATTCCTATACCGTTTTTGGCAATGATGCAGAGTATTTTGATGATGGTTATTCTGCCGCTTATGCTTGGTTTATGGGTCCAGCATCGGTTCCATAAAATAACTTCTGGAATTAAACCGGTATTTCCCGCGCTTTCTACTTTATTTATCGCTTTTATCTGCGGGTTGGTCGTGGCTTTAAACAAAGAGGCTTTAGGCAAAGTCACCTGGTTAATCTTTGCCGCGGTGATGAGTTTAAATATCCTTGGCCTTATTTTCGGTTATCTTGCCGGTAAGTCTTTTAAGTTCAGCCTCCCGCAGCGCCGGACGCTGGCGATAAATGTCGGTATGCAGAATGCCGGAATGGGCGCGGTGCTGGCAATTAAGCATATTTCCGCGGAGGCGGCAATTCCCAATGCTTTATTTGCCACCTGGTGCATCGTGAGCGCGGCGATATTGGCCGGTATTTGGTCGAATAGTAAAAATTCTCAATAGAGTTTCTTATTCTTAAGGGGCGTAGGCAACCGAAGAGTTTCGGCTAAAATAAAAATGGACCTAATGAATTACGGTTTTCAAAAATCCAATCTTTTTGCGCACATGCCGCTGTTTGACGAAATTTCATATGTCGGCCATGATGAGGACAAGGTGCGCCAGTACCGGGCGATGCGCGAAGGCCAGGCCTGCATTATCCTGACCTTAAACTTTATCCGCGATGATGAAAAAATTCTCTGGGATGCCGTTGAGGATCTTATCAAGCGCAGCACGTTTACCGCCACCGCCAGCGTGCACGGCGCCTATATCTTTGACCTTTTAACTATCGATATTCATAAAGAAGTTAAAACCTTTAAGCATTCAGAGTTGGCCGCGGTGATTATCAATGTTGCCAGTAAATTATCCGCCGGGCAGACGAAAATGGTTAAATATTCTTCCGCGTATGCCTTGATTCAAAAAACCGTGGATTTTGAGTGGGGTAAGATTAATTTTAAAACCGCGGTGAACGTGTTTAAGGATAAGCCGGATTATTTAGACCTTTTGGTTAAGCAGCTCCTCAAAGGTTTTACTTTTTCCCATGACCCGGTAATTCTTTTGCTAAATGATTTAAGTCAAAATCCGATTTTTGACCGGCAAAACCAGACTCAGCAAACCCGTCTTAAAAAAGTAATCGCCGATCTTATCCCTCAATCTATGGAGTTTGTTCCGGAGGTCTATATCCAGGATAAGAATGGGGCCAGAGAGCTTCTTTCCGGCTCGGAGTTAAAGTAGAAAGGGTTTATCCAATGAAAAAGAAGCATTTTGTTTTAATGATAATTTTAGCCATAATTGTAATAGCCGCTGTAATTTTAATTTTCTTTAGAGGCGTCCTGGCGACTAACCTGGCAGGAAAAATATTATTAAAATCCGGCAAACCTATGCAGTTTGGCGAATACACTGTGTTGGTGGATAAGGTAGAGGCAAATAAGCTTTATGGCATCAAGGTCACTGGTAAAGATAAAAAGTTAACCGCCGAAAGCGGTGATTACACGTATTTGCCGGAGCAAAACGCGATTAAATTTAACCTGGTCAACGGCGCAGCCGATAATTATGACCCCGAAAATCCCGGCGCATACCAGGCGCTGGCCTTTAAGCAATCCCGTTTTACGATTAAATTGCGTCATTCTGATTGAGCGGCAACGACTGAAGAATCTGCAACTTGCGTGTCATTGTGAGGAGCCTAGTTACAAATTGTGTCATTGCGAGGCCACGCAGTGGCCGCCTGCCCGCCAACGATTTAGTGGCGGGAAGCAATCTTAGCATTATAATGCAAAATAAATGAAAAAAACAATCTGCCTGTTCTGCTTAGCCTTATTTTTAACTATTAATACTACCTCTGCCTACAGCGCAAAAGTAGTTTCTAGAAAGCAACCGCCCAGCCAAATCCAACCGCAAGAAAATCCGCCCCGTAAAGATCCGCCCGCCGATATAATAGAAATACCCGAAGGTAAAATATTAGTGGATAGAAAGGACTTTGAGGACTTAAAAAAAGATGTCAATGTGGCAATTAAAAACTCCGTAAAATATTCCCGGGAGGAGATTGTTCTTGATGATAAGTTTGTAAATAAAATTCAAAACCACTACAGGCAAAAAATAGATAAAATAAGGTCCGAGCTGGGATTTTATAGCGGGGACCTGCTTAATTATGTTAGTGGTTTGATTAAAAATCCGAATTCTTATTTATTCAGCGAACTCTCCAGCCTCGATGGAGCCAGCTATCAATGCATTACGGGCATTTGGGCGATGACTTATGCTTATGATTTGACATCGTTATTTGTCTTGTCCAGCAGCCAATACAGTATTTATCCGCAGCTAAAAGTAAGGTTGGAATATTCCCTGAAGGTGCTTAATGAATCTATCGGAAACTTAAGCAAGAGTTTGGCGCAATCGAAAAATACTGCATTCCGCAAGGTGCTTTTGAATGTCGTAAATAAAACTAAAGAAGCAAAAGATTTAATAGAAAAATTAAAGGCAGAGATAGATTCTAGGTATGAGGCAGCCAAAAAATCCAGGGCATTAAAGAAATAAAAAAGCTTAATCAGCGTTTTTTACTTGTAAAAAGATTGATGGGGAGGTAAAATATTTGATAAATACAAAGGGGGCCATTTTGGATTCAGATAGCAAAATTTAAAGCAATTCTCATTTTAGAGGGTTGCTTTTCTGTTTACTAGAAAAGGAGGGTTCAATGGCCGACGGCGGATTTTTAGTAAAGTTTAACGGAAAAGAAGTGGAGCGGTGTTACGCGGTAGCGTTTGATTATGATGAATGGCAGTATATGATTAATGGCCTGGAGAAAAAAGACCTGCCCGCGGGAACCAGGACTATAACTGTGGAGATTGAGCCCGGGTAAAGATTTCATTGGCATATAATAAGGGAGGCATCTGTTGAGGCCTGTAAATATAAAAAATATCCTAACGCTGTTTTTGCTTTGTTTTGCCATTTTGCTTTCTCCCGTGAACGCTTCTGCCGAAATATTGATTGGCAAGGCGTATTATCAATCCCTGCATAAGTATCTCACTCAATCCGCTGATTCTATTACCGTAGCAATGTACTTTATTATCATTAATCCTGCGGATTCAACCGACCCGGTGAATGAATTGGTTGATGGCCTGATAACGGCTAAAAAACGCGGCGTAAAGGTTAAAGTCATCCTGGAAGATTCTAAGCTTAAAGAAAACCGCCTGGCCTATGAAAAACTTCAGGCGAATAATATCCCCGTTTATTTTGATACCTCGCAGCATCTTCTGCATATCAAGGGAGTAGTGATTGACGGCCGGTATGTGTTTATCGGCAGCGCTAACTGGTCTAAGGCGGCGATCGAAGATAATTATGAAGTTACGTATTTCCAGGATTCCCCTGAAGATGCCCTGGTTTTCAAGCAGCATATTGATAGCATTCCTGTTCAAAAAAAAGATATGTTCCTGCCGCAATCAAAAGGCGTTGCGCTTTCTGCCGATTTTCTTCTCAATCCTGATACCGGGCGCGTTTTACTGAAAGCCGAAGCTTATAAACAGCTGGATCTTTATTTATTGCTGTGCAAGCTCCAGCAAGAAACCGTCAAATCCTCTTTTAAGGTTGACTATGAAGCGTTAGCTAAAAAGCTGGGTTATTTAGCGCCGATGAACTTAGGCAAATACCGCGATAATTATCATTATTACTATGAACGGATACATCGCTCGCTTAAACGCCTTAAAGATTATGGCCTGATAAATTATAGAAAGAGCAAAGTTTCTTTAAAGGCCGTTAATAAAAGCAAAGGAAGCACGCGCTTGATCAGGATTCCTTTTGAATATTGGGAGTATGGATATCCTAACCGTTTATCCATGCGCGCAAAGTATATGTATCTAATCTGCCTGTATGAAGCCGGCCAATCCACGCGTTATCCTTTTTGGTTTC
>JAQTQG010000007.1 GCA_028712375.1 Candidatus Omnitrophota bacterium
GCGAAGTGAACGCATAAGGCGAATTCTTTACTGGTTATTTATTAAATACTTCTTTTAAGATGGTACAAGCGATATTCTCTGCCAACAGGCGGTTGCCTTTCTCTGTGCAGTGGCCGAAGTCTCCGGCAAACATATCACGGAAATACTCTTTATAGCCGGATTTCTGTAACGCCTCTTTAAAGATCTTTTCGTTGTCGACAAAGATAACTCCTTTATCATCAGGGAAAATCTTCTTCAGCGGTTCTACGCTGCGCACCGGGTACTGCACACAAACCAGTTTTATCTTCTGCCGGGATAGAATTTCCTTTAACCTGCGGTAGTTATGCACAATAATTGGATGATAATAATTCAGCCTTAATGCATTTGCCTTTCTGGCATACTCTTTTGCCAATTCCGGTTTTCCTATTTGCTCATAAAAAGACAGCAGGGCTCCATAAACGTATGCGTTTTCAGGATTACGTTCCAAGGCTCGTTTAAATAAAACTTCCGCTTGAGTATTTTTATCTTGATTCTTATAAGACCATCCCAACACAAGGCAAGCAGTAGTATTGCCGGGATTAAGCTCCAAAGCTTTTCCGAATGCTTCTTCGGCCTGAAAATATTTTCCTTGGCTGCGATACAACCACCCTAACTCGGTATAAACATTGTCATTTTTAGGGTTTAGCTCGGCTGCTTTCTTAAGCGCAATTTCAGCTAATGAATACTTCTGTTGATCGCGGTAAAGCCAGCCCAATCCGGCGTAAGCACTATCATTTTGCGGGTTAAGTTCCAAAGCTCGTTTAAATAAAATTTCCGCCTGGATAAATTTTCCCTCATTCCGGTAAAGCCAGCCCAACCCGGCGTAAGCATTATCATTTTGCGGGTTATGCTTAATAAAATCCTTAAGCAGCTTTTCAGCAGGAATAAACTCCATGCTATATTTTTCGTACTTAGTTCCCGCCGGATTATTCCGGCAGCATAATCCGGCCTCCCGGGCCTTATTCATGATGTGCAGCCAGAGAAGCCTGGCTAATTTATAGGTTTGCAGGGATTTTAAAAATGGCGGATGTTTCGAATCAATGCTTGTTTCAAGAGGAATATAATCCCCCCGGTCATTAATCCCCATCATTGCTACCACCATATCCGGATGATATTGCGCAAGATAAGATTCCAGGTTGTTTAAAATAGTCGGGGTATTTGTGCCCCGCAACCCCTTATCAATCACGCTGAAATGTATGCCGATGTTACGTTGGTTTAATATTTCTTCCAGGAAAGGAGGATACTGGTTTTGGGTAGTGGATTCTCCCAGGCAGAGGATACGATAGGCGCCCTTCTGCTTGATGGATTGGTAGTTACGGTGCTCCTGTATAGACAAAATGATAAACCCGCCCAATCTCAGGCTGGACTCCAGGAGAATGAAAAAAAACAATATTCCGAATGTAACCAGCAATAACCTTTGTTTAAAAAATGCCCCCGGCACTAAAACTTTTTTATTAGGCATAAGACGCACTATGTTTTTTATAATTTAATTCTTATTCTAACCCATCCGCTGTTCTTCTTTTAATATTTTATCGCGGTCCGCATTTGCGTGTTGATGAGCGACTCCTTGCACAGCAAGTTGTTTCATTAAGCACTGATAACGCCTCCGGCGTATCGCAGGCGTATTCGCGGCAGATTCCCAGGTGTCCTGCGCTTTATTAAGTGCATAAATGCCATATCTCTCTGGATGTAAAGCCAAATCATTACCACCAACAAAACAATGCGGGCAAACTGAAATATTCGTCACATACTTTCCTACTCGCGCAGTAAACTCAGAGGTCAGCTTAAAATCTTCTTCGGTTTCTTCCGGATAACCAATAATAAAATCGATAGTCACTAAAACACCTGCCCGGTACATAACCTCAAGCATTCTTTCGGCCTGCGCAGCAGTATAAGGCCTTTTCATGCTTTTTAAAATACGGTCGGAGCCGGATTGCACCCCTATGCCCCAAGAATTAAAACCTGCGCGTTTTAACTTAAGCATTACTTCTTCTTGCAGCATTAACGGGTTAACTTGTCCAAAGCCGCTAAATTCCTCAATATGAATATTTTCTCCGATAATAAGATCGCACAATCTAAGCAGCTGAGGCATATTGGCATTCATGGCATGATCGCAGGATTGAAACTTTTTCATAAAAGGATACCGGGAAAAACAATGCCGCATTTCTTCAAAAATATTCTCCGGGCTACGGTATCTAAAATTCCGCCATACCGAACGCCGTGTACAGAAAGAACAATTCCAAGTACACCCTCTGCCCAGCAGGATAGGATACGCTGACAAAAGATACTTATTAAAATCAAAATGCGCATAGTCAGGAAAAGGCAACAAATCTAAATCCCCGATTTCCTCCCTCCAGCCGCCATCAACTATTTCCCCGTCTATTCTCCGGAAGCAACCTGCGATCGCCCGTTTAGAATTTTCTGACTCAACGATTTCCGATAAAGTGGCCTCACCTTCGCCATATACAATATAATCTACACCATCTCCAATAACATAACTAAGCGAAGATCCCATATATGAACACCATGGTCCGCCGAATACTACTTTTATGTCTTTATTTCTAGCCTTGACCATTTGTGCAATCTGCAGGGAAAAATACAATTGCGAATGCCAAACAGAAAACCCAACAACATCCGGGGCAAAATCTAATATCTGCTGAACCCAGGCCTCTACAATATGTTTGTTTTTATTAAAAAGCCGCTCCTGATTCCCAAGATCACACCAAATATCGGTATCACAATCATCCGATACCGGTATTTCTACATTAAAATCATGCAGATAAACTTCATGACCGCGTTTTTTTAAATACGCCGACAAATAAGCAATATCAATGGGGGGAAGATTACTGAAACGCACCGGAAAGATAAACAAGCCTACTCTCATATCAACATATTACAACGCCACCCACAGGCTGTCAAAGGCTTTACTGTTTGGCATACACAACCGGGGCTGCCTGCGCACTTATCCATAGCACAGGTATAAAACAATGAACTCTATCGGCTGGAAAGCAGCCAAATTATAAATATTCAGTTTGAGCATATGAAAGCAAGCGGCTTATAGAACAAACAAAGCGGGTAAGCATAAGTTGCTGCGCGAATTAATCCCTGGGGTTACAGCCTGGCTCAGGATAAAGTGTCAAGTATCGGGAAAACCCACGCGCATAAAAAAATAAGCGGCATTTTCTTGCCACTTACATATAAAAAATGCCGAGAGAGGGAATCGGACCCCCCACGCCGGCCTTTTCAGGGCCGCGCTCTACCACTGAGCTATCTCGGCTAAAATCATCCAATCTTTTGATATATTGTACACAAATTCCTTAAAAAGAAAAGAGAAAAAACAGGTTCCAGCGCATATTCTTACCTGCGCGCTTTCCTTATAAAAACCCGGGTAAAACAAAAAACAGCCAAACCGATAATTACCCCCCAGGAAAAAACCAGGAACATCCAACCGGTTAATTTCATTTTACCTCCATGCGGCCGGCTGGCCTGCGTTTCCAGGCAATCTTAACGAGAATTACCAAAATCAGAAAAACCAGCAATAAGCCCAAACGGGTAGCAAAAATAAACGGCTTATCTTGAGCTGAAACATTCTTCATCATAATTATCGGCAGCCATTCCTGCACAAACCACATCCCCAGAATAATGAATAAAAACAACGGAGTAATGTATTTAATAATAAATTTATAAACTTTGGGAATGGTCATCTCCGCGCCTTTATGTATCTCTTCCCAGGCCCGATTCATGCCGAAAACCCAAACAAAAAGCACCGTCTCAATCGTAGCAAAAACAACCAGAAAAAAAGTGCCGCCCCAAAAATCCAATTCATCAACTACCCCCCGGCTTAAGAAGAATACCGCCGGCTGGCATAAAATAAAAGAAGTTATCCCGAAAATTTTAACCGCGCGTTTCCTTTTAATATTAAATTCGTCTTCTAAAAATGCCACTGCCGGTTGGGCTAAAGAAACCGAGGAAGTTATCCCGGCTAAGAATAAAAAAAAGAACCATAAAAACCCAAAAAGCTGCGGGGCGGGCAATTTATTCAGAACCAGGGGCATAGTTACAAAACCTAAATTAAAAACTCCGGACTGGGCAATGGATTTAATATCTGCGGGGCCGAAAAATACAAATGCCGCCGGAATAATAATACTTGCTCCCAGGATAACTTCCGCTATTTCATTAGTAGTTGCTGCGGTTAAACCGGAAAGTACCACATCATCGGCTTTTTTCAGATAACTGGCATAAGTAAGGATTACACCAATTCCCACGCTAAGGGTGAAAAATGTTTGTCCGGCCGCCTCCAGCCATACTTTAGCCGACCTAAGCGCGGAAAAATCCGGATTCCATAAAAAACCAAACCCCGCCGAAATGTTCCAATCCGGATGATTTAAATCCGGGGCCCCCAATGTTAATACTCTGGCCATCAAAATAAGCCCAAAAATAAACAAAGCCGGCATCGCCCATCTGCAAAACTTTTCAATCCCGCCTTTAATCCCATAATAAATTACCCAGATATTCAACAAAAAAGTAACCAGAAAAAAAACATAGGCGGTAGATATGCCGCTAAAATATTGGTTTTTTTCTATTCCCTGAAAACCGGCCAAAAAACTGCGCAGGGAATTTTGGTCCAGGAAGGTTGTATATTTACCGGTTAAAGCAAAAAAACTATAAGCTAGTGTCCAGGATTCGATAAAGGTATAATAGATAAAAATAACCAGCGGGCCGAATATTCCGATTACTCCGAAATATTTAATAAAACGGTTCTTCTGCAGGAGGCTGTGGAATATTCCGGGGGCAGTGCCATGCTCAAAACCGCCTCCGTAACGGCCCAGAGTCCATTCGATCCATATTAACGGTATTCCTACAAGCAAAAGGGCAACAAAATAGGGGATCATAAATGCTCCCCCTCCGTTTGCCGCAGCCTTGGCCGGAAAACGCAAAAAATTCCCTAAACCAATGGCTGAACCTGCCACCGCCATAATAATTCCCAGGCGCGAGCCCCAGCTGTCCCTTTTTCTTTTTTGCCCCATAATTTTACTACATTGATTTAAGCGCTTCCTGGATTAACGGCAAGACACCTTCGGCTTCTTCTTTTACCAAACGCCCGAGCTTGGCAAAAGCATATTCACCATTTCTATCTTTAACTTCCCTAACAATTTGAATTTTTTTAGGGCCATTATTATAAGAATACACGCTCACTACAATCTTACCGGAATCATTTTCCCAGAACCGTGTAAACACCTGCGTATCTAAACTGCTGTCGTATGGCATTATTTCCTCCTTTTAAGTTTCATACAGAAAAATCCCCGCGAACGAAGTGAACGGGAACCCATCCTAAAACTTTTTTCCGTGCCGATAAGGCCGGGTCTTGTTATATTCAATTTTCTTCAATAGCGCTTTCTGTAAATCGATCTTCCGCGAACCGCAATAGTCAAAGATACGAATACAACAATCTGCCAGTTCTTCCGCCAATGCGTCTTCTGTGCCATGGTTACGCATTGCCTCCAAAGCTTCAGATAACTCCGAATGCATCAGGGCAATTAACTCTCCGTCATTACGCGTGTCATCCCACCACCCCTTACTTTTAGCAACCCGATGGCACTCTTTAATTAAATCTTTAATTACTGGTTTTTTCTTTAGCATTAATCATATTCTCCTTAGAACCGGGGTTGGTTAATCCGGATAAACCGGAAAAAATCCTGCTAGCAATTTCTTCTTTCGCATAGGTGCTCGGGCTGGATACCTCAACTAATGTTTCACCTCCGGACTCCGTAAAAAATATCCCTACCGGAGTAGTATCATCCAATGAAAAATAAGTAGCAATTAATCTTTCTTCGGCATCCTGCGCGTAAATATACGATTCTTTGTCTTTTTGATTTAAGATTTCTTTGACTTTCGAATAACACCGGTCATAATCCAAAGCAAAGGATTTCTTCAGCGCATCTTTACGGTTGTCCTCTAAAACCTGCGTAGATACACCGGCGAAGCCTTTACCCATTTCCTTGATTCTGGCACAACCTAAACCAACAACCGATATTAAACAATAAATGACAACCGGTAAAATCTGATTCCGATATTTCATTATCCAATTCCTCCTTTTACCAACAAACAACTCAATCAGCTATTCATTCACCAGCTGCTTGATCTGATCTAAATGCTTACGCGCTTCTGCTTCTCCGCGCCTGGCAAATTCATCCGCCCTATGTAATTCCAGCCAGAATAATCCGGTGGTATCCGGATGCAAAACAACATCCGCTAATTCACCTTCACGCCGTGCTACCTCAGACTGTAAAACTTCAACGCTGCTAAAAATAATATTTACAATATTCAAGTTGAAAATACTCTTCAGACGGCTAAAAAATCCAATCCGCTTAGGTTTATGGTCTTGCGCTATCAATCCGGACGGAGCTGCGTCTTTAAGTTTCTTTATTTGTTTTAGAATATCATCCCGGGAAGGAGTAACGTTAACCGCAATAATCTTCCTGACCCCCATTTGCATCAAAGGTTCGGTAGGCAAAGGATAGGTTACCCCGCCATCAAAGAGCATTTCTTCTTTTCCCGCATCTTGCGGGATCCCGTTTTCATTTAATACCACCTTACGGGAAAATTTAAACGGCGCAAATACGCCCGGCATAGAACAACTAGCCATTATAGCATCAACTAACGGCCCTTTATCTAAAATTTTCGGTTCTTTCTTATGCACATCGCTGGCGATAATCTTTAAAGGCAGCTTAACATCATAAAAAGTTTTATCCCCTAAATGTTTTTTCAAAAACCGGTATAATTTATTGCCTTTAATAAAACCCAGGCGCGGCCAAGTTATATCAATCAACCCCCAAATATGCTTGGGCTCTTTGAATTCCCGGGTAATCTCCAAAATCTCCGCGCTGCTTTTACCAATCGCCCAGAGGCTGGCGATCAAGGAACCAATGCTGGAACCCACAATAACATCAATCGGGATATTCTCTTCCTCCACAACCTTTAATACTCCCACATGGCAGAACCCGTAACCGAACCCTACGCCTAAAACTAAACCCACTAAACAATCCCCGAGCTGGCGCGCAATACGCCTGACCGCTTTAGAATACTCGCAATCCGGCGCATCAATAATTAAACGAGAGGGAGAATCAAACTCAATCTTAGGGATCGTGGCAAAAACATCCTGGCCCAAAATCTCCAACTGATCACTATGGCCGATCTTGGATAATTTATATTCATTAATAATTGTTTTTATCTTAGCCGGATCAAAATTAAAATCTGCCTTTAAGCGGTTAGTCAAATTATTGGTCCGCTTTAAATCACAGGGATCCGGGCTGGTCAAAATATGGATAAGATCGCTTTGATTGAGCATGCTGATAATCGAACGATCCATCGCCGCCGGAAGGTCTAAAACAATATAATGATAATCATTAACTAAAATACTTAATATTTCAATCAGCCGCTTAAGGCAAAAATCATTGCCCTCTTCATAATAAAAACAGAACAAATCGATGCCAAAGCTGCTTTTAAGGATAAAATCCGCGGGCAAAGCGTAGATGTCGGCAGCGCTGGATAAATCGAATATCGGAGGCTGTTGAATATTTAATTTCTGGGGCAGGGTATGTATTTTGTCTTTGGATAAGATATCTAAAATAATTACCGATTTATGCGTTTCGCGGTTAAGGCTCAATGCCAGATTCAACGCATAAATGGTTTTTCCCGCCTGGGCATAGGAGCTAAAAACTGAGATTACCGTGCTTTCAAATATTTTTTTCTGATGTACATCTTTACGTTTAAGCCTGCGGCTTAAAGAGCGGCTTAAATCGATAGCCAAATGAGGGATACTCTGTAATACAGAATTAAAATCATCTTTCTGAATTACCAGGATAGCGCAATCATTGATTGCTTCACTGCTCACTGAGTGTGTTTCATCAGTCAATAAGGATATAATGCCAAAATATTTACCACGGTGTAAATATTCCAGGATCAGGCGGTTGCCGGTTTTGTCTTTAGTATAAATTTGTACTCTGCCGGAAAGAATACAGTAAAAAGCGCTGGGGGCAGAACCTTCTTCGTAAATTACCTGTCCTTTGCGATACTCAATGATTTGGCTTTTGGCATCAATAATCGACAGTTCTTTTTTGCTTAAACCTGCAAAAAACGGCAAACCCTTGATAATAAATTCTTTATCTTTAGGATCCATTAAATTTCACCTTTTTTAATCACTTCCGCCAGCTGCATTGCGCTTTGTTTGACCGAACGCTTCTGGTTCTGATAATCTATATGTACCAGGCCAAAACGCGGAGAAAAGCCCTTATCCCACTCAAAGTTATCAATCAATGACCAATAAATATAGCCTAAAACTTCAACCCCCCCGGCAATCGCCCGGTGCAATTGCAGCAAATGCCGGTAAATATAATCCCACCTTAAATTATCATCCTCCGTGCAAATACCGTTTTCCGTAATCAAAACCGGAAGCTTATATTTCTTCAGCGCCATCAAAAGTTTAAATAATCCTTCAGGATAGATATCCCATCCCAGGGAATTTTTAGGCAAAGGATGATGATTAAACTGGCAGGTCTGGGATAACAAGCCCCTGATCCCCCAATTATTTACATCTACCAAGTTCCGGCTGTAGTAATTGACCCCGATATAATCCAATGTTTTCCTGTGCAGGATTTTTTCAATAAAATAAAAATTATATAATTTATCCCGTAAACATGCGGCCAGTTTATTCTTTAATGTCGGCTGGCAGATTTCAAAAGCCTGTAAATTAGCAGCAATGCCGACCATGGGTTTGGTAAGATTTTTTTGCCGGTAGATTCCATGTATAATCCGGTAGGCTTTGATATGCGTTCCGGCTAAATTCAAGGTAACTTTAATAGTCTTAAATAAAGAATGTTCCTTAGGTGGCCAAACACCTAAAAAATAAGAGTGCGAAGAATAAACCAGCGGCTCATTAATCGTTATCCAGAATTTTACCTGGCCGGCTAATTCTCTGACCATTCTATCCACAAAACGTAAGAAATATTTTTGCTGCTTGAATTTAGTCCAGCCGCCTTTACGGCTGAACCAAACAGGGTTAGTGAAATGATGCAAAGTGACCACCGGTTCCAACCCCTTGCTTCTTAAATCCGCAACAACTTTACGGTAATGTTCTATTTCCGAGGCCTGAAAATTACCTTCCTGAGGTTCAATCCGGCTCCACTCTATGGAAAAACGGTGGCAATTGTGATTAAGCTGCCGGGCAATTGTAAAATCTTCCGGGTAGAGCTCATAATGCTTACAGGCTGAATTAGAAGCTTCTTTTAAAAGATGCTCCTGTTCAGCCTGCCACCAATCGTTATAAATATTCTGGCCTTCCACCTGATGGGCTGCAGTTGCTGCCCCCCAAAGAAAGGCTTGCGGGAATTTATTCATATGGAATTATTATAGCACCGGAAAAAAGAAAATCCCAACATAAAATGCTGGGATTTTCTTTAAATAAAACTATACTAAATTTTAATGCGGGTTATCTTTTTACCGGTTCAGCCGCTGCCTCCGAATGTCTACTCAGCATTTCCCAAGTTTTCGGGCCGACTTTGCCATCAACTTTCAGGCCGTTGGCCTTCTGGAAATCTTCGATGGCCTTTTTGCTTTTAGGACCGATCTTCCCATCAACATTGCCGGTATAAAAACCTGCATTTTTCAAAGCTGTCTGTATTTCAATACCTGTCGGTTTATAAGGGCCCTGGGGAGGTAAAGGCAAAACATCTTTGGCCGGAGTAAGCACGGTGGTATTCGTAGTCAAAATTTTTGTTTCCGGGGCTTTCATATCCGGGGCAACCTGAACGGGACCGCCAACTGCGCTTAGAGATTCCATAGTAATCGGCTGCAATTCTTCCATCTCCTGTTTCTTACCACAACCGGATAAAGCCGCCAAAACCAGAACCACTACCCCAAGACTTAACAACCTTTTCATACCAATCTCCTCTCTATATATAATTTATTAAATTAATATTATAACGTTATTTGATTTTGCATTGCCGGAGTTTATTCACCTCCCTGCCGGCAGGCAAGCTTTAATAATAATTTTAGCAAAATATTAAAATAAATCAAGCACCTTTAAGTTTTTATACACCGCAGTCCTTACGAGCGCCAGCGAGCAAGGGCAAGCACCTTGCTACTAACGCTACTACCGCAGTCCCCGCGAACGCTAGTGAGCGTGGACAAGCACCCTGTTAAATCAAGCACCTTTAAGTTTTTATGGTACGGAAAAACGCAAAGCGTTTTCCGTACCACTGCGAAAATTGTCTTTATTTGTATGCTCACAAACAAATAGTATTCTTCAAAAACAATTTTCTTGTCCACCGCAGTCCTTGCGAGCGCCAGCGAGCAAGGGCAAGCACCTTCCATCTAAACTTTAACCCACCACAGTCCCCGCGAACGCTAGTGAGCGGGGACACTTACAATCTCTTTAACCCCGGAAACAAAAAATTAATTAATGTAAACAACACCAAGCATACTGAACCACACAACAAAAGCGCCATTGACACTCCCCAGGTTTGTGCCAATACTCCGGAAATTAAATTACCAAACGGTACCACTCCGGCAAAAGTAATCATAAACAAGCTCATTACCCTGCCGCGGAATTCATTAGGCACATTAATTTGCAGCAAGGTATTTACTAAAGCAACCGGAATAACGCTTGTGCCGCCGACAAAAATCAGAGCAAAAACAGATAAAATATAATTTCTGGATAATGAAAAAACAATTAGTGAAACTGAAAATAAAAATACCGACCAGACCAAAAGCCTGCCTTTGGATTTAAAATCTCCCAGCCGGGCTAAACCCAAAGCGCCTGCCAAAGCGCCTATACCGGCACTCGACATCAGCACCCCCAAACCTCTTACTCCCACACTGAGTACATGGCTGGCGAAAACCGGCATCAATATGATATAAGAAACGCCAAAAAGGCTCATCGCTGCCACCACGCTTACTAATGCCAAAATAAGGCGGTTGTTAAAAACAAAAACTAACCCTTCTTTAATATCCGCCAGCGCAGAATTATTCTTACGTACTTTGTTTTTACCAAGCTTAATATAAAAGAGCGCGATAATTACCGCTAAAAAGCTAACCCCGTTTAAATAAAAACATCCACTCATCCCGATAACCGAAATTAATACACCGGCAATCGCCGGCCCGATAATCCGTGAAGAATTAAAAGCCACGGAATTTAAAGCAATGGCGTTAAAAATATGCTCCCGGCCCGCCAGTTCTACTACTATCGACTGCCTGGCCGGGGCATCAAAAGACATAATCACGCCATTAAACAAGGCAATGAGCATGATCTGCGCTGCGGTAATAAATTTAAACTGGGTAAGCACTGCCAATAAAAATGCCAAAAGCATAAAAGCAGCCTGAGTAAAGATCAGTATATTTCTTTTATTTACCCTGTCCGCCAGGACGCCTCCGAATAAAGAAAGTATAAATATCGGAATTGAACCTAAGAAACCGACTACTCCTAAAAGAAAAGCCGAATTAGTCAGCTGAAATACCAACCAACTTTGCGCCACAGTCTGTACCCAAGTACCCACCAAAGATACAAACATCCCCAGCCAATATACACGGAAATATTTTATTTTTAATGAAGAAAACATAATTAAACTAGATTAGGAAGGAGTGTTTAGCCTTTGCCTTACTAAATCACTTACTAATTTACCATCAGCCTGCCCGGCAATTTTAACCGTTAATTCTTTCATCAGGCGGCCCATATCCTTCATGCCGCTGGCACCAGTTACCGCAATCGACTCTTCAATCAAAGCTTTAATTTTATCCTCCGATAACTCAACAGGCAAATAAGCCTTAAGGATCTGGAGTTCTTTTTTCTCTTTTTCAGCTGCTTCTGTGCGCCCACCGGCGGTAAACTGCTCAATAGAATCCTGATGCTGCTTAACCTGCTTTTTTATGACTACCACAACTTCCGCATCATCCAGCTTATCTTTTTTCTTGGCGGTTGCCTGATTAAGCATATCCGCGCGCAAAAAACTTAAAACAGAACTTTTCAAAGTATCCCGGGCTTTCATCGCTTCTTTATAGTCATCAAATATCTTTTCCACTAACATAATTACCTCCTTTTAATCAAAAAGAAAAACAATTCTTAAATTTAGCCAGGCGCCTCTCTAAATCGCTCCGGGTAAGCCTGCTTGTCCGGAGCAAACCAAAGTCTTCCACATTAAAAGAAGCTGCTACTGTCCCATAGGCCAGAGCTTTCTTAATCGCAAGAGAATTAACTTGACGTGTTCCGGCTAAAAACCCCATAAATCCTCCGGCAAAAGTATCGCCGGCTCCGGTAGGATCGATAACTTTTTCCACCGGATACGCCGGCAGGGAAAAAATAAATTTTTTATTATAAAACAATACCCCGTGTTCACCTTTTTTTATCAAAACCATTTTCGGCCCTAAAGAACATAGCTGCTTGGCTGCCTTAATCAAATTATTTTCGCCGCTTAAAGAACGGGCCTCCTGATCATTGGCCACATAAATATCGATACGCTTGAGCAATTTAATTAATTCTTTACGCTTAGTATTTATCCAATAATTCATGCTATCTAAACCCACTAATTTTGGAGAACGCATTTTGGTTAAAAGATGCTCCTGGATATCCGGATCAACATTGGCTAAAAATATATTTTCAATTTCACGCTGCTCTGATGAAACTTCCGGTTTAAATACCGACAATACCCCCAGCTGAGTATTGAGAGTAAGCGCGGAATTCAAATCGCCTTGATACTGGCCTTCCCATCTGAAAGTCTTACCATCGCCTACAATTAAAGAATTAAGATTAAGCCCCTTATCCCTTAAAAAAGTAACGTGTTGGCGCGGAAAATCACTACCGACAATCGCAATTAAATTCACCTTGGTAAAAAGCCTGGCGGCCATAGAAAAATGCGCAGCAGATCCACCCAAGAGTTCCTTGCGCCTGCCAAAAGGAGTTTTTACGCTATCCAACGCTACAGTACCCAAAACAATAATACTCATATTTTTTCCTCCACGTGGGTATGCACCCGACGCCTATTGGATTTGCGTCGGTACCCGCCAGGTGGCGGGACACCCGCATAAATCAACTTAACACGGGGTGCCTCATTTATTTTACGATCAACCAAAATACTAAAGCGATAATTATACGATAAACTCCAAAAAGAATAAAACTGTGTCGCTTAATAAAAATAAGTAAAAATTTAATTGAGACAATCGCCACCGTAAATGAAACAACAAATCCCACGCCAAGATAAATAAACTGGCCGTAATTAAATGCCGGTGCGCTTTTAACCAGGTCTAAAGATACTGCCGCAAGCATCGTAGGAACCGCCAGAAGAAAAGAAAACTCAACAATCGTTTTTCTTTTTAAACCAACTGCCAGCCCGCCGACAATCGTAGCGGCGGCCCGGGAAACCCCCGGGATTATCGCTACCGACTGAAATAAACCAATTATACATGCCTGCCGCAAGGAAACGGCGGATATCTCCTCCACGGCTTCTTCCTTTTGACGGTAAAACAGTTCAAAAATTATCAGAAATAACCCTCCGATAAACAATGACCAAAGCACTACTTCATTATTACCCAACAGTTGCCTTTTAATCATTTTATACAACAGACCCCCCACCAAGGCCACAGGCAAAAAAGCCATCAATAGCTGTTTCCAAATTTTACTTATGTTAATCAACCTTTCCCAATACACCACTACCACTGAAAGTATCGCACCTAATTGAATAGCAATTTCAAAACTTTTGATGAATTCAGATTGGTTAATCTGCAGAAGTTTTGCCGTGAGCATCAGGTGGCCGGTGGAAGAAACCGGCAGAAACTCCGTAACCCCTTCAATAATACCGAATATTAAAACATGCACCATATCCATGAAATACTCCCCAATTAATGTTCTTGCAGAAATTTCTGCATATCCTCGGGTAAAGGCGATTGAACCGCTACTGTCTTTGCAGTTTGAGGATGTTTAAATTCCAAATATTCAGCGTGCAAACAAACCCGCTTGGCCCGTAAGGCGAAATCTTTACGGAACGCAAATTTATCTTCCCCGACTAAAGGATGCTGGATATGTTTAAAATGAATACGTATCTGGTTGGTTCTGCCGGTGGCCGGAGAAATCTCGACCACACTATAGTTACTTTTTTCCTGGAGCACCTTGTATTTAGTAAGCGCGCTTTTTCCTTCAATCGCGGAGTTAATTACGCCCTGCGGCTTGCCTAATTTTCCGTGTGCAAAAGCAATATATCTTTTATTAATAAGCTTATTCCTGAAAGCCTCCGCCATCTTTGTTTCGACCCCTCTGCTTTTGGCATAAATCAAAAGCCCGGAAGTCTGCCGGTCAAGGCGATGACAGGGATACAACTGGTATTTTGCTCCTTTAGACTGGGCATCCTGATTCAAAATACTGGTTAAAGTACGCGATTCATTCTTAGGGGTAGGAACAGTTAATAACCCTGCGGGTTTATTAACTACTAACAGCCAATCATCTTCAAAGACAATCGGAATATTCATCCCGCACCTTATTTTTTATTGAATTTATTCAGCCGCATGACTTTAATAATTAGATAACTAGAAAGCGCGGGGTTCATTAAATAATTTCAAGCATCCGGTCGATAGCCAGGCGCGCTTTTATCCTGATCTGGTCGGAAACCCGCACTTCATCCTTAAGCTCTTCTAAAGCCCAAAGCACTTTCTCCTGCGTTGTGCGTTTCATATTCGGGCATACCGCGCGTTCACTGGCCGAATAAAACTCCTTATCCGGATTATCCTGTTTAAGCCGGTAAAGCAAGCCGGATTCCGTACCAATGATAAACTCTTTTGCGGGATCATCTTTAACATATTTGGCCATCTGGCTGGTGGAAAGAACAACATCGGCTAAAGACACTACTGCTGCCAAACATTCCGGATGAACCATCACCTTGGCCCGAGGATGGAATTTCTTCTCCCGTTTTAAATCTTCAGGTAATATTTTCACATGCGTGGGGCAGAACCCATGCCAGGAAATTAATTTTCTGCCGCTTTTTTTAGAAACATAATCCGCCAGATATTTATCCGGAATAAAAATTATTTCTTTTTTATCTTTTAGCGCATTGATTACCGCTACAGCATTAGTCGAAGTACAACAATAATCCAGCTCAGCCTTAACCGCCGCCGAAGTGTTTACATACCCCACCGCTACTGCCCCGGGATGTTCTGCTTTAAGCTTCCTTAAATCCTGTGCACTCATCATGCTGGCCATGGGACAGCCGGCAGACACATCCGGCATAATTACCATCTTATCCGGAGAAAGAATGGAAGCGGTCTCCGCCATAAAATAAACCCCGCAAAAAACAATAACCCCGGCTTCAGTCTTAGCGGCAATCCGGGAAAGTTCCAGGGAATCCCCGCGGAAATCCGCAATATCCTGAACTTCCGGCAGCTGATAATTATGCGCCAGAATAATGGCGTTATGTTTTTTCTTAAGCTCCTTGATTTTAGTGATTATTTTTTTATCTTCTTTGATCATTTGAATTAATAACTTTTTTAATTATTCCTCCACCGATAACTGTATCTTTATCGTAAAAAACTGCAGATTGGCCGGGAGTAATCGCAAACTGGGCCTGTTTAAAAACCACTCTCTGTTGATTTTTACCCGGATAAACAGTGGCGGGTGCTTCTTTATGATTATAACGTATGCGCACTTTAATCTCAATCTTCTTTTTAGGAGGCTTGCCCAAATAATGCCCCTGATTTATAACAAATTCATTTTTACAAACTTCCTGGCGGCTGCCCAAACTTATCCGGCTGTTTCTACTATTAATTTGTGTCACATAGAGAGGATGCCCCGCGGCCACTCCCACTCCATGACGCTGGCCGATCGTATAAAACGCTATACCCTGATGCGTTCCTAAAACATTCCCATTTTTATCCACAAAATTCCCCGGCCGGATACGCCCCTGCCCTTTGGTTTTAACAAACTCGCTATATTTACCTCCGGGCAAAAAACAAATTTCCTGGCTATCCTGCTTATCCGCAACTAAAAGCCCGAAATCAGCGGCCAGCCGTCTAACTTCAGATTTATGCAGATTGCCCAAGGGAAAAATTACACGTTTAAGCTGCCTTTGAGTTAAACGATAGAGAAAATAAGACTGGTCCTTTTGAAGGTCTTTGGCTTTCTTAAGCAGAAAGCCTTCCGGAGATTTTACAATTCTCGCATAATGGCCGGTAGCCAAAAGTGGCACCCCGAGATTAACCGCTTTTTTGAGTAAAATACCGAATTTTATAAATTGATTGCAGCGGACACAAGGGTTAGGAGTGCGCCCGCTAAGATACTCCTGGTAAAAATTCTGAATTACTTCCCGGTAAAAATCCCGATTAAGATTTAGAATATAATGCCGGATCCCTAATTTATGGCAAACCCGGCGCGCATCTTCAATTCCAACCAGGCCACAACAGCTGGGTTTACGGG
The DNA here is from genome assembly GCA_028712375.1 of Candidatus Omnitrophota bacterium. Taxonomy (GTDB): domain Bacteria; phylum Omnitrophota; class Gorgyraeia; order Gygaellales; family Profunditerraquicolaceae; genus UBA6249. The sequence continues at coordinate 16,466 of JAQTQG010000007.1, forward strand.
TTTCAAGTTCCGAAGGATTCCCGCCGAAAGCGGATCCGCCTGCGGCGGAAAAACACATCGTTAAACCAATCACTTCATAACCCTGCTCTTTCAGCAAGGCAGCGGCTACAGAAGAATCAACTCCTCCGCTCATCGCGACTACTACGCGTTTTTTAGTATTTTTCATATTAAGACAATAGCAGAGCCTAAGAAAAAAGGCCCAGCTGATTATGCCGGGCCTTTTTCTTTATTCCTGTTAGGTTATAACTTCACTACTTTAGTAGCTTGTTCACCTTTGGGACCTTTTTCAATCTCGAACTCAACCTCCTGGCCCTCCTCGAGAGTTTTATAGCCATCACCCTGAATTGCGGTATGATGTACAAATACATCCGCGCCATTTTCAGGAGTAATAAAACCATAACCCTTTTGATTGGAAAACCACTTTACTTTACCTTTTGCCATTTTCTTTGCTTCCTCCTTTCCACTAAAATTATAGCAAACATTGGGAATAAAAACAAAAAACCGTAAGGCGTGTTATTCTTTCTCCTTACGGTTAAAAGACTTCTACTCCCTTGCTCACTACAAAGAAATTATATAATAACCACATTGATTGTCAATAAATATTATTACCTTAAAACGTCCAACTCCTTAAGATTGTAGTAATCTACCACCTCAACCCTGGCCTTAGATTTACTCACCAGCCAATCATGATATTTACGCATAAAACGATCGTGATGGCCTTTTGTAGCCCATTGGTATACAGAAGCGTACTGATCTTTATAACCATAGCGCTTCATCGTCCGGTATGACAGAAAACCGGCTGCTTTCTTGGTATGACGGGCCCACATTAAACTATCTGCGCGGTATTTGGTAACTTCTTTGGGCTTTACGACAAATAAAACGACGTGAATAAACATAATCCTCCTTTTCCAGATATTATATAATACCTGTTATTCAAAATCAACCGGGGCTACCACTGGATTCTTAAACCGGCCTGAATATATCTTCCGGGCTGGGGAATACCTGCGATATCCTGATACTCTACATTCAAAATATTGGTCGAACTAAAAAACACCCTGGAATTTTTATTTAAATCATAATTGAATCCGGCATCCAACAACAGCCAACCGCGCCGGCCCGGCCGCTGTTTATAATTAAGCCCTATTTCCTGCCGGCCAAAAGGAAGCTCCAGAATAAAAGCTGTGCCCGCTAAATGCCGGGCATAATTGGGTCCATATTTATACTGATATCCTTGAGTATCTACCACCTTATCCGTGTAGGCATAGCGCGCATCCCAGCTTAACCGCTGGTTAATTTTTTTATGTAACGTATATTCAACCCCAAAAACATCATCACGGGTAAAATTCCTGGCTTCCCACTTCTGGCTGGGATCAATCCTTACCCAATCGATCATTTGGTCCTCTTGCCGCAAAAAGAAAACCAGACCTGAGGAGAGATTATCTTGTTTATATTCAAAACCTATCTGATAATTCCAGGCCCGTTCTGCAGTTAAATTAACATTACCCACGGTAGTCGGATCATTATAATAAAGTTCAGTAAATGACGGGACGCGCATGCTCCTGGAAAACCCTAAATTAAACGCTGTTTCAGGAGTAAGCTTAAATTTAAAATTAGCAGAACCCGTATATACTTGGTCAAAATCGGAAAAATCATCCAGGCGCAAAGAAAAACCCATCTCCCACCGCTGGCTTAACACCAGGCTGTCATCTAAATATATGCTTTGATGTTTACGGACATGCTCTCCCAAATTAGTCGAAACAATTCCTTCCTGGCCCCATTCCAAACCTAGCCCGACTTTACCCAATAGCCCGGCTTCTTTTTGTAAATAAACACTCGGGACAAACATATCGGTGCGGTGGTTATTATAACTATCAATCCTTTCATCCAAAGCAAACTTATCAAAATGCCGCCGCCAAAGAAAATTCGGCTTAATTAATAACTCATCTTTATTCAAAGTAAAACCGCTGTTTAACAGATATGTTCTGATCCATTCCCGGGAAGGATAGCCCCGGCCGGGAGTATAGAAATCATATGCTCCGTATTCTTTCTCTTGATAACCAAAATCATTCTGCCAACTGCCCAGCGGTAGCTGCCATTGCGTACTTAAAGAAGTGGTGAATTTTTTATAATCCGTATCATAACGAAACCCTTTAGACTGCGCATCTTCGATAGAAATCCTGAACCCCAAATCCTTAAACCTGTCGGTCATACTAAATAATCCATAGCCGTTGCGTTGATTGCCTGCCGCAAATTCCCAAACCGTTTTCTTATTTTTAGGCTCCTTTAGCATAAAGTTTACCGCACCTCCAATAGCATCCGCGCCAAACAGAGAAGAACCTGCCCCGGGCAAAACTTCAATCTTCTTGACGTCTTCTTTGGTAAAAGGAATATCCGCGTTATAATGCGCGGTTTGCGGATCATTTATTCTTACCCCATTCAGCAGAATCAGTACCTGTGAAAAAGTTGAACCGCGCAGCGAAAAATCCGCCTGAATACCGCCGGCCAAAGACCGGCTCTGCAAATCTACCGGCAGGCTATTTAACCCCTCTAAGCTGGATTGATAATTAAATACATTATTCCGGGCAAAATCTGTTGAATAGGAATTTAAAAGGAATTGTTTTTGCTGGGTAATCACCAGGGGTTCGAGTTCCTGAGAATCTTCCTGGGCAGAAATAGAGGCTTGCGGGCAGGCAAGCAGCAGGGTAATAATCAAAAACCGCCTTAGCTTTATCTTCAACATGAAATTATTATAAAGTAAGCGGTTTGATTGTCAACCAATAATATTAATATGGTTTACATTTACCCCCATGCCAATGAAAGTAAAACTTTTAGTCAACTGTACAATCGGTGCGGGTTTTTATCGGCAAGCTATTACATCGCCGCTGGAAACTTTTTGGATTAATCCGGAATCTTTGCGGATAAGCAGGCAGCCATCCTGGTCAATATCCGTTGCCTGCCCCTCAATATGCTTATTCTGATAATAAACCTTAACCCGGGTGCCCAGAGTAAGGGCAAAATTACGCCATTTATGGATAATCTCTTGCGCCCCCCTGTCTTCCAGGAGAAAATAATTGCTTTCGATTTTACGTAAAATTTCCTGCAGCAGGGATACCCGGTTTATCCAGTCGCCATGCTCTGCCTTTAAGGAAGTAGCCTGGGGAAGTAAAGATGATTTATCGTTGTTCACATTCAAGCCGATTCCGATTACCACAAAATTTACTTTGTCCACCTCGGCATTCATCTCGGTTAAAATACCGGCAACTTTTTTATGATGAATAAATATATCATTGGGCCATTTTATCTGCACATCCAGGCCGGTCACTTCTTTTACCGCCTCACAAATACTTACCGCGCTCATTAAAGTTAATACCGGACAAGCGGCAGGCGAAATCCGCGGCCTAAGGATTAAAGACAGATAGATGCCTTTATATTTAGGCGATAACCAACTCCTGCCTAATCTGCCGCGCCCCTTAACTTGGGACTCCGCTAACACTAAAGTACCGCTCTGGGCAGCATTCATCCCCAACTGCATAGCTGAATCCATCGTCGAAGGCAAATAATCGAAATAATGAATATTTTTCCCGATAAATTTTGTGTGCAGGTTACGCAAAACTTCGAATGCAAAAAGGCGGTCCGGGCAGGATTCCAGCCGGTAACCTAAATGCGGAACAGCAATAATCTCATAGCCTAAATCTTTCAGTTCCTGAATATGCTTCCATAAACCCTGGCGGCTAATCCCCAAATGTTTGCTGATCTGGTCTCCGGAAAGATAGTCGTGCTTTTTATTTAAATACTCCAGTATTCTCTCTTTCATCGCGCACCTTCTATTTTATTTAATTCATTAGACCAAATGACTTTAATATTAGAATAACTAGAAGGTGCGGGATTCATCTTTTCTTTAAATACTCCGCAAACTTGCCCCAAAAAGGATCAACCTTGGGATGCTTAAGTTCATACCTTTTTCCCTTATTTAGAACATACATTCCTTCCGACTGCGCCGTAACTTCACCGGCAATGCTGGCAGGAATCCCCGCTTTTTCCAAAGCCTCAACAATAAACCTGGCTTTTTGCTTATCCGCCGTAGCCAATAAAGTCCCTTCGCTGATAGATTTATAAGGATCAATATCGAAACATTCACAGGTCAATTTAACCTCTTCCTGTATAATTATCTTGCTTAAGTCAATGCGCATGCCGACATGGCTGTGTTGCGCAATCTCAAAAAGCCCGCCCCAGACCCCGCATTCCGTAGCATCATGCATCGCAGTTACTCCGCCGATAGATGCCGCAATCGCGGCGTCCTTAACCGTGGACATTTGATAAAAAACATTCTGCGCGCGTTTAAGAAAAGATTTTCCGTGCTTTGCTTCCAAGAATTCCGGAAAATAAGCGCTCATCAATCCTGTAGTTTCAATCGCCGGCCCCTTAGAAACAATAATAACATCCCCGGCTTTAGCCCGGGGGATAACTAATTTTCTCTTTGGCCCTAAACCAAACATCGTAGCTCCGCCAACCATCGGATAATTGCATCCGGCATATCGGGCAGTGTGCCCGGTAACCACGCTGATTTTGAGCTTCCGGCATTCTTGATGCACCGCATCCCACATCTTCACTAATTCCGGCTCAGTCATCTCCGGAGGAAGATTTAAATCTATCGCCAAATATTGCGGGGCGATACCGCTTACCGCAACATCGCTGGCAATAATATGCACGGCAAACCAGGCAGCTTTTTCCAACCCCAATTCTCTGGCAATAAAAAAAGGGTCACAGGACAAAACCATTACCTTTGCCCCCAAATCCACTACTCCGAAATCTACTCCGTTTTGCGGGCCCACAATAATGGCGTTATCCGGCTTGCCTAATTTACGATAAATATGCCGATTAAAAAAATCCGGATGGATTTTTCCCAGAGGAGGTAAGCTATTTTTCATAAAGAGGAGACATCGCGCGTAATTTTTGAACAACCGGTGGTAATTTTTCTAAAAGATAATCTATGTCGGACTCTTTGGTCCAACGTCCCAGCGTAATCCTAAGCGACCCATGCGCTGTTTCATGATCTAAACCAATCGCCAATAAAACATGCGAAGGCTCAAGAGAGCTGGAGGTACAAGCTGAACCGGTAGAACAGGCAATCCCCAGCAAATCCAGGCTCAACAGCATAGATTCGCCTTCAATATATTTAATCGAAAAATTTACACTGTTGGGCAGCCTTTGCGTAGGATGGCCATTAAGCCTCACCTCAGGAATTCTGGCGGGAATCTCTTTAATCAATCTGTCCCGCAAACCGCTCTGAAATTTTATCTCATCTTCCATTTTATTCTGACAAAGTTCAATAGCTTTGGCTAACCCTACAATCCCGGCGATATTATGTGTAGAGGCACGCCTGCCTCTTTCCTGATCTCCACCGCGCATAAATGTTTCAAGCCGCGTACCTTTTCTAACATACAAAGCTCCCACCCCTTTCGGGCCGTAAAATTTATGTGCCGAAAGCGACAAAAGATCAACATTAAGTTTATCCACATGAATCGGGATATGCCCTATAGTCTGCACGGCATCAGTATGAAAATAAACCCCCCTATCTTTAGCCAACTTACCTAATTGCGTAATCGGCTGAAGTGTCCCGATTTCATTATTCGCATGCATAATACTAACCAAAATAGTTTTATCAGTAATTGCTTTTTTTAAATCATCCGGTGAAACTAAACCATCTTTATCCACCTTCAGATAAGTAACTTTAAAACCCTTTTTTTCCAAAAATTTAGCCGGCTCGCTGATTGCGTGATGTTCAATGGCAGAGGTAATAATATGATTGCCTTTTTTTTCTAAAGCATAAGCAGTACCCAAAAGCGCGTAATTGTCTGACTCTGTTCCTCCGGAAGTAAACACAATTTCCTCTGGTTTTGCGCCGATAAAATCCGCCAAAGCCTGACGGCTGTCCTCCAGGGCTTTCTTGGCCTCCTGGCCGTAAGCATGCAGGCTTGAAGCATTACCGAATTTGTCGAAAAAATACGGTTCCATCGCCGCAACAACTTCCGGATCCGCGGGGGTGGTCGCCGCATAATCTAAATATACCTTTTTCATCCCGCACCTTCTCCTTATCCTTTTATTCTAATCCCTGCGCCTTTTTGTTTAAATAAAAGAAGGTGCGGGATTCGCCTTTCCAATTACCTCGTTTAAACTGCCAGTACGGTACCCTTCTAAATCTACAGTAACATAGCTGTATCCGAGCCCTTTTAATTTTTTCACTATTTCTTTACGCTGCTTCATCAACTTACTAATTTCATTTTCATCTACTTCAATCCGGCAAAGCCCGTCATAATGCCGCAAACGTACCTGCTGAAAGCCCAAGCGGTTTAAATATGCTTCCGCCCGGTCAATACGTTTAAGCAAACCAGCCGTAATCTTAACACCGTAAGGAATACGCGAAGCTAAACAGGCAAGACTCGGTTTATTCCAGCTGGAAAGGCCCATTTTTTTACTTAACAAGCGGATATCTTCTTTGTTAAAACCTGCCTGAATCAAAGGTGATTTTATTTTAAGCTGGCGCTTAGCAATATTGCCCGGGCGATAATCTTTCCGGTCTGTAAGGCTGCTGGCTTCTAAAATAAAATCCAGCTTATTCTGCTTGGCTATAATGATTAATTTTGAAAAAAGCTCCTGCTTACAGAAATAACAACGGGTCACCGGATTATCCGTAAATTTTTTATTGCCCAGCTCATTGGTCCGGATAATTTTAAATCTTGAACCGATTTGTTTAGCCAGTATTTTTGCTTTAGCCAGCTCTCCCTTGGGATAAGCGGCCGAAACCGCGGTAACGGCCATAACCTTGCCCGGAGGCAATACCAGCGCACAGATCTTAAGTAAAAAAGCGCTATCCTGCCCGCCGGAAAACGCAACTAACACCGATCGGTAGGACAGAATTATACGCTTAAGTAATTCCAGCTTATCCTGCAGTTCCATAACAAAGCTGTTTTTATAAGGCGACGACTTCTTTTATTTCCGGGACTTCCTGCCTGAGAATTTTTTCAATACCATTTTTTAAGGTCATTGAACTCATCGGACAGCAGCCGCAGCTGCCTTTTAATTTTAACTTCACTATCCCGTCAGGCGTAACTTCTACCAATTCCACATTTCCGCCATCGGCCATTAACATCGGACGAACCTTATCTAACGCTTTTTCGATTCTTTCTCTCATTTTTTCTCCTTGTCTACCTAGACAACACCAACGCAATACCAATCAGCGTTGGGTGTCTGGTCTGCCTAGACAACACCAACGCAATATTCGCCACATGGCGAACACTGGCCCAATTCCAATCTGGGCCAGGTACCAATCAGCGCGGGGTGCCAGGCGGTTATTCTCATATACCCTATTCAATTGTACCACCGCAAAAAATGCCTGCAACTTAATTATTCCACTTCGCCGGGCAAAAACATTCTAACAATTAATTAAAAATTGTTTTTTGACAAATAATTGAAAACGCTTAAAGCGGCCTTGGAGCCTTCTCCGGCGGCAATAATAATCTGTTTCTCGGGGACATCCGTTACATCTCCGGCGGCAAAAATTCCCGGAATATTTGTTTGATTGCGCGAATCAATAACAATTTCGTTTTTCAGGTTTTTTTCTACACTCTGGGCAAATGCCGAATTAGGAACAAGCCCGGCCTCTACAAACACCCCTTGCACAGCCAACTCTTTCTCTTGATCTGGACTTTTTACCTTTATCCCGTTAACAAATTTATCACCAAAAACAGAAACCACTGAATGATTATTCAGGATTGTAACATTAGCCGCCTCCTGAACCTTGCGCAGCATAATCGCATCGCCGGAAAGATTCAAAGTATTATTAATCACATAAACATGCTTGGCAATTTTCATTAACTGCAGGACTGCATCTAACGCGGAATTTCCCCCGCCGATAACCGCAACATCTTTTCCGGAAAATAACGGCCCATCACAAGTCGCACAATAGGTAAGGCCGCGGTTCTTGAACTCTCTTTCACCGGCAACACCTAATTCTTTTGATTTCTTCCCGGAAGCAATAATCACGCTTCTGGCCTGATAATCTGCCTTATTGGTTTTTAACCGGATAACCTGCCCCGTTTTTTCCAATTCCAAGGCTTCTTCATTCTCTTTAAGCGCTGTACCGTATTTAAGCATATGCTCTTGAAATTTCTGCGCCAGTTCCGGGCCGGTAATAAATTGATACCCGGTGTAATTTTCAATATCTCCGCTCCAGGCAGCCTGCCCGCCGATATCCAGGCTAACCACCAAAAAATCCATCTGTTTTCTGGCCGCATAAACACTAGCGGTAATCCCCGCCGGCCCGGCGCCAATAATAATCAAATCATAAATTTTATTTTCCACTTTATACCTCTGCTAAATTCTTATAGCCCAAGCGCGGATTTAATTCTCTCTTTATCAAACCCGACAATAATTTCTCCGCCGATATCTAACACCGGAACCCCCATCTGCCCGGTTTTCGCCATCATTTCATTGGCTGCCGACTGATCAATAGAAACATCCAGATTTTGAAATTCAATGTTATTGTCTTTTAAATATTGTTTTACGCGGATACACCAGGGGCAAGTAGAAGTACTATAAACTTTTACGCTCTTTGCCATGCTCTCCTCCTTAGCTACCGTCAGACAGGTTTTTTTAAATGCAACGGGGCAAGATCAACAATTTCTTCCAGCTCTAAAAGAATAAGGCTTTGGGGATGCGGGAGTTTAGCCTCAGGATGATGCCCCTGCCCCTTATCCTGTGTTAAATTCTTCAACAGCCTTTTTGTCAGGCGGGAAATAATTTTATCCTCCCAGGCCTTAATAAGCTCCTGGCTGATTATTTCATCTTTGATAATTCTGGCTTTCCCTTTAAAGCAATAGCCGATGAATTTATGCTCATCCACCGCGCTGATGCTTATGTGCGGATTATTAGCAATATTCTTTCCGGTTGAGCCCTGATAAACATCAATCAGATAAATCCTGCCGGCCGGGTCAATCTTAACAATGCCTTTACATGAGCTATGCGGAAATCCATTTTTATCAATCGAGGAAACAATCACAAATCCCTGATTGTGCAAAAAATCAACAGCTGCTGCGGGTATAGGTTTCATTTTAACCCCTGCGCGAATTTAGACCCGAATTCAAAACAACTTTTTAACTCCAAGGCATCCGGGACGTATTTAAAAGATAACTCCGGAAGAGCCTGCTCCATTGCGCTATCTTTAAGCATTTCCTGCATTTCTTTAGTTGCTCCGCCGGCCCAGCCGTAGGAACCAAAAAAACCTGTTTTTCTCCCCCGGGGTTTTAACCCCTTGACTATCTCTAGAAATGCGGCGATATTCGGCAGCATATCATTATCATGCGTTGAAGAACCGAAAACAAATCCTTTAGCGGATAACATTTGTGTAATTATTTCCGTACGGTCGCTCTGTGCTACATCATAAAGCTTAACTTCTACTCCGCAAGAAGCGATACCCTCAACGATTTTTCTCGCCATTTTTTCGGTTGCTCCCCACATTGTCTCATAAACAACCACTGCCTTATTCTCGGTTTCTCCTTTAGCCCAGGAAACATAAGCATTAATTATCTTAAAAGGATCAGTTCTCCAGATGACCCCGTGGCTGGGTGCAATAATTTTAATCGGTATATTTAATTTCTGCACATCCTGGATCTTCTTCAAAATCACTGATCCCAGCGGCCAAAGAATATTCGCATAATACTTCTTGGCTTCATCCATTAAAGCGCATTGATCAACCTGATCATCAAACCGGCCGCTAGTGGCAAAATGCTGGCCGAACGCATCATTAGGCATAAGCAGCGCATCTTGCGGGCAATATGTAAACATACTGTCCGGCCAATGAATCATGGGCGCTTCGATAAAAGTAAGCGTACGCCTGCCTAATTCTAATTGATCATTGGTTTTAACCACCTGAAAATCCCAATCTTTATAATAATGTTTATACAAGCCTTCCTGGCATTTAGCGGTACCTAAAATCTTAGCTTTGGGACAAAGCGGCATAATTGCCGGTAAAGCTCCAGAGTGGTCTGTCTCAACGTGATTAGCAATAATATAATCGATCTTCTCTAAGGGAATAACCTCTTTGATATTATCAATTAATTCCTGGGCAAATGCTCCATGCACTGTATCAACAAGCGTAATCTTCTCATCAATAATCAAATAAGCATTATAGCTGGAGCCTCTTTGCGTAGTATAAGTGTGCCCGTGAAAATTACGCACACTCCAATCCACTACCCCCACTGAATAGATATCCGGTAATATTTTTATCGCTGCCATAACTCCTCCGTATCCTAGCAATACCCTGCCAGCTCTTAATAACCTTGGAAATTCTCGGTTACTACCCTCTCTTTTGCTATGCCTAACTCTTCAAGCAGAAGCTTACACATCGCCTCCACCATCTGCGGCGGCCCACATAGGTAAAATTTTCTTTCCCGATAGTCCGAAACCTCGTTTTTGATTACCTGAGCGTTAATCCGGCCGACCGTACATTTAAACCCGGGTTCGGTTTCACATAACACATGCGCAACTTTTAGGTTGGAATAATTTTTTACCATCGCATCGAAGTCTTCCTTAAAAACTACATCCCTCACTGAACGATTCGCATAAACTAAAACTATGTCGTTGCCTAAATTTTTATCCACCACATATTTACAGATGCTGCGAATGGGAGTAATCCCTATACCGCCGGATAAAAAGACAATCTTGGAAAACGATTCATCTAAAACAAATTTTCCAAAAGGATACTGAATGGTAACCTGATCGCCGGCTTTTAAATCATCCAGGACTTTGGAAAAATCGCTCTCGGTCAGTTTCTTAGTAAATTCCAGGTAGCATTTTTCGGTGGGGGAGCTGGAAATCGAAAGATATTTTTTAAGACGGGGATCATCCTTAAGCTGCACAGAAAGAAACTGTCCGGCTTTAAAATCCAAATCACCGGGCGGCTCCAGGCGGAAACTTTTAACATTATAGTTACGCCGGATAATTTCTTTAATTTTAACTTTGAGCTCCACTGGCATATCTATTTGCCGCCGCAACAAGCGCCCCAAGGTTTTTTAATCTTCTCCGGGGCAAGCAACACTCCTTTTAAGTTCTCAAAAACCTCGCCAAAATTAACCGAATTAGTTATTTCACTGACTGCCTGAACATACCTAAGGCAATCATCTTTATCAATAATCAAAGTCCCTCTGGCCAAAAGGTTTAACTCTTTAATCAAAAATCCGTAATTTAAGCCGAAAGAGTTGAATTGATAATCCGAAAGCACTAACTCGTTCTTTATTTCATTGGCCGAACAAAACCGTGCTTGAGCAAAAGGTAAATCTTTGCTTATCCCGATCACCACCACCTCCGGGCTAAGTTGGGCGGCTCTTTGATTAAATTCTTTAACCTGCAAATCACAAACCGGCGTATCCAATGAAGGGAAAAAATTAACTACTTTGATTTTTCCGCTGAAATCCGACAACCTGACAACTTTCAGATCCTGAGAGGTAAGCTTAAAATCAAAAACCCTGCGGCCCACCTTAACCGGCCTGCCGGTTAAGGTCAAAGGCGCCCCTTTAAAAGTAACTATCCTGGCCATTACCCTTTTTCTCCTTAAGCTATTTTTTCAAACTGATCTTTGCCTACCCCGCATTCTGGACAAACCCAATCAGCCGGCAAATCTTCAAAGCTGGTTCCGGGAGCAACCCCATTATCCGGATCGCCAATGCCCGGATCATAAATATAACCGCAAACTAAACATTTATATTTGCTCATTCATTCCTCCATAAACATAAGAACCTTTAATTTATTCTCCCTTAGAAACAATCCCCTTATCGGCTCCACATTTAGGCATCCCGGGGCGTTTTCCATCCTTGACTAACGGGCCTTTTTCAGGCATCGGCATATCCATGTCCTTTTTCATCATTTGCGGCATACCATCCATTTTCATCTTCTGCTGGAACATACCTCTGGAGATGAATGATCCTTGGGCTGTTTTATAGATTGCGCCGGAAAAAACAACTAATGCGGCTAACCAAAGAAATCCCACGACCACATAACCGAACCCTTTCAGCGCTTTCTCTTCAACTCTGCGTAGAGTAAAAAGAACAAAAAAGCTGGCGGTTAATAAAACTGCGATCGGTACAACTGACATTAAATGCGTTAACCTTAATATACACATAGCGCCCTCCTTGGTTTAAATAAAATTTTAATCTACCGTAATTTCTTTTTCGCTTCTCCAGAGGCCATGAATATTACAATAAGCAACCGCCATAACTACTCCGCTTTTCTCGGTTTTAAAAGATGCGGAAACCTTGGGCTCTGAGAATATTGTGCTGGTATTTGGCCCTTGCACAGATTCTCCGTGCGCATTAAATTCAAACCGCCCCAATTGATAAGGAAATTTCTCGCCGGATGCCAAAAAATACAACTCGATGGACCGAATATGATGTTCAGTAGTATTAGGATGGGCAATTTGCTTTCCTACGCTTACTTCAATTCGTAAAACCTCACCCTTACTTATTTTATCTGCTACTTCAATCAGCGGAACATGCTTTTCTGTTTTCCAATCCGCGCTCTGCAATAAATCTCTCAAATCCGCCATTAACCCACCTCCTTGTTATCTTTTTAATATTTTTTTCAAATCTTCATCGGGCGTACTAATCAATTTCAGGCCAAATTTCTCCTGCAAAACACCAAACACATTCTTGCTGATAAAAGCTGGCGGAGTTGGTCCGATATAGATACCTTTGATATCAAGATACAACAAAGACAATAGAATGGCAACTGCTTTTTGTTCAAACCAGGAAAGTATCAATGTCAGCGGCAAATCATTTACTCCGCAGCCAAAAGCCTTACTTAAAGCCAAGGCTATTTGTACCGCAGAATAAGCGTTATTGCATTGGCCCAAATCAATTAATCTGGGAATCCCCTCAATTTCACCAAAATCCAGTTTGTTGAAACGGTACTTTCCGCAGGCTAAGGTTAAAATAACACAATCCTGGGGGACTTTCTCGGCAAACTCCGTATAATAATTGCGCCCGGGTTTTGCGCCATCGCAGCCGCCGATTAAAAAGAAATGCCGGATTTTTCCGGACTTGACGGCGCTGACAATTTTATCCGCTAAACTCAAAACTGCCGTATGGTGAAAACCGGTCCAGATTTTTTTTGCAGGGGCTGGCGGTAAAGGCGGCAGGGATTTTGCTTTCTCAATCAAAATTTTAAAATCCCGGTCCTTTAAATGTGTTGCTCCGGGCACTCCGGTAATGCCGATTGTAAACAGCCTGTCTAAATAAGTACCTTCCGGGGGGATTAACACGCAATTAGTGGTAGCCAGCAACGCTCCGCTAAAAGCATTAAATTCTTTTTTCTGCTCCTGCCAGGCCCCGCCATAGTTTCCTGCCAGGTGCTTAAATTTTTTTAGTTCCGGATAACCATGCGCCGGGAGCATCTCGCCATGAGTATAAATATTTACGCCTGTTCCTTCTGTTTGCCTGAGTAATTCGTAAAGATCCAGCAAATCATGCCCGGTAACTAAGATTCCGGGCCCGGCCAGCGTGCCGGTTTCTACCTGAGTAGGCACAGGGTTGCCAAATCTTTGCGTATGCGCGCTGTCTAAAACTTCCATAATTTTATAATTCATTTTCCCGCATTTTAAAACCAATTCCAGGTATTGATTTAAATCAAAACTGACATTAGTAATGGTTTTAAAAAGCGCCTCATGCATAAAAGCGTCCACCTCTGGATCAAATGCCCCTAATTCGCGGGCATGATAAGCATAGGCGGCAATGCCTTTTAACCCGTACAAAAGTGTATCCTGCAAGCTTTGAATATCCTCATTTTTGCCGCATACCCCGGATTTAGTGCAGCCTGTACCGCCGGCTGTTTGTTCGCATTGATAACAAAACATTATTTCCTCCTTTTTAAAGATATATATCTTTGGAGATATCTTTACCTGTCTTGGTTAAAAATATTTTCTTAATCATTTCAGCAGTCCTAACTTTATCGCTGGTGTCAACCTCCTCCTCTAAATTTACCAGCCAATCCGCATCATATAAAACTTTAAAGTTTGCGGAATCAATCTTGCCGGGAGAATGATGAAAAGAAATAATCTGGCAAATCTCATCCACACTTTCTTTCTTTACCCCCAGTTTTAATAGTATTTTACGGGCAATTTCCGGCCCCAAAGCCTCCTGTAAATGCCCGGCGCTAGAGCCGTATTTTTCCTCCGCCGGCTTTATCCCCACATCATGCAAGATACTCGCCGGAATAACAATATCCCAATCAGCTATTTCCTGCTTTAATATCTCCTCAGCATAACGCAATACTTTTTTAGCATGGGTTATCCGCTTAATATCATCCCCGAAATAATCTTCCAGCTCTTTTACAAGCCTCTCTTTTAAAATAACTGTTTTTGCCTCCAAATACCCCTGGTAGCGCTGTTGGCCCAGACACTCTTTAGCCGCCTTGCACCAATCCAAACAGGAAGGCAGCCTCTCTTTACAGATTAAATTCTTGCATTTGGGGCAAACTATTTTAATTTCATCAGAAAAAATTTCCGCCGCATACCCGCAATTGCCGCAAGTTATATTTTCCGCTTTGGCTTTACGCCTATCCTGGCCCGGGCACTGATTAAACATTAAGCTATTTCTCCTTTAATCGTAACAGTAACATCCTCAAACGGTACCTCTTTGCCGGAACTTTTCAGCGCTGCCTTAATAATAGGAAGCAATCCGAGGCAGCAAGGTACCTCCATATGCGCATAAGTAACGCTTTTAATCTCATTGTTAGAAAAAATCTGCTCAAGCTTCTGCTGATACAAAGATAAATCATCCAGTTTCGGGCAACCGATCACCAACATCTTGCCTTTTAATAAATCCCGGTGAAAATTAGCGTATGTAAAAGGTACGCAATCTGCGGAAATTAGAAGATGCGCCCCGGAAAAATACGGCGCATGCGTAGGAACCAGGAGCAGCTGCACCGGCCACTGAACCAACTCTGATTCCTGGTGTTGAGTTATACCGGCATGCTTAGTTGATGGCAGCTTTTTAAGTTCAAAAGATTTTGAACCCGGACAAACTGTAGCGCCAGAACCATGACTGCCCGCCCGGCCCAAAACAATATTTATATTATTCTTTTTTAAAAAATCCATTGCCTGTTTTAGATAAACTAATTCTCCGTGTTCCTGCAAATGCCTTAAGTGCGCTTTAATAACATTGGGGCCCTGTTTGACAATATTAGCAATAACTTTATTTTCATCATAAGCAACCGCTTCTCTTTCTTCTATAGTAATCGCACCTTGCGGGCAATGCCCGATACATGCCCCTAAACCATCACAAAACAAATCGCTCACTAACCGTGCTTTCTGGTCGATAATCTGGATTGCCCCTTCCGGGCAGTTAGGTATACATAAACCACACCCGTTACACTTATTTTCATCAATAGTAATAATTTTTCTTTCAGGCATACCTTTACCCCTTAATTAAAACAGCGATATTAATTTGCCGAAGCTGGGTAAGCGCATTATTTTCAATCACGCGTATTTTCTTTCTTAAAATACATTTACCTCTATTGGGGCAAATATCTTTTTTTAAAAAACACCCGTCTAAACCCGTCTGGCCCTGGAAAATATGCATAATCTGAATGATAGAAATTTTTTTGGGCAGCAAGTTTAATTTAAACCCCCCGGCTTGGCCTTTATGTGATTCAAGTATCTTCTCTTTACTTAAGCGCTGTAAAATTTTACGCATGAATGGGCGAGGCACCCCCAACACTTTTACTAGCTCAGGAGCTGTTACTATTTTATTTTCCTTAGCTATATAGCAAATCGCGCGTAAAGCATAATCGGTATTCCTGGTAATAAGCTTCATTAAATTTTTCTCCAATATTAAATTATAAATACAGCGGGTAGTATTTGCCGATTATCTGGCGGCAAATTTATTTGCGCCTTAACCCTGCCTACCCAACACGGTTAAGGCTGATTTAGCAGCCCTCTTTACAATGAGCTATTGCTCTGAGCATATACCTAATCGTAATATCCATATATTAACCTCCTTTCTTAGTTTATGCTTAATGATACCATATTAGTATCTTTTGTCAAGAAATTTTTTTATTTTATTAGTAAATTAAAAAGATACCCCAGGGCAATTACCTGCGGCACGGCAATCAGCGGCATCCAAAGGGCTACCCGCCTGCCCAGATTGCTCCAGAGCAGCCCGATTTCCGTATAGTCCGTGACTACCCCGGCCATTAAAAATACGAAGCTATTGCCCAAAGCTTGAGTTTGACGGTAGATTTCAAAAGCCAGGGGGCTGGAACCCTCAGAACAAACCTCAATTACTGTAGCTAAAATCAATGTAACAAATAAACCGGCTAAAGCGGGGCTCATAAATTTGTGAAAAAAATGTACCGGGATAAAAGCTCCGGCCAAGCTAGCTAAAAGTACCCCCAGAATAATCCACCCTAAAACCATTTGAGCAAGCATCAATAAGCCGGCGCAGACACCTTTAGCATCTGTGACAAGAGAATCTCTGTTAAACTTATAGCCGCTTAAGCGCTCCCGGAAATTTGCAATAATAGAATAATCGGAAGCTACCGGCACAATATTTTTATTTTGCTCAATCCATCCTTTTTTCTCTAAAAACATAAAAATCAAACCTGTATTTATCGCGATAATTATCGCCGCTAAAATAATCAACATGCCCTTTAGCCCGAACAAGCTCAACAACATCATTGTTACCGCAAAGTTCGCCCAAGGGCTGGCCAGCAGAAAACTCACTACCGCCGGGTTGCTCGCCCCCTTCTTATGCAGCTGGATAGATAAAGCTAAAATTCCATGGCTACAGGCGCTCATCAAAAACCCCAAAAATACCGCATTTAAAATAGTAAATGCGGAGTTGCGGGCTAAAATTTTGGAAACATATTCTTTAGGAATATAATGCTCAATTATCCCGCCTAAAAATAAACCTGCCAATACTGCCCACCAGATAGACCCTGCATAATGGAATAAAATTTTACGGAAAGGTGCAAGCGGCGCAAATATATAGGAAAGAATAACCAAAACCAGAGTAGTAAATGTGACTAAAAATAACTTGTTCTTGAAAAAGCTTTGCTTACCTTGATGGCAGCAGGCAGGGGCCTGGGGCATATTTACCTCCAAATAAACCAGACAAACAAATAAGCGGCGGTTACCGCAAAAATAGTAAAAGGAATCCCTATCTTCATAAAATGTGTGAATTTAACCGGATACCCCTCTTTCTTAAGCAGGCCGCAAGCAACAATATTAGCTGAGGCGCCAATCGGAGTAATATTGCCTCCCAAGCTGGCGCCGATCAATAAACCAAAAAGAAATAAAGAAGGATTGATCTGTAACTTATCCGACATAATCATCGCCACCGGAAGCATCGCCACCAGAAAAGGAACGTTATCAATGAATGCGGAAAGAATCACTGATAAGAACACAATCGCAGTATAGCCCAAGAATATATTCCCGCCGACCAGGCTGGCCAGGCAATCCGCCAAAACCTGGATCCATCCGGTAAGGGAAATTCCCCCGACAATTATAAAAATACCAATCAGGAAAAATGTCGTATCCCAATCCAGTTTTTTAAGCCCGGAGGCAATGGAAGCATTCTTTGCCATCTTCTCCCAAACTAAAGCCAGGATACCAAAAACCATACAGATTTGCCCGGCCAAAGAAGCAAACCCGGAATCAAATAAGGAAGAAAGCGCCAATAAAACGATTAAGCTCACTAAAAGAATTGTCGGTACCCAGCTCTTCACTTTTTCTATCGGGACAAGCCGTGTTTTAATCCGGTGCTTTCTAAATATGAAATAAAGCACAAAAAAAGAAGCAAAGGCTCCCAGCTCTACAGCGAAAAAAATACTGGGTTTACCTTGGTAAAAAAAGAAATCCCCGAAATTCATCTTGGAAAAACCACCCAAAAGCATGCTCGGCGGATCCCCGATTAAAGTAGCTGCGCCCTGCAAATTACTGGAAACAGCAATGGCAATCATCATATTGGTAGGATTGATTTGAAGTTTCTTAGCCAAGGCCAAAGCAATGGGCGCCACGATTAATACCGTAGCCACATTCTCTACAAAAGCGGAAATAAAACCACTTAAAATACAAATAAACAAAATTGCCCAGGCTGTACTCTTAGCCCTATCCACCACAATTTCCGCAATATAAGCCGGAACTCTACTTTGCATAAATACATCCGCCAAAATCAGAGTGCCTACGAATATACCCATTACATTCCAGTTTACCGCCAAAAAAGCATCTTTAACGGATATGGCACCGGTTAAAACCAATAATAAACTGCCCCCTAAAGCTACCAAAGTCCGCTTATGCGGCAAGCAGACAAATAGAATATAAGAAATAATGAAAATAATTAAAGCTAAAATTTTTGGATTCATAATTTAAATGTTAACCTAAACGGCCAGCCCAAACAGTTAAAATCCGCTTCCTGCTTTAACTTAAACTGACAAAAATTATCCCCACTACAATCAACCCTGTGCCCAGCCAGCGTCCAAAGCCCATCTTTTCTTTCAATACAAAGTGGGAAGCCAAGGCGATAAAAATATAGTGCATGCTATCGGCAGAAAAAGCAAAGTTAAGGTCCGCTTTCGAAAGCACCACCAGCCAAACACACAAAGAAATCAAGCTGAAAACAAACCCCAGCCAAAGCCGGGGCGTAATTAATAACCGAAAAATAAATTTAAATATTTTTATAAGGTTAAAAGTAGGAATAAAATGCAAAGAATCAATTGCCGACTTTAAAAAAAGTTGATTGATCGTATCACACAAACTGGTTAAGGCGATCAGAGATAAAACCAGCAGCAACCCTTCTTTCATTTTAACTGTTCAGCCCTTTCTTTACTGCTCAAGGAAACCAAGATTACTCCGGCCAGAACAAAAAATACCCCCAGCCAGCGCAAGGCAGTAATCTGCTCATGGAGAAATATAACGGAAACCAGCGGGACCAAAATATAGCTAAAACTGGCAATCGGCACCGCTACGCTTAGGTCTATTTTTGAAAGAATCAGCGACCAGAGAATAAACACAGAGAATACCGCCAATAACCCGCCCCAGAAAAACGGTGAAAAGAAAACTATTTTTAGAAAAACTACCGCAGTGGCTAAATCCGTTACTTGTTCATAACTGGCCCCCAAAGTACTTTTCTTAAAGAAAAAATGCACTGCCGTTTCCAGCATATCGCTAGCAATCAGCAAACACAGTATTTTAAATGTCACTTTTTTCTTAAACATAAAATTTATGCCCGTAACTCCTGATCAAAATTATCCGGTTTTAACATTAAAATTAGCGGCTTAAGTAAAAAATTTAAGATTGTATTCCGGTGTTTCAGATAAACAAACAGCGTAACCAACTTTCCTCCCAACCTGATTTTAGGCTCATAATCTGTCTGGCCAGGATAATAATAGCTTAAAGAATGGTCTATGCACCATTGGATATTATTAACCCAGCTGATAAAATATAAATTATACCGCCTGGATACATCATAGTCGAAACCGATAAATTTATCAATGAACAAATTATCATAAATAAAACAAAGATTAAATGCCGCTAACTTATTATCTATATAGTAAAGAAAGAAACGCACGTGGGGGGATAAATCCTGCGCAATCTGCAGAAAGAACTTTTTGGTTAGCCTCTCAAATTTAGTCGAACCGCCGCGATAAGCGTTTTCATACAAGTTCATTACCTGATCAATCTGCGGCAAAACATCCTGAACTACTTTCACTTCAATATTGCCCAGCATATAAGCTTGTTTTATCTTGCGGTTTAAATTTTTACGCGTAGATGCGCTCAGGCTGGCAAAGTACTCCGCGAGAGATTTAAAATTTAGCTCTACTACTACTGTGGGAAAACTTTTTGCCCGGGAAAACCCCTTTTTCAACAAAAGATCCAAAAACGGCTGGCTGGATTCAGGAAAATCCTTAAAAATAATCAAAGGGGCTTTAATTTTTAGGGCCAGATTTTTTAATCCCGAATTCAAAACAGAAATCAGTTTGGCTTTATCCGGATAACTTGGGCGGATTCCCAATACCCCAAACTCTGAAAAAGGAGACCCGCAGAATAATGTCCTGGCAACTAGAAAACGCGGATAAATTTTGCGTATCCACCGGATAACTCCCGTCAGCTTGCCTTCTACGGCTATATCCAAATTAAAATCCTTGCTAAACAACGGAGCAATGAGCACAATTTCATCATCAGAATAAATAACCAGATAGAAAAAAGAAAACTCATAAAGCTCGGAATCGCCCAGGGCTTTATAAAACGCGAAACTTTCCGGAATATTTCCAAAAATATCATCCCAGTCTTTTTTGGCAATCCGGTCAATGCTATCATATATTTTATATGTAATTTCAGGCATATGCTAAAATAATCAAGGCACTTTTAAAGCCAAAAGAGTGGTTTGGCCTCCAATAAGCCAAAGCCACAAGCTAGACAAGCAGTGGTTTGCTCTCCAATAAGCAAAGCCACAGAGAGTTCCCTTGAATTTTGGCTTATTTTAGCATAAAATGATTATATAAATAATAATAAATTTGGACGGTGCCGCTGACAAAACACCACGAAGCTCTACCACACCAATAGAATGGAAACGAAACTTGAACATTTTTAAAGAAATCCCCCCAACCGCAGGCTGGTCAATCAGTATTAAAAGCTTAATCTTACCATTAATAAAGAAATGCCCCGCCAGAGGGCTTGAGGAAGAATTTAAAAAATACCTGGGGGCTCCTGCTGCCCTGCTCACTTACTCCGGGACTGCCGCCTTCTACTTAATCCTGGAAAGCCTGAAAAAAATTTCCGGAAAAACAACGGTGATCATCCCTGCTTTTGTTTGCCCCCTTATCCCTCTGGCGATAAAAAGGGCCGGCCTTAAAATAAAACTTTGTGATATAAATCAAAACGATTTTGACTTTAACCCGGGATTACTGCGTAAAATATGCGCAGAAGACAAAGATATCCTGGCGATACTAGCGGTGCATTTAGGGGGAATCCCCGCGGAACTAGAAACTATCTCAGAAATCGCCAAAAAAGATAATATATTCCTGATTGAAGATTGCGCGCAAAGCCTGGGAGCAGAATACCAAGATAAAAAAACCGGCTCTTTCGGAGAATTCGCTTTTTTCAGCCTCTGCCGCGGTAAAGGGTTAACCATATATGAAGGCGGGCTGGCCATAACGAATAAACCTGAATACTCCTGGCTTTTAGATACCTACGCCCGTAAGGCCATTCCGCGCAGCAGGCTATCTGAAACTTTAAAAATATTGGAATTACCCGCTTACAGCCTATTCTATCGCCCACAACTATTCTGGTTTGCCTTCAGGTTGCCGCAGATCTTCTGGCAGATGCTTAAAAATCCGGTAAAAGCAATGGGGGAATATTTTGATATTGATTTCCCGATACATAAAGTTTCCGGATTCCGGGAATCTCTGGGGTATCTATTTTTTAACCAGCTCGATGAAAACATCCAACAACAGCGTCAAAAAACAGCCGATTATCTTGCGGCGCTGGGAGGTATCCCGGGAATTAAACCACTGGTTGAATCGGCACGGACAAAAGCCAGCTACCCCTATCTTACCTTGGTCTTTGAGGATGCCGGCAAAAGAAACCGGGCGCTAAAACTTTTCCAGAATTCCGGGCTAGGCATATCACAAATATACCTGGCGGCAATCACCGATTACCCTTATTTAAAAAATATTGTGCCAGATACAGATTGCCCGCATGCTAGGTCTTTAGCAGAAAGAACTATTACCCTGAGTACCAGTAAATTCTTAAAAGAAACAGACTTAAAAAACATTATTCATCAACTCAAGAAACTTTGAAAGGATTTTCATGATCATTTTTTCCACCAGAGAAGATAACCGGCTGATTAATAGCATACCAAATACCAGCTTTTTCTTACCGGGAAACAAAAA
This sequence comes from Candidatus Omnitrophota bacterium, assembly GCA_028712375.1. GTDB lineage: Bacteria > Omnitrophota > Gorgyraeia > Gygaellales > Profunditerraquicolaceae > UBA6249. Next base: position 38,405 of record JAQTQG010000007.1, read on the forward strand.
TTTATGTTTCCTAATCCATGGATTAACCGGTACTGCTAAAGAAATGGGTTCGATTGCCCAACACCTAAACAAAAAGGGGTTTTCTGTTGCCTGCCCCTTAATGGCTAATCACGATAAAACTATCTCCTGCCTGAAAAGAACATCCTGGCAAGAAATTTACGCGGCGATACGCAACGAATTCACTAAATACGCCAATGATTATGAAAATATATTTGTGGCAGGGTTGTCTTTCGGCGCCCTGATCGGAATATTACTGGCGCATGAGTTTCCCGGCAAAGTAAAGGCCTTAAACTGTTTTTCCCCGACTTTATTTTTTGACGGCTGGGCTAACCCGAAATCCAGGTTTCTCTTACCGCTGGTTTACAAAACACCTTTACAATATTACTTTTATCTTAAAGAAGGATATCCTTACGGCATTAAAAACCAAAGGCTGCGCTCAAGAATTGAAAACTTTTACAAAAAATCAGACTTATTCGATTATAGCAAGGTACATCTCTACGGATACCCGGTTATCCCGGTATCCAGCATGCGCCAAAATCATTTACTGGCAAAACAAGTAATGAAAATACTCCCATCCATAACCACGCCGGTACAATTGCTCCAGGCCAAAGACGACGACGTAACCAGCCCCAAAAATTCATACTATATCTACAATCATATCGGATCAAAAAACAAGGAAGTATTTTTATTTGAAAACTCCTACCATATTATTATCGCTGACCAGGAAAGAGAACAAGTTGCGGAAAAAACATCGGAGTTTTTTGAAAAATATTTAACTTAACGGAATAATTCATTCAGGATAGCCAGGTTACTACGCGCATTTACCTGCCGGATCAATTCCTCCGCGCAATGGCTTCCGGTAAACTGCTGCGGATGGTCTATTCTAGAAATCATCCCTTTCATCCCTTTCAAATCCCCGACAGGAGAATAATCCCCTACCACATCTAAGCCAAGGATATCCAGATTATCCCGCAATAACTTAAGCATTATCAAAAGTTGCTCCAACCGCAATAATCCTTCTTCCCAATTAGTCAGTGCAAAATCTTTTTTAAGGCAATCCTTGTCTATAGAAATATAAACTCTCGGAGTAGGCAGGCGGCTGATTAATTCTAAAGTAAATTTCTCCAAATCCTCGTTTGCTAACTGGCGCCAGCTAATTTTACTTGAAAAAAAATCTTTCCGCATATTCAACGAATAATTCTGCGCCACCCTCCTGAAATAAACCCGGCTGGGTTTATGCCGATAAGGATAAATTTCCAAACGGTCACCGGCCAAAGCCTCCAAATTAGCTGCCTGCAATGCGCCGGTATTTAAATCATCGGAGCCTGCGCCAATTAACACGCATTTAAGGATGTTTTTATTTTTTAAAGATGCGCTTACCCATGAACCGCATCCAAAGCGCGGAGGTAAACTGTCCCAATCCGGATGAAAATCAAATACAATCAGGCAAAAAGGTTCCTTGATCCGGCTAGTGAGTATTTCACTGACATGATGGAAATCACCTGAACCGATAAAAACGGGGTATTTATTTTCTTGCGGGATAAGCTGCTGGACTTGTCCGCGCACAACCGCAGGCATATAGTGCCGGGCAAGGCTGGATAGCCCGGTAAGATCGATTACCCGGGCAGGATATTGGGAAAAAAGTTGCTGCTGCTGAATAACGCTGTTATCAAAATTTAGGACGGTAATGCCCTTATTCAGCATAAAAATACCAAGGCCTATTTCTTTAACGCCCTGCTTAAAGCTTCTTCAAAAAGCTCGACTCCCAAATCAATTTCTTCTTCCGTAATATAAAATGAGGGGGCGATAGTAAAAACGTTCTTATAATACCCGCCGACATCTAAAATTAATCCCCGCCGCTTATCGCGGACATTTAATGACCCGCTTAATCCCAGATTCGTGATTTTATCGGTAAGATCTTTATTCGGGGTGTAACCGTCTTTCTCGCAAATCTCTACCCGCAAAGCCAGGCCAATTCCATCAACATCGCCAATTTGAGGATATTTTTTCTGTAATCTTTTAAGTTGGGCAACAAAATATCTGCCCTTCCTGGGGATAGAAGTCGAAAAGTCGGATTCTTCAATTAACTTCATTACCTCCAGCCCTGCAGTTGTGCCCAGAGGATTACTGGAAAACGTGGCATGAGTAGAACCGGGAGGAAAAACCGTGGGTGAAATTAATTTTTCTTTCGCCCAAACCCCGCTGATCGGATTCAAACCATTGGTCAAGGCCTTACCAAAAACCAGAACATCCGGAGTAATATTGAAATGTTCAATCGCCCAGAATTTACCTGTACGAAAAAAACCCATCTGTATCTCATCATCGACAAATAGAATTCCGTAGTGATCCAAAATATCCTTTAATCTGGAATAATACTCCTGAGGCGGCACGATATAACCGCCGGTGCCCTGGATGGCTTCAGCATAAAAAGCAGCAAATTCACATTTATTATTTTTTTTGTTTACTACTGAATAATATTCGGTTTCGAAAAGCCTTTCGAATTGTTTTAAACAATATAAATCGCAAAAATCTCTTTTTTTATCATACGGGCAGCGGAAACAATAAGGATACGGCACAAACATCGCCCGGTCGCCAAAATGCCCGAAACGTTCCCGGTACCTGAAACTCGAAGTAATCGCCGAAGCGCCCAGAGTCCGTCCATGATAACCGCCCATAAATGCAAAAACCAGGCTGCGCCCGGAATGATTGCGCACTAACTTTAGTGAATCTTCCAAGGCGCTTGAGCCGCCGACATTAAAATGAATTCTTCCCTTTTCCTCAAACGTCCGCTCATTTTTTTGTGCTAATTTAGCTGCTAACTGTATCTTTTCTTCATGAAGATACTGGCAAGCCAATTGCGGCAAAGTATCAATTTGGTTCTTTAAGACGGTGTTTAGGCGTTGATTCCGGTAACCGAAATTAACCGCCGAATACCACATCTGCAGGTCTAAATACTCTACGCCCTGGCGGTCATAAAGATAACTCCCTTCGGCGCTTTTAAATACATTAAGCTTCTCGGCATAATGCACGGTATCCCCCCAAGAACAATATTTTGCCTCCAAGGCTAATAATTCATCAAGGGTAGAAGATTTTTTATTCTTAGGTTCCCTGTTCAATTGTTTTGAATTCACATTAATTTCCTTTTTAAATAGGTGAAGACGTCTTTTAAATTATGAAAAGCCATATAATCCAGCTTACTGTCTTTAAGGTGCCTAAGCAAATGATCCTTAGCGAATACCACATGCGCATGCTTGGCCGGGCAGATATCCGACTCCCCGTCACCAATATAAATAACTACAGAATCTTTAGCCGTTTTTGCCAGAAGATTTTTTGTCTTGCAATGCGCGCAAATCTGGCAATCTTTATTTTTGAAAGGATAGTCTGTAATAATTTTATCACGGGAAAAACTTAATTTATTAGCGTAAACTTTAAGCTTGTTGATTCCGTTGATTTTTAAAACCCGGTTAAGAATATAATCATAATTATCGCTTAAAATCAGGGTTTTAACCTTTTTAGCCAACAAAAGTTTATAAATCGGCTTAAAATAAGGATCCAGTTTTATCTTAGGCAAATAAGCATCTAAAGATTTCTTGTCCAAGGCCATGCCCCGCAACTGGCCTTCCAGGCAGGTTTTCGAACCAATCTTACCGCTCTTCCATCTTTTCTCCAGCTCTACCCAACGGTCATCCTTGGAAAAAAGCAGAAGCATATTATCAAAAACATCACAGGTAGCAATCGTATTATCAAAATCAAAGAATACAATGCATTTTTTAGGATCAAATTTATTGGTTTCCGGGGCCATATAAAAGTCGTAAAAATATACCCCTACTGATTGATAGGGGTAAAATTATGGGTTAAATTAAGCTATTGGTTTATTTTAAACCTAACCCCCCAACCTGTCAATACCAAACTTAATAAGCACTTGACTTACGAGTACGATAGTACGAGTAAGTCAATGTGCGCATTAATCCCCGCCGCCTTCTGCGGGGATCTATGCCAAAGCTTAACTTACGAACACGCTAGTGTGAGTAAGTTTAATCCTTGGCATGCATGCAACCTTGCCCAAACACCCCAGGCAAGACTGCCTGACAAAATACGCACCTATTTTGTGACAAATGAGACTCTAAAACATTAAATCCATCCCGCTTAATCAAAAGTTTATGGCACTTCCCGCATAAAGTATCCTGCCCCCAAGCAGTAAAATTCCCGGCATAGACGTAACGCAATCCCTGCTCTACTCCGGCATTATAGGCTAATTTAAGCGTAAGTTCAGAAGTAGGCGCATAATCTTTAAAATTATAATCCGGATGAAAACGCGAAATATGCCAGGGGATATCTTTATCTATTGCAGCAATAAATTTTGCCATTGCCGCCAGTTCTTCCGGGTTATCGTTCTCCCCGGGGATAATTAAAGTAGTAATTTCAATCCAGACTCCGGCAGCATGCAATGATTGTATGGAATCAAGTACCGGGCTAAGTTTGGCTGAGCATATCTTTAGATAAGAATTTTCTTTAAAAAACTTTAAATCAATATTAGCCGCATCCATATACGGGCAAAGTAATGAAATTGCCTGCCGGGTCAGATAACCGTTAGTCACAAAGATATTCCGTAAACCTGCCGCTCTGGCTAACTTGGCTGTTTCCAGAGCAAATTCAAAATAAATTGTTGGCTCGGTATAAGTATAGGCGATACTGCGGCAACCGGATTCTTGGGCTAATGTTATAACTTGCCCGGCGCTAAAATTTTCGCCCAAATGCGGATTATCCAGGTTAAACTGGGAAATCTCCCAATTCTGGCAGAAGCCGCAACGAAAATTACATCCGGAACTGGCAATAGAAAAAGTGGACGAGCCGGGCAAAAAATGATACAGCGGCTTTTTTTCAACCGGATCAATATTAGCGGCTACGAGTTTACCATAATTATGCGTATAAAGAGTACCGGAAATATTCTGCCTGACCCGGCAAAATCCAAATTTACCTTCCGGAATTTTACAATTATGCGCGCAAAGCTGACAATGTACTTGCCGGTTTTCTAAACGGGTATAAAGCTGGGCCTCTTTCATATAAACAAATACGTAAATCTTTCTTTGGGAAGCTGGGGAATTTTATGCACGCTATCTTTAGCTGCGGGAACTTGCCGGTAAAGCACCTCTATTTTATCTAACCCCGCGGTATCGGTATAAGCAGAGGTAACCTGCGAAGCTAAAAAGATCATTTCTTGGTTCATTAACCCTCTAGCCAACGCCGTGGGGCCGGCTAAATCCTTCTGGGGCCCAAACAAATAATCACCTGGCTGCGCCAAATGCAAGAGCCGGTTATTTTCGCCTTCATCCCGGCCTACCACCAGCCTGGTGTCATTTCCCAGGCGGAAATGCCGGCCGATTTTTAAAAGTTCCAGATTCTCTAAGTTTAATTCATTGTGCGACAAAAGTTCTGCTAATCTTTTAGAAAAACAAGGATCGGTTAACAAGCATCCGCCGGCCGGATTGGCATAATCATCAAACCCCAAGTTCTTCGCCAGCTGCATCTGCGGAGTGCGTATCCGGCCGTTAAAATTGAGCAGTTTTTCCCGCTTAACCCAACCTTCTTTTTCGGCCAGGCTAGGAGGAAAAAACTGAGCCGAAAGCGGCCGCAATAATAAATCATCCAGGCCGCTCCTGCGCCTGATTAATTTTAAAGCCTGTTTATTCTGGGACATCGGCCGCTGGCCAAGCACTTCACCGGTAATAATAAATCTTGCCCCCAATTCCGGCATTAATTCCTTGGCCCGGCTAAACATAAGAATCTTGCAATCAATGCAAGGGTTCATATTCGAACCAAAACCATAATGCGGCTGCCGGAGCAATTCGAGAAACTGCACTCCAATATCTTCTTCAATAATATTAATACCGATGTCTGGAAAGGATTCTTTTATATTTAATTTACAGAAAGGAATTTTAAAATGCAGCCCGGTAACTTCACACCCCTGGTCATGAATAAGCTTGGCAGCCAATAAACTATCCAGGCCCCCGGAAATTAAGGCCAGCGCTTTTATCTTCATAGAATTTAATCTGTGGTTGCGTCCGCGCCTGCAGCTAACATGGCAAAAATTTCTTGGCCAAAGCCATAAATGCTATCCCCAACAAAAAAGCGGAAAAAGCAGCCATCGAACGCTTAAGATCGTTTTCTTTATGCAGTTCCGGGATAAGATCACTGGTAGCGATGTAAATAAATCCTCCGGCGGTAAGCGGTAAGATAAGATTCGCAAATCCCCGGACATAATCAAGAATAAAATAGCCGGTTAAAGCCCCGATCATCGCCATTAGCGCCGAAGCAAAATTAAATAACAGCGCCTTTTTCTTGCTAAACCCCCCGTATACTAGAACGGCAAAATCACTCAGTTCCTGAGGTATTTCGTGCAAAATGATGGCTAAGGTAGTCACTAAACCCAATTGGAGAGAAACTACAAAACTAGTGGCAATGACCATCCCGTCGACAAAATTATGAAAACCATCACCGACTAAAGTCAGGTAGGTAAAGGCGTGGGTCTTGCAAACACCCTCTTCATGGCAATGGCGCCAGTGCAGGAACCTTTCCATAATAAAGAAGATGACAATCCCCAGAATTAGGTAAGAAAATACTGCGGTGCTTGGATTACTCTCCAAAGCCTCCGGAAGGATATGCAAAAAAGCACTGCCAATGAGCGCCCCGGCAGAAAAACCGATCAAGCAGAAAAGAATCTTATGCAGAAGGTTCTCCTTGACCGCCAAAGTAAAAATACCTACTAAGGAAATAAGGCTGACTAAAAATGTGCTGGCTAATATCCAGAATAAAACCATATGCAGGAATTTAACCTAAATTGGGTTTTCTGCCTTTATTTGCTTTCTTGGAACGCCAATTAAGCTTTCCTCTACGTTTTCTTTTTCCCATGTTTTTTATCCTTTATAATAATTCTGCGGTACATTCTGAACAATAAAACTGCCGGCTTCAATAATGCAGTCGTAAATAACTTTCCCCATCGGGGTGTCTACATAATTAGTAAAACCATTCCTAAAAGCTTTATCCTGCGGAAATTTTATTTTCTTCCCGGGATGTTCCACCACCTGGCTTTGAATATCCCTGCTGCTGATTACTGCCGAAGTAACCCGGTCGATAATCCGCAGGCTTAACTGCATATTGGCTTTGTTTAAAACTTCGCCTAATAAACCGCCCATAAAACCACTGGCGCTGCTTCCTCCGCCGGCTAAACCGCTTTTCCCGCCGGAATTCTCCGGGATAAACTCAACAATACCCACATTAATAATAAGGTCTGCCTCCTGCGGAGCGACAATCGTAAAACGCTTTGTCCTGTGGAGAACGCTGACCAGATATTCTTTAAGGGCCAAACTTACTTGCGCATCAGCTCCGGAGGTTTTTAGCTCAAAATCATTAATGGAAATTTTAGCTTGTGGCCCCTGGTACGGTTCTAACAACTCCTTAGCGGGAGTTTTATTTAGTGCAGAATGGGATTTTGTGGAAAAACACCCTCCCAAAAATAGCAAAATGACCACAACACTTAAAAGCTTAAAACTTTTTTCCATGCTTAGGTGTTAATATATTACCGATTGAGCAGGCTGTCAAGGAAAGTTTCAATCTAAAGAACTTCCTTAATCCTGTGGATAACAACTAAAAAATTAGCATAACTTATGATAACCGGCCGTTAAAGTAGCTTGAGTAAACGGCGAACCGCGGGAATAATCATAAATGGGTGCTCTTTTTTGATATCCGGCCGGCTGCTTGAGCCGCTAGTGACAATTATAGTCCTGATTTTTGCGCGCTTTCCCGCCTGAGCATCAATAACCATATCTCCAACATATAAAGCCTGCGATTTCTTAAACCTAAACCGCCTAACTATTTTATTGAGCATCTCCGGATGAGGCTTACCATACCGGGACTGATCCGCGCAAAGAACATAATCAAAAAAAACACTTATACCTAAATGCTTTAACAAGATACGGGAAAATTTACTAGGCCGGTTACTGGCTACCGCTAACTTATAATCCTTTTTCTTTAAAGCCAATAAAAGAGACCTAACTCCGGGATAAAGATGTGCATATTTAAGCAGGCTGTGTTTATGATGACCCCGATACAACTTTAAAGCGCTCTTTAACCCTGCCGGTAACACATATGGCGTAAGTAAATTTATATCCCCCCAACCCACCAGCCGCCGGACAGCGCCTTCACTTTGCGGTTTTAATCCTAGGTTACGCATTACATAATTAAAGCTTTCGCCTATCGCAGCATAAGCATCAATTAATGTCCCGTCTAAATCAAAAATAATCAACTTTATATTTTTCATATAAAAGCTTGGTAATTAAACTTAATTAATAAAAATCAGGCAGGGCTTTGAAACCCTGCCTAAAACACAGCAATTTAAACTTTATACAACCGGAGAAAAATTTACTGGGGCTGAACTTGAGTAGCAGGCGGAACTGTTTCTGACGCAACCGGCGGAGCAGTAGCTTCATCAGTTGTTGTTGCAGCTGAACTCACAACAGGCGTTTTCGGTTGCGTAAGCACAGCAGCAGCCGGCTCCACAGAAGAAACTGCAGGTTGCGCTGTCTCAACGGCGGGCTTATCTGCCGCCACAGCAACAACCGGCTGGTTATTCTCTGTAATCAACACCGGGGCTGAAGGCGAAGTATCCGGTTTCTCAAAACTAATATTTTTGGCGATATTGCGGTTATCTGCTCCGATCATATAATCGATGCTCAGGGTATCTTTGAGCTTTAACTCATTAAGATCCTTTACATTTTCAAAAGTAGTATTTTCATCGACGATCAAAACCAGGTCTTTTTCCTGGTCCGTCTCATAATCAAGGTACTTCAAGGTAAGCATCTTGGCTTGGCTATCTAAATTTGTTACTTCCCCCCAGGCCCATTGCATATCATTCTGCGCACCAGGCTGTGCGCTAGACTCCGCTATTGCAGAATCAACAGGCACAAACACAGCCTCTTCAGCCAGGGCAATTTGCGCAGTAGCTATCATTGCGATAGCAAACCCGGATAAAATAATAAATTTCTTAAAATTCATTTTTGCCTCCTTTAAAGTTATTTTCAAATTAACATAAGATTTCCGGCTTGTCAAGTTATCTATAAAACGGCAGAAAAACCAATGCTGCCGTAATAATCAAGGTAGTAATTAAGCCAACCGTTAAGCCTACCCAGAACCAATCTAAAAAAGTAACTTTTAAGCGTTTTTCTTTCTCCAGAATACCGATTGCCACGATATTTGCGGTTGAACCGATAAGAGTAATATTGCCCCCCAGGCAGCCGCCAAAAAGTAAAGCCCACCACAATGGCTGTAAATTCATATTTAGCCCCTCAAAACCTTGTACTACCGGAATAAACGCCGCCACTAAAACAACGTTGTCTAAAACACTTGAACCCAGCGCGCTTATCCACAATATTGCTCCGGTCAAAAGCTCCAGGCTATTGCCGGTTGCCGCCAGCATATGTTCGGCAATAAAAACAGTTGCTCCGGTATATTTTAATGTCCCGGCTTGCACAAATAAGAGCAGAAAAAAAAGCAAAGTCCACCATTCCACATCTTTTTCAATATACTTTCTGGCCTTTTGATGCTTCCAGATCATTACGGCGCCGCTAGCTATCAAAGGGACAACTAATAAAACAGTATTTGCCGGTAATCCCCAGGCTATTTCCATACGGTGATGCAAAGAAATAAAAATAAGCATCATCCCGAATATCCCCAAGCTTATTTTGAGGCTTTTTTCCGGGGGCACAGAAATCAACCTGATCAATATTTCGTTAGCCCCCAATCTCTGCATCTGTTCATCCAGCAGTTTAATAGATTTTTTATACCAAAACAAAAGAATAAGCATCGTAACAATTAAGCAAACCAAAGCCAAGGGGAAAGCCTTAACGATAAAATCTTCAAAGGTCAGCCCGGATTTAGAAGCAATCAATATACCGATAGGATTCCCTAAAACCGTGGCGGCCGAACCGATATTAGTAGTTAAAACAGAAATAATTAAAAAAGGCACCGGGTTAACCTCGAAATATTCACAAATTTCTAAAACCGCGACAACCATAAAAATGATCGAGGTTACCTCATCAACCGTACAAGCAAGCAAGGCAGACAAAAGGCCAACCAGTAAAACAAATTTCTTGCCGGTTAATTTCGGGATCCGCAAAATAAGGCTGACGATCCAGGCAAAAACCCCGGAGTCTTTCAATAATCCAATAATTACCATCATCCCCACCAAAAATAGGATTACTTCCAACGATGAGAATTCGATAACGTGTTCTAAATCAACCGTCTTGGTCATTAATAATACAGATGTGCCGATAAAAGCAAAACTCAGGCGGAAATCCCAAAAGAAAAGTGTTCCAAGAATTGATGCGGAGAATATGCCTATGGAGAGAGCCTGGTGTGCGGTCATCCCGGAGAACCTGGCGCAGGCACCCAAAGAAAATGCCAGAAGAAACAAACAAAGCAGCTTCAGGGAAAGGCTTTTCATTTATTTAGATATTGCTGGCGATCTCTTAAACTAATAAAGAATGGACTTAATCCGCGTATGCAGTTTATTATAGACAACTGTCGCCAGGGCAACTTTCAATATATCGCCAAATACAAACGGTAAAAAACCCAGCAAGAATGCTTTGCTCAGCGCAATAGAAATGCTTACTTTTAACCAAAGCATACCGCTCAGTAAAAGTATAAAGTCTGCGGCTAATAATTTAATAAAAACGACAGGCGTACTTTGCTTTTCTTTAAACAGCAAATTACCGGCAAGAAAAGAAGCCAAAACAAACCCGACCAGATAACCTCCGGTAGGCCCCAGTAGGTAAAGGCTGCCGCTGCCTAAGCCGGTAAATACCTGCTGTCCGCTTAATCCTAAAAACATATATGTTACTTGAGTGATTATCCCTAATTTTCTTCCTAATAATGCCCCGGAGAGCAGGACAAAAAATGTCTGCAAAGTAAGGGGAACGGGCGTAAAAGGCAAAGGAATACGCACAAAGGCTGACAAGGCGGTGAAAATAACAAAAACCCCCACGCCTAAAAACCGGCAAAGCCGTTTATCGGTGATAAATTCATTCTTGATAATCGCTTCCATGTCTATCTCCTCTATTATCGTTAAAGATGTAATTTCTATACATTATATATGAAAAAATAAATAATAGCAAAAGAAATAGGGCTATAACGATAAAAAGGGGCATTCCTGTTTTTAAATTGAGAACGCCCCTTCTAAAAATTTATTTATTCTTTAGCAATAGCCAGGATAATTACGCCGGCTAATATCAACAATAAACCAATACCGCCTTGGATAATTACCAAGAGCGATGGCCAAAACTTCAAAATTGCCCATCCCCCTAAAACTAAAAATCCCAGACCCAAAACAATTTTAAAAAACGTAGCTACTGCTTTCTTGGAATCACAACCACACCTCTTTTCTGCGCCGCAGCATTTCGTCTCTTCTGCTGACATAAAACACCTCCTTAAAAAATAATGTTTCGCTTGCGAATACAGCCATTTTCTATTTAACCGGACGGCTTTTCCATCTACGGTGGATCCAACCCCACTCCGCAGGATATTTGCGGATATATGACTCAATTATATTTGTAAGCCTTTGGATATTAATCAAGATCACGTCCCGGGAATCCTTCCCTTCCTCCAGCTTTAACTCCGGTTCAAAGATTATCTTGTGTTGGTCATCAGGCTGCCTGATGATAAAGCAGGGGATTAATGCCGCTTTCGTCCTTTGCGCCAAAATCACCGGGCCGGTAGCCGTAGCTGCTTTTTCGCCAAAAAAATCAACAAATACTCCTGCCGTGCCGAAATTCTGGTCAATCGGTATAAAAATTAACTCGTTATTACGCAAAGCACTGATGGAATTATTTACGCATTCATTACGCGGCTGGCTATAAATAGTCCTGACCCCGAACTTTTTTCTTTTCTCAAGAAAGATTTTTTCCATTTTGGCATCATGCATCGGTTTCATAATCCCACCGGCCTTATAACCTTCCACCGCCAATCTTCCCAGAAGCAGCGGAAAATTCCCGAAATGCGCGCTGACCAGAATAACCCCCCGGCCGGCGGCTAAAGCTTTGTCAAGATTTTCTTTTCCCTGGATCTGCACCAGTTTCTTTAAAGCCTGCGGCTTATCAAAAAAGAACATTAATTCCACCGCGCTCTTGGCCATATACGTAAAGCAATCTTTAGCTATTTTTTCAATTTCCTTAGGTGATTTTTCTTTGCCAAAAGCAATACCTAAGCTGTCCAGGGCTATTTTTCTCTGCTTCCCCGCAAAAATAAAAGCCAATGCCGCAATATTCTTAGCGAAAGAATAAAGGCATCCTGCCGGAATAACCTTAACAATCAAAGAACATATATTAATTCCTACCCAAGCCGCAAAACGGCTAAAACTTTTACGAATTTTTTTAAAGTCCATTATTAATTTTGGCGGCACTCATGCCGGCCTTTAAGCCCCGGAATAGAAAACTGATTTCAGTTGGACAAATTATATATCAAGCTACCCCTAAATTGCAAGCATGAACAACTTTAAAGCTTATAACCAAGCTTGCGCAGCAACCCCTTACGCCAGGCAATATCTTCAGGATTTTCGATCCCCCGAGGGACTTCCCCGTCAATCACCCCTAATATACCGCGGCCGGACTGGCTCTTGGCCACGATTATTTCTGTGGGGTTAGCCGTAGCACAATATATGTTGCATACTTCAGGAATATTCTTAATGGCATTTAAGACATTGACCGGGTAAGCCTGCTTAAGAAAAATAAGAAAGCTATGCCCGCAGCCCAGCTCCAGCATATTTTTACAGGCTAAATCCACCAAATCCGGGTCATTGCCTTCGCTTCTTATTTTACAGGCTCCGGAGGCTTCCGCAAAAGCTAAGCCGAATTTTATCCCGGGAACATTAATTAAAACTTCATAAAGATCCTCAACGGTTTTAATAAAATGGCTTTGCCCTAGAATAAAATTTAAATCCAAAGGCTTATTGATTTTTACCGCCAGGAACTCCAGCATATACCCCTCCTATTTAATCTTGACTTTACGAAATACCACCGCGTCGATAGGTAAATTGCCATGGTAGGCTTTCAGCGCTGTAAGCGCATAATCCGGCTGGCCTAAAAGATCAAGCGGGATCTTAATAATTAAAGAATTTCTTTGAAAATCTAATATTACCCCGGATTTAATTACTTTCTTCTTGGCACTAAATATTTTACAACTTTTGCCCTTGGTAATAATCCGGATCTTGGGCATCAAAGCAAAAGGAGTATTGCGGCTATACCCAAAGATATGCAGGATTACTCCAAATCTGCTACTCAATTTCTTAGGCTTATCCAAATGCACAACAAAATAATCATCTACAACCGCATAATTTACAGTCCCCTTGTCTTCAATTGTTTCATCAGGCTGCTTTAAATCCGTTGGGCGTTGCACCTCTTCCAACATCTCTGAAACGTCAGAATAAACAACCTCCTTGCCGGGTGAAGCTGGCTGGGGCTTTAGCTCCAATTCCGGATAATCACTAAACAGTTCATTCCTTCTGGCAAAAGCCAATAAATAAAATGCGCTGGATTGTGTCTGGCTTTTATAAAAAAGAATCGACCGGTATTTTTTGTCTAATTCCTCCGGGCTTAAATCCAAACGCTGCCAAACAAGAGGAGAATCAATAAATTTATCCGGCGGGTATAACTCTAATTCCGGATGGTAATGCCGGGGCTTAGGCCAGCCCACACAGTGCACAAGATACGGATAAACTTCCGGCTTAGCTATCCGCGAACCTAAATCACTTAAAGCCACCTGCAAGAACAAATATAATGTTTTATGGTCAACGTTAACATCCGCAGGATGCGACACAAATATCTTGTCCGGCTGATAGTCCAAAATCTGCTTAGTAATATCCGCCAGAATATTGCCTCCAATATACTCGGAGCCATAAGAAGGATTGTCTTTATAAGGCACGCGGGATATCCGGGTTAACCGGTCGCGAAAAGGTTTACCCGCTTCCCAATATTTACAAAAAATCTCAAAAGTACCGTAATCCGGATACCCTAAAAACACCAGGTCTTTTTCCGCCAACCCCAGGAATTTCATCGCTTTAATCGACTCTTGCTGGCGCACTTTGCCCAAATGAATAAACTCACCCTGGCGGATAGTAATTCTTTTTTCATAAACAATAAACGCCAGTTCGTTATGGTCACCGTTAGTTAGAAAAACTATTTTAACCTGCGCTCCCGCTTTAAGCGCTTTTTGAATAACTCCTGCGCAAGCGATTGCTTCATCATCCGGATGCGGTGCCAGAATTAAAACTTTCTGGCCCGGTTGAAAAGCAGGTAATTCTACCTCATGGCTTTTCCACTTTAAACCGGATTGCTGAACCCCCGCACAACCTGCGGATAACCAAATAAACACAAATATTAATATTTTTATTCTACGCATAAGTTTATTCTATCATTAAAGTAATTTTTTTTCGAGCATTTTAATAAACGCCTGGCTTAGAATTTCCGGTATATATAAGTATTTCCCCCTATAAACGCCGGGTTTTTCGTTTACAATCCGCCGTAGGCCAAGGACAATTCTATCCCCGATTTAACGTTTGCAAACCACAGTAATTATTATACAATAATACCATGACCGCGGATATCCGGAAACATTATCAGAAAATCAGAAAGATCCTGGTTATCATCTTAGCCTTAAACTGGGCGGTAGCTTTAGCCAAGATAATTTACGGATTAAACAGCCGCTGTTCCAGTATGGCTGCAGACGGATTCCATTCTTTATCTGACGGGACGTCCAATCTTATTGGAATAATCGGCATCTATTTCGCCTGTCAACCGGTAGACAAAGACCACCCCTACGGACATAAAAAATATGAAACCTTGTTTTCCCTGGGGATTGCCGCTATGCTCTTCCTTGTTTCATTCAATTTATTAAAACAAGGCTGGCAGCGCCTGCATCATCCGATCCCCTTCCAGGCAGACCTGGGCAGCTTCATAATAATGCTGATTACTTTAGCGGTAAATATTTATGTAATGCGCTATGAATATAAAAAAGGCAAGGCCTTAAAAAGCGATATACTGGTTTCGGATTCCCTGCATACCCGGGCAGATATTTTTACTTCTTTTTCGGTAATCATCTCCCTCATTGTCACCCGCATGGGATTCCCTCTAATTGACCCCATTGCCACCATATTAATCGCGTTATTTATCGGATACGCTGCTTTTGAGATTGTTAAAGAAAGCTCGGATGTGCTATGCGACACAGCAGTTTTCCTGGACGATCAAAAAGTCAAAGATATTGTATTAAAAGTACCGGGGGTGCGCTCCTGCCATAAGATTCGCAGCCGCGGCAGGATCGATGATATTTACATAGATTTACATGTACAGGTTAATCCCAGCATGCATATAGATAATGCCCACCAGATAAGCGACCGCATTGAAGAGGCAATTAAAATCGCCATTCCCGGGATAACGGATGTCGTAGTGCACATGGAACCTTTGGGCCGCTAAATATATTCAAAAGGGCGAACAAAATACTGCTTAACCTGCGAGCTTAAACCCAGCGCAGGTTACAACCAGAATAATCAATAAAACTCTTTTTATCATTTCGTGTCCGGATATAATATGCTCCGCAAAGAGCACATCGGCACAACCGCCGTAGAAAACAGCGCACCCCCGGACTTCTCCCTGGGCTGGGCATCTGGTTAAGCGCGGGGTTTTAATAAGTAGCGGTTTCTTAAAAAGGATATTATAACGCAGGCATTAAACAGTAGGCAAAAAACAGGGAAAAAATTTCCGTAGCGATTATAAATGGTGCGATTGCCTCCGGCTAAACAAATGCTCTGGCTGCTGTAGCCTTGAACAAAAATATCTTTACCTAAAGCATCCCGCACGGTTGCCGATATTTTTCCGGATGGATCAATAAAACCGGAAATCCCCGTATTGGCTGCCCGGGCTAAATATACGCGATTCTCAACCGACCTAAAAACCGAAGCGGCACAATGCTGATACGCAGCGCTGCTTTCTTTATACCAGGCATCATTAGTAATGTTCACCAGAAACCTTGCCCCCCGTTTTACAAACTCCCGGGATAATTCCGGGAAAAGGTCCTCGAAACAAATCAGCACGCCAAAATTAGCGGGCTGGTTAAATATCGTATACTCCCGGCCCGGCTGGATATCACCAATCGGAGCAATTGTTTCTAAAAATGGAAAAATATTTTTAAGCGGGATGTACTCGCCAAAAGGAACTAAATGCAGCTTACTATAAGTTGCTACCGGGATACCTTTTCCGTTAATAAGCAAAGCGCTGTTAAAATAATTCTGATTAGAATATGCAACCGCGCCGGCCAGCAGGTTGGTATTAAGTTGGCCGGCCAGAGAAAAAACCTGCATAAACTCAAGGTCATCCCTGCCCCAAAGGCCGGGGACAGACGATTCCGGCCAAATGATCAATTCCGGTTTATCTGCCGCGGCGGCCACCGTGAGGCCTCTATACCTGCTCTGGATAAAGCTAACCGCCCGTCTGTCCCACTTCAAATCCTGAAAAATATTCCCCTGCACCACCGAAACTTTAACCTGTTCCTTAGGGTTACACCAAACCGATTTATAATTTAGCCTTACTACGCCATAACTAAGCGATAAAATCAGGGCGAAAACAGAAAAAAACAGGATTTTTATTCCGGCGCTCTTGCGTAAGAATAAATAAAGCGCGGTATTGACTAAGACAATCAAAAAGCAAACTCCCCAGGCCCCGGTAATATCCGCGATCTGAATAACCGGCAAGTTCCTATATTGAGAAAACCCGATCAAAGCCCAAGGAAACCCGGTAAATAAATAACTCCGCACATACTCTAGTAAAACCCAGCTGGCAGGAAGAAAGAGCAAACATCTGCCGGCGGAAAGAAAACGCGAAAAATAAACGGCTCCGCCAAAAATGGCAAAATAAACAGATAAGTACAATATTAAGATTGACTGTCCGAGCAAAGTAACGTGGATAAGCCAATAAACGGTGAATGCCCAAAAAAATATTCCGCAGGACAAAGCAATGAACATAGCCTGGCGCAGAGATTTATTTTCTAGTGCAATAAATAAGGGGATAAAACCGCACCAGGCAAACAACCATAGGCTTGCGCCAAAGACGGAAAAACTTGAAAAGGAAAGAGATAATAAGGCCGCAGCAAAAATAGAAAGGATTACAACTCTCATTCTCCACAACACTTCTTGAACTTTTTTCCCGAGCCGCAGGGACAGGGCTCATTACGGCCGACTTTAGGCGAATGCGGCTGCGCAACGGGGCCGGTTGTGCGGCCGGGCACAATTTGCCCCTGCGGTGGAATACTTTCCTGCGCGGCGGAATCCGGAAACTGCGCCAGTTCCGGATGGTTCAATTCTTTAGGCAAAGAACTAAAAACCCCCTGGAACTTATCCGGTTTAACCGATTCTAATTTAAAAATAGTCTGCACCGCATCCTCTTCAATAGCGCTAATCATCTGACTGAACATTCCGAAAGCCTCGCGTTTATATTCAATCAAAGGGTCTCTTTGCCCGTAAGCCCGCAAGCCGATCCCCTCGCGTAAACTATCCATAGCATAAAGATGGTCCTTCCATTTGCTATCGATAATCTGCAGAAAAACCATCCGCTCCAGATTACGCAGCAATTCCTGGCCGATCACTTTCTCTTTATTCTCATAAGCTGACAACAACTCCTGGATTAATTTTTCCTTAATTGCCTCAGCGGATTGATTACTAAATATTTGCGCATCTAACTGCAATCCAAAATTTAAATCCATAAAACTAATTAACCCGGCACTATCCAATTCAGAAGAATCAACAGGCTGATAAATCTTTAAATAGTCATCCGCTAATTTCGAAATGATTTCAACAATGTTCTCCCGCAAAGAAAACCCCTCCAGGATCTGGCGGCGCTGGCCATAAATAATTTCCCTCTGCTTATTCATTACATTATCATACTCTAGAAGCTGTTTGCGGATTTCAAAGTTATGCTGCTCTACTCTGCGCTGGGCGATTTCAATTGAACCGCTTACCCAGGGATGCTCAATCACCTGCCCCTCCTCCAGGCCCAGTTTTTCCATTAACCCGATAATCCTGTCGGACCCGAACAGGCGCATCAGGTCATCTTTTAAAGACACATAAAAACGCGAACTTCCCGGGTCCCCCTGGCGGCCGCAACGGCCGCGCAGCTGATTATCAATCCTGCGAGCCTCATGCCGCTCAGTGCCTAAAACATGCAAGCCGCCTAAGCCCACTACTTTATCATGCTCAATAGCCGCCATAGATTTATAATGCTCAAGGATTTTTTTGTATTCAACAGCATAATCCGGATCTCCTGAATCCAATTTCTGCTTAGCCACATTTTTCGCTACAAACTCCGGATTACCGCCTAAAAGTATATCTGTACCGCGGCCGGCCATATTTGTGGCAATCGTCACACCCTTATAGCTGCCAGCCTGGGCGATAATCTGGGCTTCCATTTCATGGTATTTGGCATTTAACACCTGATGTTTAATCCCCCGGCGCTTTAACATCTCGGAAAGTTTTTCAGATTTATCAATCGTGATCGTACCCACCAATACCGGTTTACCCAGGTTACTTAACTCCACAATCTCCTCGACCACCGCGGCAAACTTTTCTTCTTCCGTTTTATAAATACGATCCGGATAATTCTTGCGCACCAAAGGCTGATTAGTCGGCAACACTACAACATCCAGCTGATATATACTCTTAAATTCATTGGCTTCCGTAAAAGCCGTACCCGTCATTCCGGACAGCTTCTCATACATCCGGAAATAATTCTGAAAAGTAATCGTGGCTAAAGTCTGATTTTCCCGCTCAATTTTTAATCCCTCTTTAGACTCTACCGCCTGATGTAAGCCATCGGACCAGCGCCTGCCTGGCATGAGACGCCCGGTAAATTCATCAACAATAATTACCTCTCCATCCTTAATTACATAATCCACGTCGCGCTGGAAAAATTCTTTAGCCCGTAAAGCTTGAATGGTATGATGGCGGTATTCAATAGTCTCCAAAGCGTGCAGAGTATCTACTCCCCAAAGCTTGGAAGCCTTCAGCTCCCCGGCTTCGGTAAGCGCAACGGTTTGCGCTTTCTCATCGGCCACATAGTCGAAACCTTTCCCTAGATCTATACCCTTATATTTTGCGTCAATCTCATCGCGCTCCGTAACTCTCCGGCCGTCTAATTGTTCAACTATTTTTTTAGCGGTGTAATATTTTTCGGTTGATTCTTCCGCCGGGCCGGAAATAATTAAAGGTGTGCGCGCTTCATCGATCAGAATAGAATCCACTTCATCTACGATCGCATAATAAAACGGCCGCTGCACCAAATCATGCGTGGAATATTTCATATTGTCGCGCAAATAATCAAACCCGAATTCATTATTCGTTCCGTAAGTAATATCGCAGGCATAAGCAAGTTTTCTTTCGGCATCCGACATGTCATGCTGGATAGTCCCTACCGATAAACCCAAAAATTCATAGATCGGCCCCATCCACTCGCGGTCGCGGCGGGCCAGGTAATCGTTAACTGTTACCACATGCACGCCTTTACCCAACAAAGCATTCAGATAAGCCGATAGCGTGGCAACCAGGGTCTTTCCTTCTCCGGTAGACATCTCCGCAATCCGGCCTTCGTGCAAAATAATCCCCCCGATAATCTGCACATCAAAATGCCGCAGGCCGATTGTCCGGCGGGACGCCTCTCTAACTACAGCAAAAGCCTCCGGTAAAATATCCGCGAAAATCCGGTTACGGCTAATTTTCAGTTTTTCTTTTATTTTTTCCTTCTCTTCCGGCATAGCGACATTAAGCATCGCCTGCTGCAATTCTTCAAATTCCTGTTGAAACTGCGCAGATTTCTTTTTTAAATGTTCTTTAAACTCTTCTGTTTTAGCGGCAAGCTGGCTGTCCGTTAAAGCGCTTATCCGGCTTTCGCAGGAATTTACCAGATTAACCAGCCGGGCCACCTCCGCCATTTTATTCATTGAAGGGCTGGGCATATCGGCATGTAAAGTAATCTTTAATTCCGGAAATTTCTTCGCAATCAAACTTTGCTTATTTTTAAGAATGAGTTTCTTGATTAATCCTAGCATTTCTCTCCTAAATTCTAAAAAATCCCGGGGGCGCTTCTTAAGATAAGCGTCCCCATGTTTTATTTATTAGCACTAAACTTTAAATACGCCTCAATAAATTCATCCAAACCGCCGTCTAAGATCTTTTGACTGTCTCCGGTTTCAAAATCCGTGCGGTGATCTTTTACTAAATTATAAGGATGCAAGACATAAGAACGAATCTGGCTGCCCCACTCAATTTTCTTCTTATCCGCATCATGTTGCTTTATTTCTTCAGCTTTTTTGGCCTGCTCTGCTTCATAAATACGCGCTTTCAATATCTTTAAAGCCGTTTGCTTATTCTGAAACTGCGAGCGCTCATTCTGGCATTGCGCAACAATGCCGCTGGGCAAATGGGTAATCCTCACCGCCGAATCCGTGGTGTTAACGCTTTGTCCGCCGGCGCCCTTGGCCCGGAAAACATCCACACGTAAATCACTTTCTTCAATCTTTATATCCAGTTCTTCTTCTATCTCCGGAATGACATCCACAGAAGCAAAAGAGGTATGCCTGCGTTTATTCGCATCAAAAGGAGAAATCCGCACTAAGCGATGCACGCCCCGCTCTGCCTTTAAATAGCCAAATGCGTAAGGCCCCTCGATCAACAAGGTAACATTTTTAATCCCTGCTTCTTCTCCGGGGAGAATATCAATGGTTTTAACGTTATAACCGCGGCTTTCTGCAAAACGGCTGTACATCCTTAAAAGCATCCC
>JAQTQG010000036.1 GCA_028712375.1 Candidatus Omnitrophota bacterium
GCTCAAGCAATGGATGGAGCCGCCGGTCAATCTCCAAAGCAAAAACCTGTTTGGTATTCTGTGCCAAAGCTTGGGTTAAATCACCCCGGCCAGCACCAATCTCTAAAACAATATCCTCTTTAGTTAAGCCGCAGGCACGGATTATCTTGTTCTGAATATTCTTATCGGTTAGGAAATTCTGCCCTAGGCTTTTTTTTGGTTTAATGTACATTCTATCGCAAGTTTTACCGCAGCAACCAAGGAATAGGGATTGGCTAAATCAGGCTTATGGGCAATATCAAAAGCTACACCATGTAGCGGGGAAGTGCGCACAAAAGGCAACCCCAGCGTAAGGTTTACTCCACTGTCAAAATCTGTCAATTTTAAAGCAATCAAGGCCTGATCATGATAAGCTGCAATTACACAATCAAATTTACCTTCAACGGCCTGCGCAATAGCCACATCAGCCCCAAGGACCTTATTTATAAAAAAACCATTTGATCTATTATTTAAACTTCTAATTACCGGAGTGATAATGCTTTGTTCCTCAGTTCCGATTACCCCGTTATCTGAAGCATGCGGGTTAATCCCGCAAACCACTAATTTCGGTCTTTTTATCAGAAATAAGCCCTGTAACCCTCTCACGGTATCTAAAATATTCTTTTTTAAAATTCTGCGGGTTAACATTCTGGGGACATCGCCTAAACGGACATGCCGGGTTGCCAGGCTAAACTTTATTTTTTTATTAACTAACATCATTACTAAATCTTTGGCGCCCGTACGCATACCCAGGTATTCAGTATGTCCGCTAAACTTACATCCTGCCAAATCAATCGCTTCTTTCGAGATCGGACAGGTTACTAAACAATCGATCTGGCCATTCCTAAGCAGCTCCAAAGATTTATCCAGATACTCCAGGGAAGACCGGCCATTGTGTGCGCTTAAGCTCCCAAAACTAAAATTACTTTTTTCAACATTATTTAGATTGACTAATTTTACGGAATCCAGGCTGATCTTTAAAATTTTAGCCGCTTTAGCTAACACAAAACTATCGCCAATAACCGTAAAATCTGCCTTACCTTTTAATATCTTAACTGCTTTTAAGGTAATTGCCGGACCGATGCCCGCAGGATCTCCGATCGTAAGGCCGACTCTAATTTTCCAGGATTTTAATGTAGGATTGTTTTTTAAGTTCATCTAGCCACTTCGCCAGTTCTTCTTGCATTCTTTTCTCAAATAAATACGCCTGAATCTTATCCTGTGCCTGGACCAGGCTCAACTGCTGGCTTGATACAATATCATCCAGCTTAAAAATAAAATACTGCGCATCCATTTTTACCGGATTAGACACTTCACCGATCCCCAGCTTAAAAACAGTATCTTCGATCTCCGGACGCAATTGCTGCCCGAATGAAGCCGAAAGCTTATCTATAGTAATTGGGTACTTTGCCGCCAAGTCCTCTAATTTTACACCTAAGCGCAGTTGATAACTTACTGTTTTAGCAATTGATTCATCCTGTAAAATAATCAACGTTAAAATTCTCTCTTCGGGTCTTAAAAACTGCCCCTTATTCTGAGCGTAAAAAGTAGTGACCTCGTCAGGCCGGATTACTATTTTACTGCGCACTTTGCGTTCAACAAAATTAAACATTTGCATCTGTTCCCTAATTTTATTCTCCAGGTCTGCCTGGACCAACCCCTGCTTTGCCAAATCTTGTTCAAATTCCGCCTCCGAGCCATAACGTTTCTTAATCTCATCAATCTTGGCCTTAACTCTGGAGGCATCCGCAGTAACCTTATCTAACTTAGCTTCTTGAAGCATAAGACGGTCTTCAATTAAACGCTGCAACAAATCACGCTTCATAGAATTAACCTTCTCCTCTAAAGCCTTCCCCTGAAGCTGCCGAGAATACTGCAAACGGATAAAATGCAGAAAATCGGTCAAGTCTTTTTGCGTAATTACCTCATTATTCACCACTGCAATTACCTTGTCCTGCGCATAAAGACAACTAGGTAAAAAAAACAAAACAAGAATAAGTACTAGATTAATTATGCGTCTCATCAAACACACCTGCCTTTTTAAAATTGACAATAGCTTCTTTTAATAAACGGCAATAAAGGTCAAATCCCACCGCGCTGATAAATCCGTGCTGCTGCTGCCCTAGCAGATTGCCGGCGCCCCTAATTTCCAAGTCCTCCATAGCAATATTAAAACCAGCGCCTAAATCGCTATGCTCCTGGATAGCTTGCAATCTTTTCTTAGCATCTGCTTCTAAAAGCAAGCTTTGGTCCCGGGGGATCAAAAAATAAGCATATGCCGCCCGGTTAAACCTGCCCACTCTGCCGCGCAACTGATGCAAATCACTCAAGCCGAACATCTGCGCGTTATTCACAATAATAGTATTAGCATTAGGAATATCGATCCCGGATTCGATAATCATTGTCGAAACCAAAACATCAATCTGCCCGGAAATAAAATCCGACATTATTTGTTCCAGGAGCTTTGCCGGCATTTGTCCATGTGCAACAGCCATACGCACGCTATCCGGCAAATTCCGGGCAATTTTATCCTTAATTTTTTCTAAATCCCGGATACGGTTATGTAAAAAAAATACCTGGCCCTGGCGCGCCAATTCCCGCTTAATTGCCTGAGTAATCAAATCTGTATCATATTCTACCACAACCGTTTTGATAGGCAACCTATTTAAAGGAGATGTATTAATTACTGAAAAATCCTTTGCGCCCATCAGGCTCATATACAAAGTCCGCGGTATAGGAGTTGCGGTTAAGACTAAAAAATCAATGGTGTTTTTAAGCTTTTTTAACTGCTCTTTTGCTTTAACCCCAAAACGCTGCTCTTCATCGACAATCACTAAACCCAGATTTTTAAAATTTACATCCGCAGAAAGCAGCCGATGCGTGCCAATAACAATATCCACGCCCCCTTGATGCAAATTCTTTACGATTTCATCAGCTTGAGCTTTAGTTTTAAAACGGGAAAGCATCTGTACGTTTACCGGAAAATTTTTCAAGCGCGCGGTAAAATTTTTATAATGCTGTTCGGCTAAAATAGTGGTCGGAACAAGATATGCAACCTGTTTATTATCCATCACGGCCTTAAAAGCTGCACGCATCGCTACTTCCGTCTTACCGTAGCCGACATCACCACAAAGCAGCCGGTCCATAGGCTTAGCCGACTCCATATCGGATTTCACCTCCGCCGTAGCCTTAACCTGATCAGGAGTCTCAGTATAAGGAAACGTTCTTTCAAAATCTTCCTGCCACTGAGTATCGGCGGAAAACTTAAATCCGGTACTCGCCAGGCGGATCGCCTGTAAACTCAATAATTCCCAGGCTAATTTCTGAATCCCTTTGCGGGTACGCTCCTTGACCCTAAGCCATTCTTTATTCCCTAAACGATAAAGTTTGGGTTTACGTGCAGCAAAAGCAATATACTTTTGTACCAAATGCATCGCATCAATCGGCACATATAGTTTTTCCCCTTGGTCATACTCAACCACCAAATGGTCTTTCAGGGCACCTTTTAATTTGATCTTCTGAATACCCTGAAACTTACCTATCCCGTGCTGGCTGTGTACTACAAAATCCCCGGGATGAAGATCTAAAAAATTTTTTAAAGGAAACTCTTCACGAAATGACGCGCTTCTAGTACCTGAAGACTTCTTATGAGGCAGGATAATTACAATATTATGTTGCCAAAGCCCCTGCCCATTAGCAGGATCAAATGCTTTAATCGAATGGACTTTTTCATTATCCAACTCGATACGGATAGGTAATTCAAAAGAAACCGGAAAAATATCAACAATCCCTCCGCGCAGGCTAAAATCACCTTCTGCAAAAACCTGTTCTTGCCTGCTATAACCAAAATCTACCAAATCAGGCAAGAAAGACTCTAAAGCAAGCTCCTGATTAGGATATAATTTCAGGGATTTAAATAGCATATTAAAAACTTGGGGCGTTCCCCTTTTTTAAAAGGGAAACACCCCTTAAGCTCAGTCTCCCTTTTGGCAGTTATTTAATATTCTTACGGCTCCAGGCAAGTACCAGCGGAGAAGCAATAAAGATCGTGGAATACACTCCGGAAATAAATCCCACAAACAGGGCAAACGAAAAATTACCCAAAACTTCACCGCCATAAAAGAGAAACGAAATAACTACTAACAGCGTCACCCCTGAAGTAAGTAAGGTCCTGCCAAGAGTTTGATTTACACTCAGATTAATTAATTCACCTAAGGAAAGTTTGCGATAAAGGCGTGCATTTTCCCGAACACGATCATAAATCACAATGGTATCATTGATGGAAAAGCCGGCAATCGTCAAAAAAGCAGTAATAC
Source organism: Candidatus Omnitrophota bacterium (assembly GCA_028712375.1). GTDB lineage: Bacteria > Omnitrophota > Gorgyraeia > Gygaellales > Profunditerraquicolaceae > UBA6249. Next base: position 4,335 of record JAQTQG010000036.1, read on the forward strand.
TTAAAAGATCAATCTGCCGGTTAGTGATTACCAAGAATCCTAAAGTCACCAGCACATCGTGAACAAGAGCAATGATTCCCGCTACCGCGAAATTTACATGCTTAAATCTGAGCCCTACATAAATTAAAATTCCTACTAAAGACCAAATTAATGCCAACACAGCCTTATTTTTAAGGTGTTTACCGGCCACCGGGCCCACCCGCTCAATTCTCAAAATTTGGATATCTTCATCCGGAAAAGAATCCTTAAGCTTGTTCGTTAATACCTGATTTTTATCCTCGGAAGTCCTGATTAAAACCACTTTAGGATTATCTTTAAACTGTTGAATACTGGCGTCAGCTAAATCTATATCTTTTAAAACCTGGCGCACCTTATCCATTGCGGGAGGATTTTTAAAACTGTATTCCTGAAGCTGCCCTCCGGCAAAATCAATGCCGTAAGCTGCCGGCCCTTTCTTAAAATACGAAAACAAACCAATCGCAATCACAATAATCGATATTGCATAAAATATTTTTCTTTTGCCGATAAAATCGAACTTGGTTTCTCCGATTAACCTAAGCATCGGCAATGAATTCTTAATCCAGCCCAGATTTAACAACAGCTCAAAAATCACCCTTGTCACGACGATCGCCGTAAACATACTGGCGATTAACCCAATGGTCAAGGTAACCGCAAAACCACGGATCGGCCCTGTTCCAAACTGAAATAATAAAAACGCGGCAATCAAAGTAGTAAGATTAGAATCAAATATCGCGCTAAAAGCACGCCCGTACCCATTGCCTATTGCCGTGCGTAAATTCCTGCCCAGAGCAAGCTCCTCCCTAATCCTCTCATTAATCAAGACATTAGCATCTACTGCCATACCCAAAGACAAAGCAATACCGGCAATGCCTGGCAGGGTTAATGTCGCCGAAATCCCGGGGAAAAGTACCGGCAATAAACCTAACCCACCCAGGATCACAACCAAGTTTAAAAAAAGCGCAACATCGCTGATTAACCCTGCTAATAGATAATAACCTGCCATAAAGATAAAAACTAACGCACAACCAACCAGGGCAGCTTTTACTCCTTTATTTATGGAGTCCTGGCCTAAAAGCGGCCCCACTGTCCTTTCTTCTTCTACATGCATCGGAGCAGGTAGCGCTCCAACTCTAAGAATAAGCGCTAAATCCTGTGCGACTTGAGCATCAAACCTACCGGTAATCACTGCCTCGCCTGAAGGGATAGCCTCCCTAATTCGCGGAGCAGATTGTATTTTCCCGTCCAAAACAATTGCTAAACGTTTGCCCACATTAGCGGCTGTCACTTCAGCAAATCTTTTAGCCCCCTCAGCGTTAAACTGTAAAGCAACAATCGGTTCGTTAAACTGGCTCTGGTCAAAACGCACTGAAGCGTTAGTTAAAGCATCTCCCACTAATACTGCCTGCCTCTGGAGCAATAACGGCTCATGCTCATCCAAAGTATATTTTAACTCGAATCCCTCAGGAACTGTTCCATCAATTGCCTCTTTAAGCTTCTGGGAATCATTAGAAACAACCTTAAATTCTAACATCGCGGTTTTGCCAATCAACTCAATGGCCCGCTCACGATCAGTAACTCCGGGCAGCTGCACCACAATCTCATCTTCGCCCTGTTTCTGAATAGAAGTCTCCCTAACCCCAAATTCATCAATACGATTACGAATTACCTCTACCGCGCGGTCACAAGCATCCAATTTAGCTTGGCCTTCAAGATGAGTAGTATCAACTTTAAGCAATAAATGCATTCCACCTTGTAAATCTAGGCCCAAGTTAATACGCTTCTCTAGAGGAAAAGCATAATAAGCACACAAACCAACCACCCCCAAGATCAGCAATATTTTGTAAATCAGCTTTCTTCCCATTATTCTAAGCTCCTGTTTTAATGACCAGCGGCTTTTGGCCTAAAGATAAACTTAAGGCTTTTTAATATAAGCAACACTGCTTTTTTCAATTTCCATTTTAACATTATCATCAATACGTAAACTCAAAGTTTTCTCTTTTACATTAACTACAGTGCCATGTATGCCGCCCGAAGTTACTACTTCATCATTTTTATCAATACCTGCCAGCATCTTCTGGTGCTCTTTATCTTTAAGTTTCTGCGGACGGATTAGAAAAAAATAAAAAATAATAAAAATTAAGGCTAACGGAATAAACTGAACCAACGGGCTAACTGCTGCAGTAGACTGTGGCATGGTTAAGCTCCTTTATTTGATTTTTTTAATAAACTTTTTACTGTTACGGATAATTGCGCGCCGTTTTTTATCCATTCGGCAATCCGCTCTTTCTTCAACACCGCTACCCCCGTGGTAGGCTTATAATACCCCAGCTCTTCAATTACGCGGCTATCCCGGCCCATACGCTCATCAAAAACCGTAACCCGAAAATGCGGTTTGCCTTTAGGATTTTTACCGATTCTTCTTAAACGAATATGTACTGCCATGATGTTGCCTCCTTTAAATGAGCCCGCCACGAATCGTGGCGGACGAATTTGAGCACCTTATGCTCTTGTTTAACGAAATCCTTGCGAGTGAAACGAGCAAGGATTATTCCGCCGAATACTTCTTGAGGCGGAACGTTCCCTGTTGTTTTAAATTTACCTTCTAATTGCTTCTATCAAAGCTCTAGCCTTATTCACTGATTCCTGATATTCTTTCTCCGGAACAGAGTCAGCGACAATCCCTCCTCCGGCCTGCACATAAGCAAAACCATTCTTAAATACTATTGTACGAATGGCAATACAAGTGTCCAGATTATGCGAAAAACTAAAATAACCGATTGCCCCGGCATACAAAGAACGCCTTACATTTTCCAACTCATCAATAATCTGCATCGCGCGGATCTTGGGGCTTCCGGAAACCGTACCAGCCGGGAAAGCTGCTTTTAATACATCATAGATATCAAACCTTTTTTTGTCAAGCACGGCACTGACCTCGCTAACCAGATGCATAACGTGAGAATATTTTTCTACACGCATAAAATCATCGACTTTAACCTGCCCAAGCTTACTGATCCGGCCTAAATCATTACGGCCTAAATCTACCAACATTAAATGTTCAGCTCTTTCTTTCTCATCAGCTAAAAGCTCTTTCTCCAGCAAGTCATCTTCTTTTTTATCTTTCCCGCGCCGGCGGGTTCCGGCAATCGGGCGCGTCTGGACCAAACCCTCTTCACAACGCACAAGCATTTCAGGGCTGGAACCCACAATAGAAAAATCCTTAAATTTTAAATAATACATATATGGTGAAGGATTGAGGCTGCGCAAAGACCGGTAAATCGCAAAATCATCCTTCTGTGTTTTAACTTTGAAACGTTGAGATAAAACTACTTGAATAATATCGCCTTTTTTTATATATTTCTTCCCCTGCCTAACCATGCGCACAAATTCTGGTTGCGTAAGATTACTGCTAACAGACAACTCTCCAGGCTTCTTCAAACTGCTTTGGTCAATTACAGATTTATTAAAATTATTATGAATTTGTTCAATTTTCTTGATTGCTTTTTCATAAAGCTGTTTTTTCTTAAGCAAACTGCAACCCTTGGGCAGAATAACATTACTTAAAATCTTGATTGTATGATTAAGCCGGTCAAAAATTAGAAGCGTGTCTGTTAAGATCAAAATGATATCCGGGATATTTAAATAATCCTTGTTTTTATCCGGGATATTTTCAAAAAACCGGACCGTGTCGTATCCGACATACCCCACCAATCCTCCGTAAAAACGCGGTAGACCCGGGACTTCTACACTTTTAAAATCCTGCATTATTTTTTTAATCTCATCAAGGGGAGAACCCGGAAAGGTAAAACTTTTTTTATTATTCTTCTGTGGATAGAGAATCTCAATTTTTCTACCCTGGCTTTTTAAAATCAAGCTGGGATTTGAACCTAAGAATGAATAACGGGCAATCTTTTCCTGGCCTTCCACAGATTCCAAAAGAAAAGCATACTCCCCCTTTTCCATTTTTAAAAAAGCAGAAACCGGGGTATCTAAATCGGCATTAATCTCCAGATAAACCGGAATAACATTGCCCTTACGGCTTAGCTTTAAAAATTCATTAAAATTCGGCGTAAAAATCATAGACATTATAACTAATTACCCATCAAGATTATTTTATCTTGCGATAAAAACAGCTTCTATTGCCCGTGTGGCAAGCTTTACCGACTTGGCGTACCTTAATCAAAAGCGTATCCAAATCACAATCATAGGCCACAGATTTAACAAATTGAAAATGCCCGCTGGTTAAACCTTTTACCCAATACTCTTTTCTTGAACGCGACCAAAAACAAGTTTTTCCTAATTTTAAAGTCCGGCGTAATGATTCCTTATTCATATAAGCCAACATGAGCACTTCACTATTTTTATAATCCTGGATAATGGCGGGAATCAACCCGTTTTGGTCAAACTTAAGGCTTGCTAATTTAAACGATATTTTTTTCATATGCGTACTGCCACTCCTTTTTCTTTTAAATAATTTTTTACCTGTTTTACATCCAGCTCCTGGTAGTGAAAAAGCGAAGCTGCCAATGCCGCATCCGCGCCGGCCTTTACAAAAACATTATAAAAATCCTCTAAAACACCCGCGCCTCCGGAAGCAATCACCGGAATATTCACTTTTTGCGTGATCGCCCGGGTTAACTCCAGATCATAACCATTTTTAGTTCCGTCACAATCCATGCTGGTTAATAAAATTTCCCCTGCGCCCAGCCTGGCGGCCTTTTCTGCCCAGGCTAAAGCATCAATACCTGTAGGTGTACGGCCGCCGTTAATAAACACCTCCCAATGATCCTGCTGTCTTTTTGCATCTATCGCTACCACAATACACTGGCTACCGAACCTTTTAGCGGCAGAACTAATTAATTCCGGAAATTTTACAGCCTGGGTATTCACGGAAACTTTTTCCGCACCGGCATTTAAAAGATTGCGGATATCGCTAATTTCTCCAATGCCTCCTCCCACCGTAAAAGGCATAAAGATATTGGCGGCGATCTTCTCAACTAATGCTAACAAGGTTTTTCTTTTTTCGAAACTGGCAGTAATATCCAAAAAAACCAGCTCGTCAGCACCCTGCTCATCATAAACCTTGGCGACCTCAACCGGATCACCGGCATCACGCAAGCCCAGGAATTTTACTCCTTTAACTACGCGGCCTTCCTTAATATCCAAACAGGGAATAATGCGTTTACTTAACATATTTAAAATACTCGCTGCTACCTTAATTGCACCATTCCGCCGGACAGAAATCACGCCGAAAAAAACAAATCCTATCCATCAGGATCATCATTTACTGCACTCATCGGAAGGATGGCGCGTAATTTTATTTGACCTTACTCTCTAAATATTCTTTCAGAACTGACCAGGTTTTTTTACCGACTTTGCCATCAGCAGTAAGATTATTCGCTTTCTGGAATTCTTTTACAGCCTGGCGCGTCTTTCTTCCCATCTTCCCATCTACTTCATCCTGGAAATAACCAGCATTCTTTAATGCCGCCTGAATCATTTTTACATCAAAACCCGGTTTAACCTCAAGCGCCCCAGAAACACCAGGAGCAACTTCCCCGGCCTTACCCATAGATTCTTTTAGGGCATTTAATTCATTATCTTTTTCGCTTAGTTGCGCTTCTAATACTGAAATCCTATTACGCAACCCCTGATCGTCATTCTTGCTCACCGTAGCGCATCCGTTTAAAACAAGCGCCCCTATTGCGATTACTCCTATCCCCAGTATCTTTTTCACCATTTCTCCTCCCTTTTTATTGTTAAGTTTTAATAATTAAGCGTTTGTTGCCTTCAACGCTTCCACTAAAGTAAACTTACCTTCATACAAAGCTTTCCCGACAATCACCCCGGATACTCCCTGCTTTTGAAGCTTAACCAGCTTACTTAAATCTTTTAAACTGGAAACGCCGCCGGAAGCAATTACCTTTAGCTGCGTTTTTTTAAGAATTTCTTTAATTCCGGCAATATTCGGACCGGCTAAAGTTCCATCTTTGGAAATATCCGTATAGATAAGCTGCTCAAAACCGATTGCTTTTAATTCTTGCGCAAAGGCAAGCGTGGTTTTAGTTGCGGAGCAATTCCATCCTTGCGTCTGAACTTTCCCCAATTTAGCGTCGATACTAACAATAATTCTTTCTCCAAATTTTTTCCATGCCTGTTTCAAAAATTTAGCATCGTTGGCTGCCCGGGTACCCAAAATAACCCTTTGCACGCCCAGGCCCAACAACATTGATATTGTTTTAATGCTTCTTACTCCCCCGCCAAATTCAATACCAATTCCCACCTGAGCAATAATTTTTTTTAGCACCTCAATATTTTTAAGTGCGCCGCTGGAAGCTCCATCTAAATCTACAATGTGTAAAAATTTAGCCCCTTGCTTAGCCCAATACTTAGCCACTTTAACCGGATCCGCCGAATAAACCTTTTCCTGGCTAAACTTTCCCTGAAAAAGCCTGACTACTTTACCATCCCTTAAATCTATTGCTGGTATAATTAACATAGATTCACAAAATTACTAATAATCTTTAATCCGGCATTTTGACTTTTCTCAGGATGAAACTGTACACCATAAACATTGCCTCTAGCCAATACACAGGCAAATCCTACCCCATAGTCACAAGTTGCCGCCACGACTGTTTTATCACTGGGCTGCGGATAATAAGAATGACAAAAATAAACCTGGCTATTACTTAACCCCCGCAATAAAGGAGAATCTTGGGCAATTACCTTGCAATCATTCCACCCCATATGCGGAACTTTTAAGCCCGAAGCAGAACTGAATTTAACTACCTGGCCGGCAATAATACCCAAACCCTGATGGTCTTTTGCTTCCTGGCTGCTATCCAGTAAAAGCTGCATACCCAGGCATATCCCTAAAAACGGTTTTTTTGCATTCACCTGCTCATGAATCAAACTGATTAAATTTAAGCTCTCCAACTCTCCCATCGCATCATCAAAAGCCCCGACTCCCGGCAGGATAATTTTATCCGCCTTACTAATTTGGTCTTTATTATTCGTAATGACTGCTTGGGCTCCGCAAACCTGAATCGCTTTAGCCACACTATGAATATTTCCCATACCATAGTCAACAATCGCAATCTTCATTAATCAATCACACCTTTAGTCGAAGGAATACCTTTCCTGCGCGGGTCAATTTGAGTGGCTTGATCCAAAGCAATGCCCAAAGCCTTAAAAACCGGTTCTAAAGACGCATGTAAATCCTGGCTGGGATTTTCTATTTTAATATTAAGATTTGCCCCTAATTGCTGAGCCAACGACTCAAAGAAATGTTCCGCATACTCCATTTTATATTCTTCTGCGCCTTGAGCAAGAGGATATGGCACTGCCTTACCCGATAAATCCATTCTAAACGAAGATCTCCCGCAAATATCAACTGCAACGCTAGCGGTTACTCCTTCCATAGGCGCAGAAGCAGAACCAATCCTCTTTATCCCTGCCTTATCTCCCAAGGCTTTTTTAAATGCCTGCCCTAGAACGATACCGACATCTTCATTAGTATGATGTATATCTACCTTTAAATCACCTCTAGCTTGGACTTCCAAATCAAAATGTCCCCAAAAAGCGAATAACTCCAGCATGTGGTCTAAAAAACCTATACCCGTATCAATCTTTGCCGCCCCTTCTCCTTCTATAGTCAAATTTAAAGTAATTCTAGTTTCTGTGGTATTTCTATTAATAATGGCTTTTCTTTTATTACGCTTATTCAAACCAAAAAATATTTTTAAAATACCCATACTTATCTCCTTAAAGAAAACGCGCCTTTACGGAATCCACGTGCTTTTGCAAGCCTTCAATACCCGCAACCTTTTCTAACGGCTCTCGTATTTTTTCCAGGGCTTTTTTAGAATAACTTATAATATGACTATTCTTAATAAAATCTGCTACCCCTAAACCTGAAAAAAACCTAGCAGTACCCTGCGTAGGCAAAACATGGCTGGGGCCGGCAACATAATCCCCTAAAGCCACCGGGCTATAAGGCCCTAAAAATATTGCTCCGGCATTTTTTATATCTTTGAGCAATTTTTTGGGATTCTGTACTAATATCTCCAAATGCTCCGGAGCGATCTTATTAGCTACCTCGGCCGCCTGTTTTAAATTTTTAGTTAAAATAATATATCCGTTATCTCCATCCAGCTGAGAATTTACTTCTTTAGCTAGATCCTTAGAGTTGGTAATTAATATTGCTAAGCCTTTAGCATGTTCGGCCTGAGCGCGTAAATCTGCCGCGATGAATTTAGGATCACTAAAACGATTGGCAATAATCACCAACTCCGTAGGGCCGGCAATCATATCAATATCAACAACTCCAAAAACCTGCCGCTTGGCTTCACTTACATAAATATTGCCCGGGCCGACAATTTTATCTACCTTAGGGATAGTCTTGGTTCCGTAAGCCAAAGCCGCGATACCTTGGGCTCCCCCGATCCGGTAAATCTCATCAACTTTCAAAAGATCAGCCACTACCAGAATATGCGGATTAATATACCCGTTTTTGTCCGGCGGGCTGATTAAAACAATTTTCTTTACCCCGGCCAACTTTGCCGGCAGTACCGTCATATAAACCGTAGAAACTAGCGGAGCCGTCCCGGCAGGAATATAAACCCCCACTTTTTCTAATGGCGTATAATTCTCTCCCAAAACTATCCCGTCAGAACCTTTCATCCTCCAGGATTTACGCAGTTGTTTTTTGTAAAAACGGTTTACATTTTCAATAACTACCTTCAATGAGCTGACAAAATGCGGGCTGATATTGGCATAAGCACCGCTAATTTCAATCTGGGAAATCTTTAACTGGCGCTGGATTAATTTAACCTTATCAAATTTACGCGTATA
>JAQTQG010000037.1 GCA_028712375.1 Candidatus Omnitrophota bacterium
AATTATGCAAAGTCGCATTACTAATCATCACCCCGGAACATTCTACCGGCTCAAGCACAGCCACCGGAGTAATCACCCCGGTACGGCCGACATTAACATTAATCGCTAAAACTTCGGTGGTTGCCTGACGGGCGGTAAATTTATAGGCTACTGCCCAACGCGGGGCTTTCGCGGTAAAACCTAAATCTTTTTGCTGGCTGAAACTGTTTAATTTAATCACTATCCCGTCGATTTCATAGTCAAGCTCATCGCGTTTAGTTTGCCATTTTTGGCAATAACCGATTACTTCTTCAATATTAGAGCAGAGCGCCGAATGAGGATTCACGCGTATCCCCCAATGGTTAAGCTTGGTTAAAAAATCCCATTGCGTATCTATCGGCTCCCCCTGATAAACGCCTAAAGAATGCGCGAAAAAACTAAGCCGCCTTTTAGCAGTTAAGCTTGAATCCAATAATTTCAGCGAGCCGCTGGTGGCATTGCGGGGATTGGCAAATAAAGCTTCTCCTTCTTCCAAGCGTTCCTGATTGATTTTTAAAAAATCATTTTTATCCATGTACACTTCACCGCGGATCTCAAACAAATCACCAGGAGCTTCATCCAAAAGTTCCGGAAGAATCGTCCGGATAGTCCTGATATTAGCAGTCACATCTTCACCGGTCCGCCCGTCCCCACGAGTTGCCCCGACTGTTAGCCTGCGGTTTAGATAAGTTAAATTTGCGCTGACCCCATCAATCTTAAGCTCCACCACATAACTATATTTGCTATTCTGCCCCAATCCTTTACGCACACGTTCATCCCAAAGCTTCAATTCATCAATTGAATAGGTGTTATCTAAAGAATACATCCCCGCAACATGTTTAACAGTTCTAAAACCATCGCTAATTGCCGGGCTTAAACGCTGGCTGGGGGAATCCGTAGTGCGGTAATCGGGATATTTATCTTCCAGGGATTTTAATTTACTTAATAAATCATCATATTCCTTATCGGAAACCAGCGGCTGGCTTAAAACATAATACTGGTAATCATGTTTACGTAATTTTGATTTTAACTGCTCAATTTCATTTTTAATCTGGCTGGACATTTTCGGCTATTGGTATGACTAAAATTTAATAGTAAAATCGCGGAATTCTCCGCTGGCCGGAAGCCACTCTATACTAACGTCTTTAATATACCGGGGAAATTGCTGATTAACTTTTTGTAAGAAATTATGCAGATATTCTTCCTCAGCCTCCGCCACTACCTCAACCCTGGCATCCTCTAAGTTCTTCACCCAACCATACACATTTTGATCTCTGGCGATATCTTCAAGAGCATAACGAAAACCTATTCCCTGAACCAGGCCTGAATAGTAAATATGGAGCTGTTTTTTCATTAGAAACCTGCCTCTCCCGTTATCTAACCGCTGCGCGAATTTCAAAGAAATTCGCTTGCAGATAACGGGATTAACTCGACCAACGACTTATGTCGTTATTGCTCCATAAGTCGTGGCCTCGTTAAATTTATTTCGGGGCGACAGGACTTGAACCTGTGACCTCAGCGTCCCGAACGCTGCGCTCTACCAAGCTGAGCCACGCCCCGTTGCAAATTTAAATTATCAAAACCTGAGAAATTTGCAACGGGGCACGCCCCCTCCCAATTACAAATCTCTCATGCTCTTCTATTGTGGAGATACAACGGGGCACGCCCGCAACACCTATCCAGCACCCGCGCAACTCCAAATATTTAATCAGTATATCAGAAATTTTTATTATACGCAATAATAGAAAGAATCAGGCAGGGTTTCTTTTCGCAAGAATGTCAAACTCTATGTTCAGCTTATCAGACGGGCTGATAGAATTCAAAACTGTATTCTTAAAAGTATGCGGAATAATACAAACCTTAAAAGTATTGGCGCGGATTGAAGCTAAGGTCAAGCTTACCCCATCAACAGATATTGAACCCTTAGGCAGGCAATAACGCATAAATTCCATAGGGACAGAAATATCCAACTCCATCGCCCCATTACGTAAAATCTTCCTGCGCACCAGCCCCAAACAATCAATATGGCCGCAAACAAAATGCCCGGAAACCCTATCCCCTACCTTCAGGCTACGCTCAAGATTAACTGCCTGGCCTATCTTAGATAAACCTAAATTAGTATTTTTAAAGGTCTGTTGCATCAGTTCGAAACTGAAAGAGTTACTATTAATTTCTACAATCGTAAGACAAACACCATTAACTGCGATACTATCGCCAACTTTGGAATCGATTAATGTTTGCTTGGCGCCAATCTCAAACAAAATCACCCCGGAACGCTGCGCTATTTTTCTCACCCTACCCACTTCTTCAATAATTCCCGTAAACATTTATTTTACCTTTGCACTAACCAGAATATCTTCTCCGAAACGGCGGATTTTTAAATCCTGCAGCTTAATCGCCTGGTCAATGCGCTTAGCCCCATTCCCCATCACCGAAGAAACAGCATCTTTACCGCCGATAATCTTAGGGCTGATAAAAAATAAAATCCTATCCACTAATTTTTCATCAAAAAGAGAACCGATCAGCGTACCCCCGCCTTCCACAATAATATTACTAATATGCAATCCCGCCAGCTTCTTTAAAGCGTCACGCAAATTAATCTGTCCGGATTTTTCTTTAACTTCCAGAATTCTGGCTTTGGCGGATAATTTTTTACGATTCTCCGTTTCCTGCCCCGGCCGGCTGGGTAATGTAATAATAATTACCCGGCTGTCTTCGGCAAAAATATTGGAATCTTCCGGTATACTCAAATTACTGTCCACCACTATCTTAATTATCTTTTTTGAGGAAAACCAGGCATTTAAACTGGGATTATCGCGCAATATAGTATTTACCCCCACCATAATTGCGTCATAATCATTACGCATCCTGTGGGCAAAAGCCCGGGATTTATCCGAGGTAATCCATTTAGAATCACCGGTACGGGTAGCAATCCGGCCATCCAAAGATTCTGCAACCTTCACCGTAACAAAAGGAATCCTGGTGGTGATATATTTTATAAAACTTTCATTAATTTTTGCGAGCTGTTCTCCGAGAACCCCCACCCTTACTTTAATATCACTCTGCTTAAGTAATGCGATACCCCTGCCATTATTTAAAGGATTCGGATCAATCATCCCCACTACAACTTCTTTTACCCCGCTGGAAATTATCCGGTTAACACAGGGCGGCGTGCGGCCGGTATGCGTACAAGGCTCAAGCGTAACATACAAAGTAGCACCGGCTGCCTTTTTCCCCGCTTGATCTAAAGCCACGATCTCAGCATGCGCCAGGCCGGCTCGAGCGTGAAAACCGCGGCCAATAATCTTACCTGCCTTAACCACCAACGCACCCACTAAAGGGTTAGGAGAGGTTTTTCCTTTAGCCTTTAATGCCAGGGCTAAAGCCAGCTTCATATAATATTCATCCGCCGCCTTGATCATTTTTTAGCCTGTCTTAACTTTTCCACTAAATCCAAATGAATCTTAATCATACCCAGTTTTATCTCCGGCTTTGCGGTGCCATGAAAATCCGTCCCCCCGGTAACCAAAAGATTAAGTTTTTTAGCTAAATCCAGATAGAAATTAACCATTGACTGGGAATGTTCCGGATAATGAACTTCTATGCCGTCTAACCCATAACTTGCGAATTTATCAATCAATGCATCATTGCGCAACATATAAGGATGGGCTAATACCGCCAATCCGCCGGCGGTATGGATTAATTTTATAGCATCCTCTACCCCGAGGCGAAAACCTAGGACATAGGCCGGAGACTTATCACCAATATACTTACGAAAAGCTTCGGCAGTAGACCCCACCAAGCCATTCTTGACTAGCGCTCTGGCGATATGCATCCTGCCCACCGAGGCTTTGCCGGAAATAGCAAAAACAGTAGCCGGATCAAGCTTTAAACCTAATCCCGCTAAATTTTTAATAATTTTATGCACCCGCTCAATACGATTAATCTGCATTAATTTCAATTGTTCAAGCAGCTCTTTATTTTTAAAATCTAAAAAATACCCAAGTATGTGAATCTCCTGGTTTTCATGCTGAGCAGTCAACTCAATACCCGGAATTATCTCTAAATCCGTCCCGCGGGCAAGCGTTAATGCTTCAGCAATCGCTTCCGTCGTATCATGGTCAACAATCGCTAACACAGAAATCCCACGAGCAATTGCTTCCTTGACCAATTGCGCGGGGGTATATGTGCCGTCACTACAACAGGTATGCACATGCAAATCAGCGTATTTCATCCCGCACCTTCTAGTTTATTCATATTTTAACCCTTTAGCTTTTAAATTTAACATAAAGAAGGTGCGGAATCACTTTTCCTTTTCAATCTTTATTTGATCCAAAATAGCATTAACGAACTTGCCGGATTCAAGGCCAGAATATTTTTTGGCCAATTCCACCGCTTCATTAATCGCTACTTTCGGGGGAATGTCGGCACGGAACAAAAGTTCAAAACATCCCAGGCGCATAATATTACGATCCACAAATGCCATGCGCTCCAACTGCCAATTTGCAGCGTATTTGCTGATCTTTTCATCGATTTCCTGTAAATGTTCAACCACACCCCCCAACAATTCAGCAGAAAAATCCTTAAGCTCACCGGACAAATCTTGCCGATCAGGGCTTGCGCAGAAATTTTCTAATATTTCCCGCCAAAGCCCCTGAGTAATATCAACCTGATAGAGCATTTGCAATACATATTCACGTGCTTTAGTTCTTTTTCTCATTTAATGAGCAGACGACTTACGGAAATCAACTTAATTTTAATTGACGTAAGTCGTAGGCCGTAAGGCCGTCTGCGGATTAATCCCGCCGAATACGTTAAAATTCTAGAGAATTTTAACGTAATTTCTGAGGCGGGAAAGGGTTAATAATTATTTTAATTGCCCGGTTAAGCTGACCATTTCAATCGCCGACAAAGCCGCATCGCGACCTTTATTACCATCTTTAGAGCCTGCGCGTTCAACTGCCTGCTCAATACTATCAGCGGTAATTACGCCAAAGATAACCGGTAAACCACTGTCCAAAGAAACTTTAGCTACTCCTTTAGCAACTTCAGCAGCAATATAATCAAAATGCGGAGTTGCTCCCCGGATAACCGTCCCCAGACAAATCAAGGCATCAAAAGATTTAGCTTTAGCCAATTTCTGAGTAGCCAATGGAATTTCGAATGCCCCGGGAACCCACACCACAGAGATATCCTTATCTTCTGCGCCATGCCTGATCAAAGTATCAATACAACCGCTGACTAATTCTTTAGTCATAAAATCATTAAACCTTGAGGCTACTAAACCAAAATTCATCCCCTTTGCTAACAGTTTGCCTTCGATAACTTTTACCATTTTACTCCCCCTTCTTTATACTCCATTTTCTGATTGATATATCTTAACTGCCCCTAGACGTTTTAAATATCCAGGTGATGCCCCATTTTTTCTTTTTTTGTTTTAAGGTATTTATAATTCTGGGCATTAGGCTCAATCTCCACAGGCACCCGCTGTGAAACTACTAAACCATAACCTTCTAAACCCACAATTTTACGCGGATTATTCGTCAACAACCTAATCTGTTTAATCCCTAAATCCACAAGAATTTGTGCGCCGATGCCATAGTCACGCAAATCCGCCTTATGCCCTAACGCCTCATTAGCTTCTACCGTATCCATCCCGTTATCCTGCAGATTATACGCGCGCAACTTTTCAACTAACCCAATGCCGCGGCCTTCCTGATTCATATAAAGAATCACGCCTTTTTTCTCCTGAGCAATCAACTGCATCGCTTTCTCCAGCTGTTTTCCGCAGTCACAGCGCAACGAACCAAAAACATCCCCGGTCAGGCATTCAGAATGCACCCGCACTAACACGGATTCATCCGACCAATTCCCCATACACAAAACAAGATGCGTTTGATTATTGGTCTGATCGCGATAAACAATCAACTTAAATTCACCAAACTTCGTCGGTATCTTAGTCTGCACCACTGCTTCCACCAATTTTTCGCTTCTGCGGCGGTATTCAATCAGGCTGGCAATCGTACAAATCTTTAAGGTGTGTTTACGCGCAAACTCTAAAAGTTGCGGCATGCGCGCCATACTGCCGTCATCATTCATAATCTCGCAAATTACTCCTGCCGGATAAAGCCCGGCCAAACGCATTAAATCCAGGCTGGCCTCAGTATGCCCGGCTCTCACTAACACTCCACCACGGCGGCTGCGTAAAGGAAAAATATGACCGGGGCGCACCAGGTCTTCAGGCTGGCTTTGAGCATTAATTAAAATTTCGATTGTCCTGGCGCGGTCAGCGGCAGAAATACCCGTGCTAATTCCTTTAGCCGCATCTACAGAAATCATCCAGGCAGTCTTAAAAGGATCCTCCTTAATAGCTTGCAAAGTATTCTTAAGCATCGGATCAAGTTCTAAAAAACGCAATCTTTCTTCCTCCATCGGGACACAAATCAGCCCCCGGCCGAATTTAGCCATGAAATTAATGTCGGCGGGTTTAACGCTGGAAGCCGCCATAACCAAATCACCTTCGTTTTCACGGTCTTCATCGTCAACCACGATGACCATCAGTCCGGCTTTTAAATCTTCTAAAATTTCTGGAATGGAATTAAACATTAAGCCCCTTAAAGTTCTTATCTGGCGAAATCCTGCGAGCCGAAGGCGAAGCAGGGTACCTCAATTAAACAATAAACCCGAAGCAAACAATCTTCGGGTATTGTTCTTTCCCGCCATAATTCTTGGCGGGTCCGCCATGAATTATGGCGGAAATCTTTTTCCATCTGGACTGTCTCCATACATGCATCCGTATGGACCATCGGCCCTGGAATTTAACCAGGTCTGCCAGCCGTTAAATCAACGGTAGCTTGCGGACTATACCGCCGGTCAGGATTTTCACCTTGCCCTAAAGATTAATTATTATTAGTTTAACAACAGAAACTAACCTTGTCAATATATTTAAAAACAGATATAATGTGAACTATGTTGAAAAAATTACTAAAACAAATCCATAACCGGCTGATTAAACATCGAAAAACTATCGCGGTCGCCGAATCCTGCACCGGAGGGCAACTTGCCGTCCTTTTAACCAGTTTACCGGGAGCTTCAGAGTATTTTCTTCTAGGCCTAGTCGCTTACAGCAATAAATCCAAAGAAAAAATATTAGGTATTCCATCAAAAATAATTGCCAGATACGGCGCAGTTTCCCGGCAGGTAGCGGTATTAATGGCTAAAAACATACGCCGGAAAACATCCGCCAACCTTAGTCTCGGCATTACCGGAATTGCCGGGCCGACAGGAGCCTCTTCCGGCAAACCGGTAGGAACAGTTTACATCTGCCTATCTAAAAAAAATAGGGTTCTCTGCCGAAAATTTAATTTTTGCGGCAGCCGCCGGAAGATCCGTAACCAAGCCGCCCAAGCAGCATTGAATTTGTTATGCGCGCATTTATCGCCATAAACCTTCCTTCGGAAATAAAAGCCGGATTGGCGAAAGTTCAGGACAAATTAAAAATAATCTCACCCGGGATTATCCAGGCCAAACCAGCAAACCTGCATCTTACTTTAAAGTTCCTTGGTAACATTTCTTTACAACAGACCGAATCCATCCAGCAGGCAATCACCGGATTAATCAAAACTATCCGCCCCTTTAAAATCAAGCTGGATACTCTAGGAGTTTTCCCCGATGACCGGCAAGCACGCATAATCTGGATAGGCACCCGCCAACCAACTGCCCAAATACAACAATTAGTCAGTCAATTAGAAGAAAATTTATTAAGCTTTAGCCTCCCTCAGGAAACACGCCATTTCCAGGCTCATATCACTCTCGGGCGCATAAAACAACCAATTAACTTTTTAAGTTTAAAGGAAAATCTGGATATAATTAAAAGTGAAATACCTGATCTGAATTTGGAATTTAATATCCGGGGAATTACTTTATACCAAAGCATACTTGGCCCTGGCGGGCCACATTATAATATTTTAAAAGAAGTAAATTTCTAAACGAGTTTCTGCAAAGGCAACTTCAAAATAATCTGAAGCACAATATTAGTGTAAATACCAGCTACCAAATCATCCCCCATCACCCCGACTGCACCATGCCTATTTTGCAGCCTGGATGCCGGATAAGGTTTAAGGGTATCTAGAATACGAAAAATCAAGAATGCCAAAAATACTATTTTAAAATCATAAGGCAAAAAGCTAAGTGCAAGCAACATACCTGCCACTTCATCAATAACAATACAGCCCGGATCTTTCTTATTTAACAGCTTTTCAGTCCTGCCGCAAACCACCAGCCCCAACACAATTACCGCCAGAATAACTGATAAATAAGTAAACACGGCTGCACCTTTAAGCAGGTAGAATAGGCCTACGCCGGCTATGCTGCCGAAAGTGCCGGGCACAAGCGGCAGATAACCGATAAAAAAAACAGTACTGGCGGTTTTCACCAAAAAATCGCTTATTTCTTTAAATTTCATAGGCGGGTAATTACTTTGCGGTTTTGCCACAAGTATGATAAACCGGAATAAAGAGTTAGCCCGACAGTAATCAGCATAAGAAAAAATATTCCCCAGCGGAAATTACTTTCCCAGGCCGGATTCCAAGTATAATATTTAAGCACAATCTCTTTAAGCAAAATAAAACCTAAAATAGTAAAAATCACCCCCATTTGTAAAACTGTTTTATGCTTACCAGCGCGCGCCGCAGAAAGTACTTTGCCCTTATTTAAAGCAAACAGGCGCATGGAAGTAATCAAAATCTCACGAGAGACAATAATCACAAACATCCAGGCATCAATCAACTGTAATTGCACAAATGCCGCAAAAGCTGCCAGGACTAAGATCTTATCAGCAATCGGGTCCATTAACCTGCCAAAATCCGTCACCATATTCCTGCGCTGTGCGATCATCCCGTCAAAATAATCAGACAAAGCCGCCAGAATAAAAACGATCAAACTGGCCGCCTTAGCCCAAAGCCCGTTACAAAACAAAAAGAACATAAACACAAAGGTTAACAAAATCCGCGACATGGTCAAACGGTTAGCTAAATTCATATTGGCTCCCCCACTAGATCGTATTCTAAAGTGTCTGTAATTTTCACCCGGACAAATTTTCCTAATTTCAAAGGTTTCTTAGTATTCACGTACACTACTCCGTCTACCTCCGGAGCATCCCCCTGGCTGCGCCCGAGATAACCACTATCGCTCTTTTCTTCAATCAAAACAGGAATAACTTTTCCTAAAAATCCGGCGTTTATATCAGAGGCTACCTGCGCCTGCGCTGACATAATCCGATCAAACCTTTTCTGCTTGAGCTGCTGAGAAATCTGCCCCTTAAAATTGTAAGCAGGGGTGCCTTCTTCACGGGAATAAATAAAAGCGCCTAATCTTTCGAATTTTACCTCTTTAACAAATTCCAATAATTCATTAAACTCTTTTTCTGTTTCCGACGGAAAACCCACAATCAAAGAAGTGCGTAAATACACTCCCGGGATAGCTTTTCTAATCTTTTTAATTAAAGCAACAATTTCCTGCTTAGTGGCCGCCCGGCGCATAAGCTTTAAAATACGGTTATTAATATGCTGTATGGGCAAATCAATATATTTGCATACCCGGCCCGAAGTTGCTATAAACTCAAGTAACTCATCGGTAACCCTTTGCGGATTAAGATATAAAAGCCGGATCCATCCGATATCCGGGGCATTACTGGCTATTTTACGCAAGAGGCCGGTTAACTGGCTCCTGCCGCAAGCATCCATACCAAAGCCGGTAATATCCTGTCCGATAATATTTAACTCGGAAATCTTATCCCGGTTAAAACGTTTAACCTGGCGGATTATACTTGTTTCATTCAGGCTCTTTAAAGCGCCTTTAATCTTGGGAATTACACAATAACTGCACTGATTTATACAGCCTTCAGAGATCTTTAAATAAGCGTAATGCCGTGGGGTTAAAGCAAACCTCTTTGTTTTGTGATCCAATTCCGGGGTTCCCACAAAAGCATCTACTTCCGGCAAATCTTTAGCTAGATTTTTATACCGCTGAGCCAGGCAGCCGTAAACAATTATTTTTTTTAGCTTACCCTGTTTCTTCAGTTCAATCAAATCCAGGATTGCATCAATGGATTCACGCTTGGCTTCTTCGATAAAAGCGCAGGTGTTCACTAAAACTACCTGCGCGCAAGCCAAATCCTCAACAATGGAATAATTTTTAAAATTAAGCCGCCCAACAAGAGCTTCGGAATCTACCAGATTTCTAGGGCATCCTAAAGATAATATCCCTATTTTTTGCTTCACCGCTCCTTCTGTCTTATTCATCCCAAAGATCCCCGCAACTTTTAAATAATTGAAATATAAAAGAAGGGGCGGGGTTCATCTGGAAATCTTCAGGCCATCTTTATTAATCACAATATTTTTTAAAGACTGTCCGCGCCGGCCAAGATTAGCAAAACGCTGGTCGTTAACCTGCAGTTCCACTGCTGCGGCATCGCCTAAAGATAATTCCGCTTTTTCACGGGCCTGCCAGGTTTCGCTTCTTCCCCGGGCAAGTACGCCATGAAAAACAACTTTCCCGTCGACCTTAGCCGAAATCCAGGACTTACTCCGCGCAGATATACCCAGAGTAAACCCTTGAGCCAGGTCTTTATTAATTTTGGTTTGCTGCGCAGCCGGCGCAGGCACAATAGAAACCTTGGGAACAGAAACAGGCATCGCTATTTTGACCTTTTCTAACCGGGTTTTCGGGCGGGAAGAGATAAATTTGAATAAACTCGTTATCAAAAATACAGCAACTACCGCAATGACCGCGGCAATCGCTACTTTTTTTAAATCAACCAAAGGCCTGATTGCGCCCAGCTTAATCGAAGCATCTTTAATAAAAGAATTCCTTTTCTCCACCCGCGCCCCAATCGGCCTGCCAACGGTAGCGTTTAGGGCCGGCTTTTGCGGCTGCTGCGTGAGGCTATTTTGCCCAATAAAATCCTTGGCATCCAAACCTAAACAACCACAATAAATCTTAATGAACCCTTTAAGATAAATCGGGCTTAAGTTAGAGATACTATCCCCTTCAATTGCCCGTAAAACATTCAGGTGGATCCTGGTCTTCTTCTGGATATCCTCTAAACTTAACCCTCTCTCCTGACGGATTTTCTTAAGCCGGGAACCGGCTGTTTCAATATTCATCCCGCTCCTTCTTTTTTCCTCCACCGGGAGGACACCCGCGCAAATTGCGTTACCTAACACACACCGACGCAATTCCGATAAGCGTCGGGTGCCTTACATAAGCGCCGGGTGCAAATCACCTAGCTGATATATTTAAAAATAATACTTATTTATCTACAGGATTTCCGCTGGTCAAATCTTTAAGCCAAGCATCCCGGTCAACTAAAATCCTACGCGGTTTACTTCCTTCAAACGGGCCGACTAAACCCTCCAGCTCCATCATATCAATAATCCGCGCCGCACGCGTATAGCCTAAACGCATACGCCTTTGCAATATAGAAACCGAAGCTTGATTACTCTCCATAATTACCCGGACTGCTTCATCATAAAGCTCATCTTTGTCCTCGCCAGCCATACTGTTTTTCTGCTGCTCTTTAAGGATTTGATCATCATAAGCCGGTTCCCCTTGAGCCTTAATAAAAGCTACTACCCGTTCAATTTCGGCGTCCTTAACTAAAGCGCCCTGGATACGGATTAAATCTTCTTTCCCGGGCTGTAAAAACAACATATCCCCTTTACCCAATAAAGACTCTGCGCCGTTACCATCTAATACTGTCCGCGAATCAACCTTAGAAGCAACTTTAAAAGACACGCGCGCCGGTAAATTCGCTTTAATTACCCCGGTAATTACATCTACGCTTGGCCGCTGTGTAGCTAAAATCAAATGTATCCCTACTGCGCGCGATAACTGCGCCAGACGGGTAATCGCGTTTTCAATCTGATCGCGCGCCACGCTCATTAAATCCGCGAATTCATCTACAATTACTACAATATAAGGGATCTTCTCCTGCTTTTCATTATACGCTTCAATGTTCCTGGCTCCGGCTTTAGATAAAAGCACATAACGGGATTCCATTTCTGAAACCACCCAATTGAGGGCAACAGCTGCTTTTTTGGCATCGGTAACCACCGGGCATAATAGATGCGGCAGGCCATTAAAAGGCATCAGTTCCACCATCTTAGGATCAATCATTAAAAATTTCAAATCATTGGGAGAATTCCTAAAAAGCAGCGACAGAATACAAGTATTTACACACACAGTTTTTCCGCTGCCGGTAGTTCCGGCAATTAAAAGATGCGGCATATCATCTAAATCGCCAAATACGGAACGGCCAGTAATATCTTTACCCAAAGCGATACTCAAAGGCGATTTCTGCTTGTGATATTCCGCGGAAGTAAGTAAATCCCGAATACAAACTAAACTGCTTTGTAAATTAGGAACCTCTACACCCACCCTGCCTTTGCCCGGGATAGGAGCAATAATCCGGATAGACTGAGCTTTAATCGCTAAAGAAATATCATCGCTTAAATTCTCAATCCGGTTAATCTTTACCCCGGCAGCCGGCTCTAACTCATATCGCGTAATCACCGGGCCGCGGATAATATCGGTAACTTTTGCCGAAATACCGAAATCATCTAAAGTATTTTCCAGGGTCCTGGCGCAATCCTCCAGGTCTTCCTTCATTTGCTTATTATCCGCTGCCACCGGCGCTTCCAATAAATCCACAGAAGGCAAATGGTAATCTCCAATCTTTAATTCACTGGGCTTTACCTTTATTTCTTCGCCTTGCGGTTTTGCTTTGCTGACCTGAATTTTTAACTTCGGCGCCACAGCGGGCTCTTGCTGCGGCATAAAGATTTTAGGTTTTACGGCAGAAGCCTGGGCTTCCGGTTTTTTAGGTAAAAGGCTTGCTTTGTTATTAAGATTCTGTTTGGGTTTTACAGAGGAGGAGTTGGGCTGCTTATTAAAAATAGGCAATCCAGAAAACATGGATTTAATTCTTTCGGTTAATTTAAGGAATAACGAAGAGATAAGGATTTCCGTTACCAGCGCCAGGGAAAGTATAATAAAGGTAATAAAAATAATGAATCCGCCTAAACGGCTAAAATAGGTTGTGATAAAATTAGC
>JAQTQG010000060.1 GCA_028712375.1 Candidatus Omnitrophota bacterium
CTTTTCTGCCCAAATATTTTACCCGCACTGATTCCAATTCGGGGACAGAAGAAACTGCAGCTAAATCGTTTTCTACTTGTGTCTGAACAAGGTTAATATCCATATTAAAAACAGGGCTCCAAATAAAATAAGGCTTAAATTTCTTTTATCAGGTTGTAAACTTCGGTTAATTTTCATGCCCGGGCTAATCTTGCGTAACTTCTGGACGTGAATATCCAAATCTCCGCCATGCTCAAGGCAGGCGCGATTAAATATACCAGTTACCTCCAGGCTATCCCCGCGGGTTTTATAACTACCGGTAAATTCAATTTCTTTTGCCAGGGAAGCACTCAACCAGGCGCCTAAAGCATTTTCCCCGTCATTAATATTAACCCAGGCAAATTCACCCCGGATCATTACATCCCCGATTGCCTCGCCGGTATAAGTTATTGTTTTAGCGTCATATTCCTTGGCGCCCTTAATTAATTCGGTACTGCTTATGCCTTGAGAAAAAACAGGGGATCCCGGATAGCCAATTAGAATAAAAAGTAAAATTATCAGGGATACTTTATAGATAGTCTTCATTTTCCTTTAATTACAGCAATCAAAAACCCAAGAATCGTAAATACTGACATAAATTCCAAGCGCCCGGCCCACATCTGTATTATATAAGTAACTTTAAGCCCCGCAGGCATAGCAATATTAGTAATTCCGCAGGATAAACCGACATTAGCTGCCGCGGAAGTAGATTCAAAAAGCGCATTTAAAAAAGGGTGGCCGTAAAACATACCCACCAGCGCGCCCAATAAATATAAAATTATATAGGCCAAGGTAATGATTAAGGCGCTTCTTGCCAGCTTGTCCTCTACAAATACATCTTTAATATGATGAAACTTTTCAACAACCAAAGCCCTTTCAGGCATAATTATCTTTTTCAGATCTTCTTTAAAGGCTTTAAAAATAATCCCGATACGCAACATCTTAATCGCCCCGGTAGTAGAACATACGGCCCCGCCTAAAGCCATAGCGATAATTAAACCCACTAATGCCAAATTATTCCAATCCGCAAGAAACTGCTGGGGATAAACAGTCTGAAAACCCGTACCGGTGTGCCCGGAAATAAGCTGATAAAATCCTTTTCTAAAAAGCATTACTGCTGAGGGATAACTGCCAATCTGAACCAAACCAACTGCAACAATGGAAAAGGTTGCGATAATTGTGACAAAAAGCGTACTGGTTTCAATATTCCTGAATATTTCCTTGCGGTTACCCATCCATAAATGATAATGCAATTTAAAATTAAGCGCACCCAGAATCATGATAACTATGGTAATCACTTCATAAATCAGGCTATGGTAATAAAGTATGTTTTGCGACTGCGGGCTGAATCCCCCGGTATCAAATGCCGCCATGAATATACAGGCTCCGTGAAAAAAAGAATTGAGCGGCTTCATCCCGTTAAAAATCCCGGTTATCCCCAAAGCAATAGTGCCTAAAGCCAGGTAGACAAAACTTACTGACCAGATAAATCTGGAGGTATGCACTACATTCGGCAGGATTTTTTCATCGCGCGCTTCGCCAACATACATTTTAAATGCCCCGGAAAAACCGCGCACGAAAAATGAAAGTACAATAACTATGATACCTTGGCCCCCGAGGAACATGATTAAATGCCGCCAAAGATTATGCGTATAGGACAGATGATCCAGGTCTTGGGCTAAAGTAAGGCCGGTGGTAGCAAATCCGGACATAGCATCAAAGCATGCGTCGAGAAAAGACTTCCAGTGCCCGCTTAGATATAAAGGAATGGCTCCTAAAAACATTACCACAACCCAGGAGAGGCTGACCACAATCATCCCCTGCATCCAGTTTAAATCTTTTTCCGTGTGGCAGACTTTAAGCAGGATTAAACCTAATAAAACGGATATCTCGATACCGAGAAGAAAATCCAGCGCGGGATTGAATTCTCCGAATAGCAATCCGGTTAAGATCGGAATGGCCATAGTAAAAGCCAATCCCAGGATCACCTTCCCGAGATAGAAACCAATAATCTTTAAATCTTCCAGGCGGGGCTTAAGGATCATAATTTAAAATAGATAGCCAGGCAGATTAATAAAGCTGCCAGCATAATAGAGAAAACGTATAGAAGTTCGGTAGCAATACCGAAGATAATATTTAGAGAGGACTTAAATCTCATTTTAATACTTTCCGGCTAAAAGATTTAATAGTTGAGGTTCATTACCGATTAAAGTAAGCGCGATTACATCATCCCCGGGCTTAAGCACTGTATTACCCTTAGGCAGAATGACCTCTTCTCCGCGGACAATAGAAACCAATACCGCATCCTGCGGCAAGGTGATGTCTTTGACTTCTTTATTAATTACCGGTGAATCACTAGGCAGGTCTACGCGCACTATAGCAAGTTTGCCGCGCTTAAAACTCATTAAATTCACAAAGTCGGAAAAAGAAACTTCTTCTTCAATAACCTTGGCAATAATCTTGGTGGAATCTACCGGAACATCAATTCCCAATTCATTAAAGGTATGCTCATTATCCGGGTTATTTACGCGGCCGACTGTACGCTGCAGATTAAATTTCTCTTTGGCCAACTGGCAGACAATCAGATTGTCTTCATCATCCCCGGTAACCGCCGCCAGTACATCCGCGCGCTCAATCCCGGCCTCTTCCAGTATCTTAGGGTCACAGCCATCGCCATTAACTACCAGGGCTTCTAATTCCTTGGCAATCTCATCACAAACCAGGCGGTCTTTATCAACTATGCTTACAGTATGCTTGCCCTGGCAAAGCCTTTTGGCCAAGAAATACCCGACCTTGCCGGCGCCGATAATTAAAATATACATGCTTATTTCTCCCCCAAATGGAACTTTTCCCGAACCTCTTTAAGGCTGGAAACTTTCACTACACCCATTAAGGTATCTTTGTTTTTTAAAACAGTTTTTGGATCAGGGATAATAACCCCCTGCATCCTTCTGATAGCCGTGACTATAAATTCCCCGGAGATATTTATA
>JAQTQG010000038.1 GCA_028712375.1 Candidatus Omnitrophota bacterium
TCTCGGACTTATTTAACCCCTGCAAAGCCCCATAATGCCTTTCATTCAGCCGCCAGGAATTATGCACCGGGATCCACATTAAGTCCATTTCATCTAATGTCAACCAGAGAGTCCGAATTGCCCTCTTGAGCATTGAAGTATAAGCTAAATCGAACACGAAACCCTCCCGCTTAAGCACCCGGCCGGCTTCTTTAGCTTCCTGCAGCCCTTTTTCCGACAAATCAACATCTGTCCACCCAGTAAAACGATTTTCTTTATTCCAACTGCTTTCTCCGTGCCTTAATAAAACCAGCTTTTTCATCAACCCTCCGCTTTTCTCTCTAAAATAACCACGTTCAACAAAACCATTTATCGGTTTATTCCATTTCATTTAAGCCTGTATTTTTGGAAATTTATTTTTAATTACTAATAAAACAATAAAATAACTAAGTATCCCAAAAATTAAACCTAAAGCAAAATATCCGGTAATTACCGGAAATAAAACTTCTAAAAAGGAAATTTTAAAAAGCCCGGCCCAAGAAAAACTCTTAAACATTTGCTGAGCCTGTTGCTGCACAACCTGCCAATTCTTATTGAGTATAGCAGAACCAAGTTTTATTGCCAAGATAAAAGTTATTACCGAAAGCCAGGTATTAGTAAGCAATCCGCCGAATAATGCTGCCGCGCGATTAGCCCGGAAAATAAAAGCCAAACACAATGCCGCCGCCGGCCCGGCTCCGGGTAACAAACCCGCGAATACACCTAACCCCACACCCAAAGCAATTTTTTGCGCGGAATCGTTAATTTTAAAAAATCTGGCAAACAGAAAATCCTTGGCCTTAATAAATAAAGATTTAAGCATATTTACTTGGGTTTAATATTTACTCCGGCAAATCTTTCCTGCCCATAAGATTCCTGAACCCAGCCGTTGAGTAAATGGTACTTCTCTAAAATCTTTTTAGCATCCTCATACTCTTCTTTTTTTAAACGGCGGTTAATCTTAGGGTACCCGGAAGCTAAATGATACGGCAAATATTGGCTCATTAAACTTATATAAGTATCATCAGATAATTCTTCAGCAATAAATTTCATAATTTTATCTGTTTGGCTAGAGCGATTAGGCAACACCAGGTGCCTGATAATTAACCCCTTACTTATTAATCCATCGGGGCTAAATTCAGGAATGCCCACCTGCCGGTGCATTTCAATAAGCGCTTCCTGATTATATTTAGCGTAATCGGAGATTTTTGATAATTTTTTAGAAATTAAATTATCGCCATACCGACTATCCGCTAAATATATATCCACGATACCAGCTAAAGATGCAATCACCTGGGCTAATTCATAGCCGCTGGTATTATAAACTAAAGGTATTTTTAATCCTTCCGGAATAGCTAATTCTAAGCTCTTGAGAATCTGCGGTAAAACATGCGTAGGAGTAACTAAATTAATATTATGGCACCCCTGGCTCTGCAGCTTTAGCATCACTTGCGCTAATTCAGCAAAACTATACTCCTTACCCTTGCCTAGTTGGCTAAATTCATAATTTTGGCAATACACACACCCCATATTACAGTGGCTAAAGAATATTGTACCACTGCCACGGCTACCCGATATAGGCGGCTCTTCACCATAATGCACCATGAAACTAAAGATTTTGGGCAGGAGCGCAGTCTTACAAAAACCAACCTTACCTTCTAAACGATTAACATTGCAGCGGCGCGGGCAGATTTGACAGGATTCCAGAGACAAAAATAGCCTATCGGTTATTTTTTTTAACTCTCCGTTTTTATAAGCATTCAGATAACTCGGATAATTCAGCATCGGGGGGCATAAAGATTTCTGATTTGATTGAAAATATCGATATATTCTTTACTACGGTAATCCGGATAGGTCCAATCATTAGGAGAAAATGAATTGCCTCTAAAAGAAAGGGCAATTTCAGCAAAAATCCCTTTGCGTAAAAATATTCTGTGCGCGTAATCTTTGGTAGTAGCCAAAACCAGCTTAGCTAGATCAATATAACCCGGATCGATATTTATCCTGCGGCATTTAGCTGCTAAAAATTTTGTTTCCAGGCGGTTAGTACAAAGCTTAATCCGATACAGATCTTCTATGGGAATGAGCTTGGAAAAACTAACGAATCTTCTTTTTAATAGCTTTCCCATCTCTGGTTCATAATAATCCGTACAATCGAAACTAATCTGAACAGACTCAAAATCGATTTTACCAAACATTTTTTTCAACAACTGTCTGGCTTTCATAAAAACAGCTTCATCTTGATAGATGAAGCCAATTATTAGCTTGACCTTTAAATTATTTTTACTGATTTTTTTCAATTTGGTTGGAAAACCTTGGTTTGGCTTCCAATAGCCAAAGCCGCAGAATTTTAAGGCAGGAACTGGCTGATGTATTGGGCTATTTTTTTGCGTTGGTCATCCCGCATTTGATTAAAAAATATAGCCAGGTTAAACCCGCCATTAATCTCATCTTCAGTCCTGACCACTACCCCTTTACATTCCACGATTGTACTTTTCGCTGCCTGGCCTTTATTTGGCAGGCTTAATTTTACGGAAATTTTAGTAAAAGGCGGCATATATTTATCTAAATGACAATAAGCGCCTACGCTGCTGATATTATGCGAAACAGTAGAAAAATCATAGCCATTAACCGCCAAGTTAAGCGGCAATTTATGTGCTAAACGAGGATGTACTCTTCGCTCTTTAATGCTCATGGCTATTTCTTTTCTTCAGTTTTAGATTTATCGAGAAACGTACGCCAGCATTTCTTACTGCAATAGAATTTTCCGTCACGATAATAGCGCTTTAACTTCTTAATCAACTTATTGCAAGCTAAACAATTAGTCTGTTTCTCAACTTTAGGTTTCGCTTCTGCTTCTTCCTTAACTGCTTCTGCTGCCATAACATTTTCCTTTCTTAAGTGTAAATTATCTAAGCCTGCATAGCTATAAATTCTTTAAGATAATTCTTCTCTGTGCTATCAAACTCAACAAATTCAATACCGGTTTGATTCCGATTGGAATGCGCCAGCGGCGTTGACCAGACTACCTTGCCAACCGGCCTTAATATCCGGTTTAAAACATTAATTTCAAGCATTACCAAAGTCGAAGTAGGAATAAACTGTTCGTTAGTCAGCTTTAAACCACCGCAACTTATATCTTTAGTGATACCACTATCAAAATCCGGCCTACCCCTAAACTGATAACGAATTTTAGAATGGAAATTCAATCGGGGAAAACTGCGATTTTCTTTTTGATTGGGCAATACCACCATTGCAAAAATATAACACACATTTCAAAATATGTCAATACTTTACAAAACTGAGCACCCATAACAATCTAGCGAAGTACTTGCGCGAAGCGTAAAGTATTGAGCACCCATAACAATCTAGCGAAGTACTTGCGCGAAGCGTAAGCGTTACCGAATAGCTGAAATTTTAGTTTATTATAAAACCAGAACCATCCCTTTGTTTCAAATGCTTTGCAAAAATGCACCATTTTGGTATAATTAACACAAATAAACACACAGCCCGCTAATCCAGTAACACTTAGCTTGCTTTCTAAGTAAGCTAAAACAAAGTAAATAAATGTACTGCGACTATTACGGTTTCAAAGAGCCACCTTTCAATGTTACCAGCGATCCAGCCTTCTTTTTTTCCAGCAAAAAACACAAAGAAGCCCTCTCTCATTTACTTTATGGAGTTAACCAAAGAAAAGGAATTATTGTTTTAACCGGAGAAATCGGGACCGGTAAAACCACTATTTGCCGGTTCTTCTTAAATCAAGTTGGTAAAAACGTAAAAACTGCCTTTATCCTTAACCCCACGTTCTCGGAAATCCAACTATTGGAATCTATCCTTAATGATTTTGGGATTCACCCCAATAATAAAACAAAACTAGGCATGATCCTGGAATTGAATAATTTTCTTTTATGCGAGTCCAATAAAGGAAATAACCTGGTATTAATTATTGACGAAGCCCAAAATCTAAAACCCGGTTTGCTTGAACAGGTCCGGCTATTATCTAATCTGGAGACAGAAAAGGATAAGCTATTGCAAGTAGTCTTGGTCGGCCAGCCCGAATTAAACACCCGTCTTAATCTCTATGATCTAAGGCAGCTGCGGCAAAGAATCATGGTCAGATACCATATCACTCCGCTCGATAACGGTGAAATTAAAGACTATATTAATTACCGCTTAAAAGTTGCTCAACCGCAAAGCCAAATCGATTTTAGTGATGACGCAATTGGTATAATCAGCCGCTTTTCCGCAGGGACCCCCAGGTTAATTAATATTATTTGCGACCGGGCACTTCTGGCCGGATTTGTTAATGAAACTAATCATATCGATTCGGACATTATAAAAAAATGCACTGCGGAGCTGGACAATTACCCTATAGGTAAAAAATTATGAGTATTATCAATGAGGCGTTAAAAAAAACTGAAGAAAAACTTCAGAAACAGTCCGTTAAAAATACTCCTTCACCGGATAAACCGTCCAAAGTTAACCCATTTCTATTATATGCTTTAATTTTATCAGCCGGGCTGCTGGCAGGTAATTTTATCTTCAATTTAATAAACCATAAAATCCGAAATAGCCAACCGCTTCCAAAAGAAACTACACCCGCTGCCTCCCCGGCTGTAAAAATACCCCCGCCAATCCTATCACCGGAACAAACGCCAAAAGAAGAAAAACCGACAGAAGTTTCTTTTATTTTAAACGGAATAGTCTATTCCGATAATGACGGTTACGCTTTAATTAATAACCAAATTGTAAGGGAGAATGATTACGTGGACGGGGCAAAAGTAAACCTAATTAATACTAATACTGTAGAGCTTGATAACGCCGGACAAGTAATTACTCTTACTACCGGAAGATAACACTAAATTATCCTGCAAAGCGCTTCTTTAATCAGATCTAACCCGATATTACGCACAACTTTCGCCCGGCCAATGCCGCTGATAAGTATAAACTTGTTTTCCCGGCCAGAGAACTTTTTATCATAATAATGCGCCTGAATAATCTTTGCCACTGCCACTCCTTTTATCTTCACCGGCAAGCCATAAAGCCTAATCAGATTTTCAATACGCAGAACTGACTTTCTAGCGACTAATCCCATTTTATAACTTAAATCAACCGCTGCCAACATGCCTAAACCTACTGCCTGACCATGGCTATAGCCTTTATACCCTCCGGCAGCCTCAATCGCATGGCCAATGGTATGACCGAAATTAAGCAGACTCCTTAAGCCCAAAGTTTCTTTTTCATCCCGCCCAACTATATCAGCTTTAATCCGGCTGCAGGCATGAACAATCTTCTGTAAAACAACGGGATTCCGTTGTTTTACTTGCCGGTATCCATTCTCCAAAAATCTAAAAAGATTTTGGTCTTTTATTACAGCATATTTAATTACTTCCGCCATCCCACAGCGGATTTGCGTTAAATCCAAGCTTTTTAAAAAACTCACATCGCTAAAAACCAACCTGGGCTGATAAAACGCACCCACCAGATTTTTACCCAAATCCAGGTCAACTGCGGTTTTACCGCCGATAGCTGAATCCACTTGCGCCAGGAGGGTTGTAGGAATCTGTATATAACTGATCCCGCGTTTATAAACAGAGGCCACAAATCCCGCCAAATCCCCGACTACCCCTCCTCCAAAAGCGATGATAAAAACTTTCTTTTTTTGATCAAATTTAGCTAACTCTTTAATGACCACGCCGGCAGTTTCCATAGATTTACTCTTTTCACTATCGGCAATTAATTTAAAATGGCAATTAAACCCGGCCCCGGACAAAACCTGTAATAATCTGGCCCCGTATTTCTTCTTCAGAAAAGAATTGGTAATAATAAACGCATCCGTGCCCATATTTAATCTTTTAAGGTGTACCCCAAGCTGGCTAAGAATTGCATACCCGATAATAATTGAATATGAACGCTTTCCTAAATCAACTTTTACTATGCTCATTTTAAGCAGGCGCCCCCATCATTCTGATGATCAGGGTCACCAGCGGCCAAAGTACGCGGTCAAAGACCCCTAACCAGATAAAAATAAACAAAACGATAAAACCATAACGTTCAAATGCCGCATATTGCTCCGACAGCTGTGCAGGCAATATCCCCATTAAAACTTTGGACCCATCTAAAGGTGGAATTGGAATAAGATTAAAAACGGCTAGAATGACGTTAATCATCATCAGGTTAAAACATAGATACGAAACAGCTGCCGGCAGCAAAAAAAACTTTAATACCTGCACCAGAATAAATGCCAGAAGAAAATTAGCCAAAGGCCCGGCCAGACCGATCCAAACAATATCTTTCTTTGGATTTTTTAACGCCTGGTAATTCACCGGGACAGGTTTAGCCGCGCCGAAAACAAAATGCCCGGAGCTGGACATAAAAAGGACAAACGGCAAAAGAAGTGTCCAGAACGGATCAATATGCGCCAGCGGATTCAATGTCAGGCGCCCGCTTAAGCTGGCTGTAGAATCTCCTAATTTAAAAGCAACCAAACCATGCGCAAACTCATGCACCGTCATGGCAATTAACAACAACCCAAACGATACTGCGAACGAAGTCAATAAACTCATAAAATCACCACATAAACTCTTTCTTCTTAACGCGCATCCGGCCGCTTAACTTAACAGTTAAATACCGGATAAGCTCCTGGTTCAATTTAAAGCCTCAATAATATCTATTTGAAGAATGGGATTTTTACTTTGGGCAGGACTGATTAATCTTCCCGTAATCTTAACTTTACGGTAATTAAGACTATCTAAACCTTTACGCTCGCCTTTAAGAAAATAGACTTTATTTTCCGGAGTAATCAGTTTATGCGTGGCTTTGCGCCAAAGAACTACTCCGTAAGGGCTCACCTCTCCCTCAACCACCAGACGATCACCTAATTTAACAGAATCTGCTGCCTTAACCGCAGAATCCTGTTTCTCAAACACAACTACCTCTTTGTTTACAAATTTCTTATTTACCCAACCATAGCTCTGAAAAACCGGATGGATCTTATACCATTCCCCTTCATCCGCAATAACATTAATCACTGTAGCTTTATCAACTTTACCCAGTATCCAGGACGATTCAGAAGGAGCCAATCTAATATTTACCCTATCCTTAATCACTTTGGCGCTAAGGCATTTATCAGAGGCGGCAGCAAAATCAGCGTTAACATTATTACACTCCAGAAGATTCTTTTTTATATAAGAAGGGGCTCCTTTAGGCAGGCGGATTTTATACCAGTCATAAACTTCACCGACAACTTCAATCAACTCGCCCTTAGGTAAAACACAAATCACCTCCGCGCCTACCGTAGAATCCGCGCGCAGGTTAATACCATTAGCATTAACCTGTCCGGTAAAAATAATAAAATCACCCGCAAATACAACGCCTGATAAACTAAAACAAACCAGAATAAAAACTAAGCTTATTATAGTTTTAAATTTTGAAAACATCTGTTTTTCCTCGCCTGCACTTTAAGCTTTAGGAGCGGCTTTAGCAGCAGCTTTAGGAGCAGCTTTAGCGTCTTTGGCTCCTGAGGCGGCCGGCGCACCTTCTTCTGTGGTTGCCGCTTTCTCAACCTTCTCTTTTTTAATCTTTATTCTCAAGGTCTTAATCTTTGGTAAACCATAAACTGAATCCCCCTGCTTCCAGTCGCCTTTTTCCTGCATTTGCCTGATACGCTCGATACGTTTTAACACGGAACGAGTTTTTTTGTCTTTTTCCGAAATAGTTAATGACGGATGTATGGACATGTTTATAGCCTCCTTATGCGGCAACCGGCGTAGGTTCTCTGCAGCTGAATCAGCAAAGGTTGCGCGCTCTCTTGATTAGAAAATTTGCCTACGCACAAAACAATATAATCTCCTTTAGCAAAAACCATCGGAGTCAATCCTTCTTTTATTAATGCATGGGCTTGCCGTAAAGCAAGCTGCTTATTTTTAAAAGTTGCTACCTGAATAGTGTAACCAGAGGCAACCGCAGTATTGTTTTTAACCCAGGCAGCTCTCCTGCCTTTTTCTACTCCTAACGAAAAAGAAATGATGCTGGTTAAAACCAGGCCCATAATCAAAAGCATCACCTTCTCATATCCGCGAATCCTCAAAAAAAATGAGCTTTTTGGGACACGCGGCTTATACAATCCGCTGTTATCATCTGAAGAAAAAAGCTCAGATTGTGAATAGTCCTGTTTTTCTACCATAAATTAATGCGCCGGTTTAGGCTTATCCTGGTCCAAATAAACTTTTTTATTAAATTTTTTAATTACCTTTAAGAATGCTTCAACTATTTTTGGGTCAAACTGTGTACCGCTTTTCTTCTTCACTTCTTTTATCGCCGAATCAATATCCATTCTCTGGCGGTACGGACGGCCATAGACCATCGCTTCAAAAGCATCTGCTACCGACATAATCCGTGCTCCTAAAGGAATTTGCCCACCTTTAAGCTGTGAAGGGTAACCCGTTCCGTTATATTTTTCATGATGATACATAATAATCGGGATAGCCGGGCGTAAAATCTGCAAAGGGCGTAAAATCTGAGCCCCTTTAACCGGATGTTTTTTAATAATATTATATTCCTCTTCAGTAAGCTTGGTCGTTTTAGTTAAAATTTCCTCCGGGATATCCGCTTTTCCGGCATCATGCAGAAGGCTGGCGTATTTAAGGCTCTCCAGTTGTTTTTCGCCAAGGTGAATTTCAGCGCCCAAAGCGCAAACTAACTTGCTAAAATTCGGCGAATGCGTATAATCACGGGAAACATGCGTATTTAAAAAAGTAACTAAAGACTTGATGCTTCCAAAAACTATGCGTTGCTGCTCTTCATAAAGCTGCATATTTTTTATCCCAATTACCGCCTGCTCAGCCATGGTCATCAACATTTCCTGGTCAAACACATCAAAGGGTAAAGCAGGTTTAGTGCGCTTAATGATTGTAAAACCGATCAGATCTTCACAAATAAACGGAATACCTAAAAGGTTGCCTTTGCGGACTGCTGAAGAACGTTTAATAATTTTCTTTTCGATCTGTCCGCTTATTTTAGTTTTTTTATACACTACCAGCTTTTTATTATCATTAATTATACATCTGATAATAGAATGTTTTTTACTGGGGTCCAATAATACAATTACACAATGCTGGGCATTAAAAAATTGGCAGAATAAACGCCCCATCCGGCTGATCAACTCATTAACTTCATAAGTAGAGTTAAGCAAACGGTAAATACTATGTACCGCGGAAATCAAGAATCTATACTTTTTCGTAGGGGTTGAATAATTTTTTATACTCATCTAAAGCGTACCGGTCAGTCATGCCGGCAATATAATCACAAACTACCCTTTTTACTCCTTCTTGAGAAATCTTCCGCTGAACCTCAGCAGGCATCTGCTCAGGGCGTTTAAGATACTCACAAAATAATTCCCGAATAAAACGCTTAGCTTTAGTGCTCATCCGCACAACCCGGTAATGATGATAAAGTTTCTGCATCAAGAACTGCCTAAGCGGGCTGCGCAGCTGCTTAACTTTACTGCTGAAATCTACAATTTTACAATCAATCTTATATACATCCGTATATTTTTTGATCTTTAACCGGGCAATTTCTGACTGCGTATGAGCAATTAAATCTGTAACCTGCAAATCAATTAAACCGCGGATAATCAAATATTTCCGGCAACTAGCGTTAATTTTAGCATATTTCTGATCGATCGTGCGATTTATTTTTTGCCAAATCTCCAGATTTTCAAGGTCACTCTCTTTAATTAATCCGGAGGTAAGCCCATCATCCAGGTCATGATTATCATACGCAATCTCATCCGCCATATCTACCAGCTGAGTCTCTAAAGAAGGACGCTTATTGGGATAGAACTCTTTGATTTTTACGGCAATATCAAAAACCGAAGAATGCTTCACAATCCCTTCCCGGACTTCCCAGCTTAAATTCAGGCCCGGGAACTCCGGATAGCGCTCCTCCAGAAAATCCACCACCCTTAACCCCTGAAGATTGTGGTTAAACCCTCCGGCTTTATCCATCAATTCATCAAGCACTTCTTCTCCGGAATGCCCAAAAGGAGTATGCCCTAAATCATGAGCTAAAGCAATGGCTTCCGTTAAATCCATATTCAAACCTAAAGCACCGGCAATTGTGCGGGCAATTTGAGAAACTTCAATACTGTGTGTCAAACGGGTGCGATAATAATCACCTTCATGATTAACAAAAACCTGGGTTTTATACTCCAGGCGCCTAAAAGCGGCAGAGTGAATAATACGATCCCGGTCGCGCTGGTAGCATGAACGATAAGGATGCTCATCTTCCTTATGTGCCCGGCCCCGTGAATTACAGCTTTTCATCGCATAAGGTGCAAGAAATCTATCTTCGAATTCGTTGATTTTATTTTTCAGCATTTTTTAAAAGCCTGATTAGCTCATTCAAAGACTGGGAAATAACTTTAGTGCTGGCAATTATCGGCATAAAATTACTGTCCCCTGTCCAACGCGGAACAATATGTAAATGTAAGTGCCCGGTAATTCCTGCCCCGGCAGCCTGGCCCAGATTAAAACCCAAATTATAACCCTGCGGGTGCAGCACTTTTTTCAGCATACGCTTAGCCCGTTTTACGCATTTAAACATATCCAGAATCTCGTCTTCTGTTAAAAGCTCAATATCCGCGACATGGCGCAGCGGAGCAATTAAAAGATGCCCATTATTATATGGATAAATATTCAACAAACAAATTGAGCTTTTGGTTTTAAAAACCAGATAATCTTGTGACTTGATTTTTTTAGCCAGGCAAAAGATGCACCCTTTAGTTTTTATCTTTTTGCCTACATAATTAATTCTCCAGGGAGCCCAAAGTCTATCCATTTTTTACCCGTTCTTTTTTTACCATCTTATCTTAACCTGCAAAATACGAACACACAAAAACGCAGAGTTAAATTTTTATTATTCTAGCATCAAGCCCAATGGAATCTACACCTAATAGCTTCTTCTTCAATTCAATTACTCCGTAAGAATTATACTCAGCAGCAGGATCAACAGCGCTTCCTGGATTAAAAAATAAGATTCCGCTTATTTCTTTATTCATCGGTTTATGTGAGTGGCCGAAAATAATCAGATCGCAGCCATCATCTTTAAAACAATCTCTAAGTAATTCCGGAAGATTAAGCGCCGGACCAGAACCATGCATAACCCCTATCCGGTAACCAAGTATCTCTAAAACCTCCTTAACCGGATATTTCCTTCTTACCGCTTCCGGATCCATATTACCGGCCACCACCACCACATTAGGGCAAACAGACTTTAGCTCATCGATTACTCCTAAGCTAATTATATCCCCGGCATGGACAACTAAATCTACCTGCTTAAAAGCATCTAAAATCACCCGGGGAACATGCTGCCCTCCATCCGGTATATGCGTATCTGAAATAACGCCGATCTTTACGTTATTTATTTGATCTGAAAAAATATTGACTTTGTTAACCTTAAAGACCTGGCTCATGCGATTACCTGCGGCTTAGAAAATAAATCCAAGATCTGATTTAAACTGTTTAAATCCCAGGTCCAGATTTTCTCCTCTAAAGCCCTTAATCTGGCATTAGGATCAACTTCCTTAAGAGTAATCATAATTTTACGTTGAGATTTATGGTGATATCTTTTACATTCTTTAGAAAATTCCGCGATATCCTGCTCTGTAAGAGCATCAGGCTTAATCGCCATAATCCATAACGCATCGCTAGAACGCCCTAATAAGCCATCTTTGAGAAAACGCTGCCCGAAGGCTAGAGGTTTTACTTCACGAAAATGATGCAACCTGATTTTTTTACGCTCAACCTGCACAAGGTCATCCTCGAATAACTGCAGCAGTTCCCAAACACGATTGGTCAACGGTTTAGTGGACTGCCTAATAAATTCGCAAATAAGCTCCTGTATGCTATCCCGAAATTTCGTTTTTTGGTTTTTTGCGTCAAATGACAA
>JAQTQG010000039.1 GCA_028712375.1 Candidatus Omnitrophota bacterium
TCCCTAAACCTAATGTTTTATCGGTATTCCTATAAAAATTACCGTCAATATTTAAGGTCAAAAGCATCTGGGTTTCTTTTGTAGTGGGAATTTCCAAAACCGGAAAAGGAGTATTACATATCCAACAGGATGGCTTAAACGGATTATTCTTAGCGCCACAATGTGGACATTTCTTTAGGTTAATTTTTACCAACGGCCGGTTACAATCAGGACAGTTCTGAACCTGCAGATTATCTCTAACCACATTTACGGTAGGATTTGAAGCTTGTTCAAAATTGATATTAGCAGAAGAAAATTCCCGGCTACCTGCGGAAAAATCAAAATCCTTACTACAAAAAGTACAATTATAATAAAAAATCGAGTTTAATGCTTCAGGATTTTTCGGTAACTCGACTTTTTGAACTGTCAGTTTAATATTTTTCTGGCCGCATTTATAACTATAAACTTTTAAATTATTTTCTTTAATTACTTTCCTATTTTTGTTTTTTTCCTTATTTTTCTTTCTCGCCTTAGCTAATTTAAGCAGATGCTTTTTTATTTTCATATAAATACCTTTTATTGCTGATTTTTAATACGTTTGGGTATATGGCACAATGGCTTTAACCCGTGTTTCTCATAATAATCCTGATGATAATCTTCGGCTTTATAAAAATCCCCCGCCTCAATAATCTGAGTTAAAATAGGCTGCTGGTATTCTTTGGATTTATCAAGTTCTTTCTTGGAAACCAGGGCAATTTCTTGTTGCTGCGGTGTATAATAAAAAATTATTGAACGATACTGGCTGCCGATATCCGGCCCCTGCCGATCCAGCGTAGTAGGATCATGAATACTCCAAAATAAATCCAACAGCTGCTCATAAGATACAATCACAGGATCAAATTCTAACTCCACAGCTTCAGCATGTCCGGTTTGCCCCGCGCTTACCTCCTCATAACTGGGATTTTTCAAACTACCTCCAGCATAACCGGCGGTTGCTTTAATTACCCCCTTGAGCTTTTTAAAAGCTGCCTGAACACCCCAAAAACATCCTGCAGCGAAAGCAGCCTTTTGGACTTGCTTAACTCCAAGCTGATCAATCTTGGTAAATTTAAGCGCAGCAGCATTTATACAATAACGCTTACCGGTAGGTAGCGGACCATCATCAAACAGATGCCCCAAATGCGCATCACAACGGCTGCACTGTACCTCTATTCTACGCATACCCAAACTATTATCTGCAAGAGTTTTAATATTTAATCCTGAAACCGGCTCCCAGAAACTCGGCCAGCCGGTACCAGATTCAAATTTTGCCTGTACAAAAAATAAATCCGTGCCGCAGCAAACGCATTGATATATCCCCTGTTCGCCTTTCTTCGGTAAAGCACAGCCTTTTCCAAAAGGTTTTTCCGTACTTTTAAGCCGGGTAACATTATACTGTTCAGGAGTAAGGATTTTTCTCCATTGGGCATCTGTTTTATAAACTTTTTCCAATTCTTCAACTTGCCCGGTTCTGGCATTAAAAATTTTTAT
Organism: Candidatus Omnitrophota bacterium; assembly: GCA_028712375.1. Lineage (GTDB taxonomy): Bacteria > Omnitrophota > Gorgyraeia > Gygaellales > Profunditerraquicolaceae > UBA6249. The sequence continues at coordinate 1,510 of JAQTQG010000039.1, forward strand.
CTTTTCCGGTGCTTTCCAAGAAGTTTCCATACACCCTCCGCATAACAGCACTAACCCCAAAATCATAATAAACGAATATTTTAATTTATTCATAAAATAACGAAAAAGGTCTTCCGCCTAAATAGGGAGATTTTTCCTTTCGCCCGAATTTTCCCAAGTATCAATAAATTCTTTAACTGCCCGGCCGATCGCTTTAAAATCCTTAGCCAGCAGTAAATCTCTTCTAAATATGCTGGCGCCAAAGGTTACAGCGCTTGCCCCGGCAGCAAAATAATTCTTTAAATTTCCGGGAGTAACTCCGCCGCAAGCCAACAGCTCAATTTCAGCAAAAGGCCCCTTAATTTCTTTTAAATATTCAGGGCCGAAAAATTTGCCCGGGAAAACCTTAACCATTGTCGCGCCCGATTTATGTGCTTGATAGATTTCCTGGGGAGTAAACGCTCCGGGGAATACCGGAATTTTATTTTTAATGCAATATTCTACAACTTCCTTCACTAATACCGGCAGGACAATAAAACTTGCCCCGTTTTTTAAAGCAGAGTTTAGCTCCTGGCGAGTAAGCACTGTTCCTGCGCCCAAAGTCAGATATTTGCCGCCGGCTTGTTTAGCTTTTTTAATTATTGCCGCAGCATCGTAAGTATTCATGGTTATCTCAAGGGTCTCAAGGCCTGCCGAAATTACCGTTTCAATCAGCGGTTCAATAAGATCAATATCTATGCCGCGCAAAATACCCAAAATTGGTTTTTTCTTAAAAACAGCAACATCCATATTAATCCTCAGACTCTCCCACTAAACTCTCATAATATTCCCGGTAGTTTTCTTTTTTGTCGCTCTCTCGTAAAGCAATCGCCGTACGCGGATGCTCATCTAAAATTCCGGTAATCGCATAGGGAATAAAATACCCCCACTCAATTTCTTTTTGCAAAGGAATGAACTCTTTAGAGATTACATCCAGGATCGGCCGAATATCATATTTAGGGTTTTTCAGAAACCCCAGAATCAACTCTGTAGGGCAATTACCGGCTGCCCGCCCCAAACCAAAAACAGAACCATCCACGTAATTAGCATTATGAATAATCGCCTCAATCGTGTTGCCAAAAGCCAACTGCTGATTATTGTGCGCATGTATGCCAATTTCCTTATTTTTTAAAATATTTTTTGCTTTCTTAATTAAAAACTCCGTAGTTTCTTGGTATAATGAACCAAAACTATCAACAATATAGACAATCTGTGCTTTTGCTTCTTTCTCCAGCTGTTGCAAGCATTCCGTAAGCTCATTATCTAATGCCCGCGAAATGGCCATAATATTCACAGCTGTCTCATAACCTTTATCCGCAAAATGATTAACCAAATATATCGCCTTATCCACATCTTTTACATAAGTAGCCACCCGGATCATATCCACCGGGCTGTCTTTTTTAGGCAGAATATCATCAATATCCACCCGGTCCACATCCACCATTACCGAAATTTTAGTTTGAGAAGGAATTCCCCGGATTACCTCCCGGATATCCTGATCATCAGAAAATTTCCACTTTCCATATTCTTTAGAATTAAAAAGCCGCTTAGAGTTTTTATAGCCAATCTCCATATAATCAATACCTGCCTCTGAAAGCGCTTTATAAACCTCCCGGACAAAAGGCAAATCGAAATTATGATTATTCATCAGCCCGCCATCCCTAATCGTACAATCTAAAACTTTTATTTTTTCCCTGAACATTAAATCCTCCTATATCCTATAAAGTATTTCCATTATTTGCTACGCCTAATAAAATTCCTGATTGCTATTTTGTCTTCTTCTGAAATATTATTAAAACGTGTCCCTACTCGGTAGTTGCCTCTACCCAAATCCGCGCAAGACACTACTTCTGCGGAAATTTCCATACGCCGGGAGCGCTCCTGCCCTGTTAAAAATAAATTTATAAAATTAAATTTTATATGCAGCAAAGCGCCTTTAGGAAGCTCAAACCTGGTAATAATCGCTACCCCGGAATCGCTTAAATCACGCATCAAAGCATCAATATCATCGGACAACCCTAAACTTACACGCAAAGAATAAGGTTTTTCTACGCCATAAGTAAGTGTAAAAGCAGCATCTGCGCGCTGAGCTTGCCTTCGGTTTTTATCTTGAGGATTACCTTGCATAACCTAACCGTCTATCCTTTTTTCTTTAAATTATCCGGCGCATTAACCGATGTAATATTAGTAGATTGAATAATATATAGCGGATTTCCTTCCTGATCATATTTATTATCCACGCGTAAAACTTTAGTTGCCACCAATTTCATTTTTATAACTGCCCCATCATCCAATAAATATTGATTCCAATATTCACTTGTCTGATTAACATCGATGGGTAAAGCCTCAACTTCTTCTCCACCAAAATTAATTTTTATTTTATTTGTCAATCTCTCCTCCTTATGTACGTACACGATAACAACGCAATTACGCCACAAAAACACATACCGGCGTAATTCAAATTAGCGCCGGGTATCTCTATTTAGCGTTAAGTGCCACCGGTCCCGCCTGGCCAGCACAAACAAACCTTAGAGCTCAATCAACTCATAATCAGTGTTACCCAAACCAATACTTTGGGCATACTGCAATTGCACAGTAGCATCCTGCCCGGGATGAACGTCTTTAAAAATATTTTTATTGCATACCCGGTTAACCAAATCAAAACTTGCTTGATCAATACTTACCGGATCATTGGATGCTAATATCCCTACATCCGGAGCAATCTGGGGATTCTCCATACCCCAACAATCGCACTCTTTATTAATTTTAATAGCAAAGTTTATAAAACCGCTTTTCTTTTTCTTCTCTTTAAGTACCGCCAGGCTATACTCAACCATTTTATTCTGAACCTGGCTGCCGGCATTAAAATCAATAAACATCGCCATGGTCGGGCAAACCGCCAGACAGCTGGCACAACCAATACATTTTGTATTATCCACCACAGATTTTTTGTTTACCAGTTTGATTGCTTTAGCCGGGCAAATAATTTCACATTCACCGCAACCGATACATTTGTCGGAATAAACCACCGGGGCCGCATTGCAATGCTGAGCAAGTTTGCCTTGCCTGGTTGCACATCCCATCCCTATATTTTTTAAAACACCTCCAAAACCGGTTAGAACATGACCTTTAAAGTGGGTAACCGCAATCAATCCATCAGCTTCCATAAAAATACGGGCAACCTTGGCGCTTTTAATAAATTTTTGATTAATCTCAACGCAAGCAATGTTATCTTCTTGAGTATCATCCGGGATGACCACGTCCGCCCCGGTTACCTCTCTGGTAAAACCATGCTCATATGCTAATTTTAAATGATCCGCTGAATTCAACCGCCTTCCACGATAAAGAGTATTCGTATCCGACAGGAATAAACCCGCCCCCCGCACAATTGCTGCACCAGAAATTACACCTACATATTCCGGGCGGACAAACCCTGTATTCCCTTCTTCGCCAAAATGCAGTTTAAGAACAATATTATCTTTTTTCTGGATAAAATCTAAAACCTTGCTTTCTTCAACCAGATATTTTATCTTATGGCTTATCGCTGCCTGGTCAATTAAACTGTCCAGGGGAACAAAATAAACTTTACTTTTCATAACTTACTCCTATTATCCCGAACAACCCGATAACGTAACCGTAAAACAATAAAGGACTACCCGATAACAATAGTCCTTTATTGTTCAACTTAATTTATATTCCGTTGCAAATTAGATTCGGAAAACATATTCCTCGCAGAGATTACTTCCTTAACTCAGCTTTTATCTGTTTTTCTGCTGTTAACCAATCAGATAGGGCATCCCCCGGAGCGCTTCCTCGTTTTTCAAAAAGCTCCTGGGCGCGTTTACGGATCTTATCTGATATGCTTTCACCAAATAAAAGAGCTGACCCTGCCTTCTTTTCTTTTCCTTTGACTGCCATAGCTGCATCCTCCTATAGAAATTATAAATCCTCTGTTTTAATCCCTTTAAGAAAAAATAATAAAAAAGGAATGCCCATTTTTTCTAATTCTTAATTTAGAAAAAATAAAACATTCCTCTCGTCTCCCCCTTTTTTTAGCCTATTAATTAACGGCCTTCGTTTTTACGCTTAGAATAACAATCTCTACAATATATCGGTCGATCTTCTCTGGGCTTAAAAGGCACCTCACACTCTTTTTTACATTCACCGCAAATTGCTTTATGCATTTCCCTGGGGCCACTGCCAAATCCACCGCCTTGCTGATAAGCCATACATCCTCCTTTTTGTCCGCCAGGACAACCCGACATAATACCTATAAACCAGCAGCGTTAATCCTACGCTAAACTCAGTTTATGAAATTGATTATAGAACTATCTCAAAAATAAATCAAGCATTAATTTAACTTAAGAGTTTCCTGCTATATTTTGACTTACAAAATCAGCAAAAAAGCTTATCTTTTATAAATTACAGGGACATTTCTTATTTTTTAAAATCAGAATCTGTTTTTTAACGGAATCTACATATTGGGTTTGTAAGCTTTTACCTTTAGCCAATCTTTTAAGCAAACTACTTTTATGCTGATAGCTGCGCCTGCGCATCTCCTGGACAAGTTTTTCATGCCTTAAAAAAAGAGCCTTTAATTTTCCTTTCCACCTGAGGGTTTCCGGGTGCTTAGAATATCCTTTTTTATCCTGGGTTAAAATACTCCAGATTGCATGCAGCTCCCGGTGCTCACCTAAAAGATGGTTTCGGCATAACTTTTCCGGCTGAATATCCCAAATGCGCATCTTTTTAGGCGTGAATTTTTTTTAAAAGCCAAGTCATATTTTTCCCCAAAACACTCATCGTATCTAACCCCTCCTGATCCTTAGCCACTTCACCGGCTTCACGGCCGATTCCAATATTCCAATAAGAAGCTCCCACAATAATCATCTCTCCGATAGTAAAAAAATGATTTATTGAATCAAAAGCATGAATCGCTCCTGAACGCCTGACGGATACTACCGCCGCCCCCACTTTACGTTTAAACAGGTTATTGTTAGCGCGGCTGACCATACCGGCCCTTTCAATCAGGGCTTTGGCCCCGGCTGAACAATCGGCAAAATATGTCGGAGACCCGATAATTATCCCGTCAGCATGCAGCATTTTATCCACATATTCATTAACTAAATCATTAGTAATTGCACATTTATTATTCTTAGCAACAGAACATTGCCCGCAAGCAATACACCCGCAAATTTTTTGTCCGGCTAACTGAATAAGTTCGGTCTTGATACTTGAACTCTCCAGTTCCTTAAAAACCTGCTTAATTAGAATCGCGGTATTCCCATCTTTACGCACGCTGGCGTTAAATGCGATCACCTTCATTCTTTTTTAACCTCCTGTTTAATGCGTAGTTTTATACAGCTGGTGGCGCTGCTCTTTGATCTGTTCGTTAGCCAAATATTCATCAAAGGTGGTGCTAATGCGGTCGATATAACCTAAAGGAGTAATTTCTATAATGCGGTTGGCCACCGTTTGAACCAGCTCATGATCATGAGAAGAAAATAAAATAGTGCCGGTAAATTTATCCAGCCCCCGGTTTAACGCAGTAATTGACTCTAAATCTAAGTGATTAGTCGGCTCATCCAAAATAAGCACATTGGGCTGGGTAACCATCATTCGGGCGAACATACAGCGCGCCTTCTCTCCTCCGGATAAAACGTTTACCGGCTTTAATGATTCTTCTCCTGAAAAAAGCATGCGGCCTAAAAAAGCATGGATAAATTCATTCTCGGTATTAGCCGAAAACTGCCTGAGCCAATCGGCCACGCTTACGGAAGAATTAAAAAATGCGGAGTTATCTCTGGGGTAATATGCCCTGCGGGTAGAAACCCCCCACTTAAATACACCGCTATCTGCCTGATCCTCATTCATCAGGATCCCAAAAAGCATAGTCTTGGCCAAATCATTAGGCCCCACAAAAGCCACTTTATCCCCTTTATGAATGGTAATATTAAGCCGCTCAAACATTACTTCTGTATCTACTTTTTTAAATAGATTATTTATACTTAAAAGATCGTTACCGGCTTCACGTTCCGGTTCGAAATTTATATACGGGTATTTACGGGAAGACGGCCCGATATCATCCAGAGTAAGTTTTTCCAGGATTTTTTTCCGGCTGGTAGCCTGCCGCGCCTTGGAAGCATTATTGGCAAAACGCATAATGAAGTCTTTCAGGTCTTTGCGCTGTTCTTCGATTTTTTTATTAGATTCACTGCGCTGACGGGCAGCCAGCTGGCTGGCTTCCGACCAAAAAGTGTAGTTACCCGGGTAAAGTTTAATTTTACAATAATCAATATCCGCAATATGCGTACATACTTTGTCCAGAAAATGCCGGTCGTGCGATACCACAATCGCAGTATTCTGAAACTCGCAAAGAAATTCCTCCAGCCACATACATGACTCTATGTCTAAATGGTTAGTTGGTTCGTCCAAAAGTAAAATATCCGGATTACCAAATAAAGCCTGGGCCAGCAATACACGCACTTTTTGTCCGGCTTCTAACTGAGTCATCTGCACGCTATGCAATGATTCTTCAATATCTAAATCACTTAAGAGCTTGGCGGCATCAGATTCGGCATTCCAACCGCCCAACTCGCTAAATTCCTCTTCAAGCTTTGAAGCAGCCATTCCATCTTCATCGGTAAAAGGGGTCCTGGCATAAATTGCCTCTTTTTCCGCCATAATTTCATAAAGCCGCTTATGCCCCATAATTACGGTAGTTAAAACCGCGTATCGGTCAAATGCAAACTGATCCTGTTTTAAAACAGAAAGCCGCTTACCTGCGGGAATAATCACCTCCCCGGAAGAAGACTCAATCTCCCCGGAAAGAATCTTTAAAAAAGTAGATTTACCTGAACCATTGGCACCAATTAATCCATAGCAATTTCCTGGAGAAAAAACAATATTTACCTTAGTAAATAGTTTGCGCTGCCCGAATTCTAAAGACACATTACTAACAGAAATCATAATTTTATCCTTTACCTTTGATGCTCATGCTTAACCTGTCTTTCCCTATTCATAAGAATAACTGCCTGTGCCAAAGCCAACCCCACATCAGCTAAAATATTCTCAATGCCAATGTGTTCCACAATACCAAAACTATTAAGCGTATTATACACTCGCCTATTCACTCCGGCAAATACTACTTCCGTGCCATCGGCGTTAGCTTCTTTAATAAATGTTTCCAAAGCGTTAACCGCCGTAACATCAACCGCCGGGACTGCGCTCATTCTTAAAATTATAACCTGAGGAGGCTTTTCAAAAGAGGCTATCGCATCACGGAACTTATTTACCGCCCCAAAGAAAAACGGTCCGTTAATCTCAAAAATTTCTATGCCTTTAGGAACACCGGTATACTCATGTAGATGGTCTCCATTGCTATCCGCACCAATTAATTTTATATTAGTAATTTCTGCCATGCGATGCATAAAAAGAAACGCGGCTAAAACTACACCCACTTCAATCGCCACAGTCAAATCCACAAAAACCGTAAGCCCGAATGTCAAAAGTAAAACTAACACATCTCCGCGCCTGCCTGAAAGTAAGCGCCTAAAATGCTGGAGCTCACTCATATTATAAGCTACCGAAATTAATATTCCCGCTAAAGTAGCCATCGGGATAAAACCTGCCCACTTAGCGCAAAAAATAAAAATAAATAAAATCACTAAAGCGTGAACAATACCTGCAACCGGAGTACGTCCGCCATTTTTAATATTAGTAGCAGTCCGTGCAATAGCACCGGTAACCGGAATACCGCCAAATACCGGAGAAACAATATTAGCAACTCCTTGCCCGACTAGCTCCATATTCGAGCGATGGCGTGTACCCAACATTCCATCCGCAACAACTGCCGAAAGCAAAGACTCAATCCCTGCCAATATGGCAATAGTTAAGGCTATCGGGACAAGCTTAACAATAATCCCAAAATTTAAATGCGGGAAACAGGGAATTGGAAAACTATGCGAAACTTCCCCGAAACGCCCGGCAATAGTTTCAACCGGAATACGCAACCAATGCACAAAGAATGTAGTCACTAAAATAGCTACAATTGTCCCCGGCAGGCGCTTAGTAACTTTCGGCCAAAGCACAATAATTAAAATAGTAATAATGCTTAAAACTACGGAATAAATATTTATTGCGCGCACATTTTGGAGATAAGTTATTATTTTATCTACAAAATGCGTTGGGATTTTTTCAAGATGGAAACCAAAAAAATCAGGAATTTGAGAAACAAAAATAACCATTGCAATACCGCTGGTGAAACCAATAGTCACTGGATAAGGAATATATTTAATCGCATCACCGAGACGCAAGAACCCCATAATTACCAAAAATATACCTGCTAATAATGTTGCTGTTGCTAACCCTTCATAACCATATTGCTGAACAACACTAAAAACAATTATAATAAAAGCCCCTGTTGGCCCGCCAATTTGCACACGGCTTCCGGACAATAAAGATATCAAAAATCCCCCCACAAAAGCAGTAACCAGCCCCTGTTCAGGCTTGACTCCTGAAGCAATTGCAAAAGCAATAGATAAAGGCAAAGCCACGATTCCCACAATTAATCCGGCGAACAAATCATTAAAAAAACGCGACAGCGTGTAACCTTCTTTAAATACAGTAATAATTTTTGGTTCGAAAGTTTTCTTATCCATCTTAAAATAGGTTTTAATTTATCAGGGGAGATTTTTAAGAATAAAACTGAAGTGAATACTTTAGGGAGTTACGTTGTTAGCTTCAAAATTTATAAATTAACTTCCAATAATCTGTATATTCAGCTTCCGAAACTTTACCATCCTGATTCTTATCCATTTGTTTAAAATATTCATTGAATTGCGAAACAGACTCATCTTGAGTAATCTTACCATCTTGATCTTTGTCCGCCAGCTTATGCATACCAGATTGATCGGCTTCCAGCTCGATTAAATCAATAACGCCATTTTTATCTTTATCTAAGTTGTTAAACGTCCTGGCCTGATAAGCCTGCATTTCCGAAGGGACAATAAACGCATCCTGATCAGCATCAACTTGCTGAAGCTCTAAATTACATTTTTGCGCGTCTATCTGCTGAGCAAAAAGCTTAGTACCGCAAAACAAAACCGTAAACAGAATTACCATTCTAAATAAATTTAACATTATTTCTCCTTCTCATTGACAATATTTTATCACAATTATTATAGAAATATACAACAAAATAACATAAATTACCTATAATTACCAAACCCCAGTGGAACTGAAAAATCCAAACTCCGTAAATACGCAATCACTGCCTGCAATTCATCTTTTTTAGCTGAACTTACTTTAATTTTTTCGCCTTCGATCTGGGTTTGCACTTTAGCCCCTAGCCCCTTAATTATACCTGTCAATTCCTTCGCGCGTTCCTTATCAATTCCCATACAAATCTTAACTTCCTGCCGTAAATACCCCTCAAATGCTCTTTGCGGTTCATCAAAATTAAAAGATTTAGCGGAAACACCTCTTTTTGCCAAGCGCAGAGTTAAAATATCGGTAAGCGCGCGCAGTTTAAAATCATCATCGGCAACTAAGGTAATTTTCTTTTCTTTACGGTCAAACTCAACAGAAGCTTTGCTATTTTTAAAATCATAACGCTGACTCAACTCTTTAGCTGCCTGATTTACCGCATTATCTACCTCTTGTAAATCAACCTCGGAAGTAATTTCAAAAGAGAAATTTGCCATATTTATTCCTTGCTGCTAACACAGGTTTTATTTCTGATTTTAATCAGTTTTAATTTTATTTTACGCGGCAGACGCTTAATCACTATCTCCCTTTTTAAAGCCAAAGACCTGCTTTCAACTATTTCACTATGCATCAACTTAACCGGCGCCCTGCACCTGGTAAACCTGCAGCCGTTTCCGCTGCTATGCTCTTTAACCCTGCGTTTTAAATCTTTAGTGATCCCGGTATAAAACAAACCATCCTTACATTTAACTATATAAATATACCAAAGCTTATCTATCTGTCCACCTTACGATTAGGGCTGGCACCCGGGCCGCCTTTTGGCCCAGGAGGATTTTCCCAATTAGTTCCAACTCCACCTTTTGGTCCCGGAGGATTATTATCCTTATCAATCCGGAGAGGCAAATATCCTTCCTGGCGGGCTTCTTTAATATCGCTCTTTAGCTGCCGAACATCAGCCTGAAGTTCTTTTTTATCCTCAATTTTCTCCTGAACATTATCCTGATGCATCAACATAAGCTTAT
>JAQTQG010000040.1 GCA_028712375.1 Candidatus Omnitrophota bacterium
ATTTGGGTCTTGAGCATTACGTTAAGACGATGGGGGTTCCTCAGCCGGAATTTTTTAGGAGGATAGTTTGGTCTTCTGAAGAACCGACAGCTGATGCATCAGCTATACCCATGCATATGCTTTCTGAATTTGCGCGTACGCATGTGACTATGGTGTTATCCGGAGATGGCGGGGATGAATTAATGGGAGGTTATCCAACTTATCTGGCCACGCTTTTAGGAGGATATTTTCAACGATTGCCCCGTTTTATTACTCAAGGGATCATCGAGCCGGTTGTTGATTCATTGCCAGTTGTTTTTGGTAAGACCACTTTAGATTATCAGCTAAAATTGTTTATGCGCGGATATGATTTGCCTTCAGAAAAGCGGCATTATTATTGGAGGTCGATATTTGATGATCGTCAAAAAGGCCTTTTATACAGGCAGTCTTTTAAAGAAAAACTGAATGATTTCAGGGCCTTTGATGCTGTTGATCTTTATTTCAAGCAAGCTCAAGGGACAATGCTTGAGCGTTTAATGGAAGTGGATACGCGTTTTTATTTGGCCAATGATATTTTAGTTAAAGTTGACCGTTCTAGTATGGCTTATGGTCTGGAGGTGCGCAATCCATTCCTTGATTATAATTTGGTGGAGTTTTTGGCTAAAGTACCCCCGCATCTTAAATTTAATTGGTGTATGAATGGGAAGATGCCCCTTAAGCGGGTGATGAGAAATATTTTGCCAAGGAAAATTATTAATCAGAAAAAGAAAGGTTTTAATGCTCCTATTAATCAGTGGTTTCGTGGGCCTTTGAATGATTTTGTGCATGATGTACTCTCAAGAGAGAATGTCAATAGAATAGGCGTTTTTGATCCTGATTATGTAGAAGCTCTTATATCTGATCATGAAAGAATAAAAGCCGATAATGGGTATAAGATCTATGGGCTGTTATTTTTTCTGCTGTGGGATGAAATGTTCATGAAAAACTCTCTTTTTGAGGTGGATCAAAATCCTGTTAATGTGGTTTTAAATTAGATGATGCGGGAAAGCCATGCAAAAAATATTATTGATTGATCCTCCTTATAGGTATCTTTATGGTAAAAGCCAGTCTGCCACAGAACCGTATTTTCCGTTGGGTTTGGGGTATATAGCGGCAGTTTTGCGGCGGGCCGGGATAGATTGCCAAATGCTGGTAGATATTGGTAAGCCGGATTTTTTAAATACCGTTATGGAAACGGTAAAAGATTATTCTCCTTCATTGGTTGGCCTAACGGCCATGACAACCAATTATCCTAATGCAGTCAGGGTCGCCGAAACCATTAAAAAGGCTCACAGCATCCCTGTTGTTATAGGAGGAGCACATGCCAGTGCCTGTGGTTCTAAAATATTATCTCAAGAACAAGGAGTTTTCGATTTTGTTATTATGGGTGAAGGTGAAGATACGATGGTTGAGCTGGCTTCAGCCATAAACTTAGGGCAAGTTGACCTTTCTGCAATAAAGGGTTTAGCTTGGCGTTCTAACAAAGGGCAGATTATGAAGAATGGTCCGCGCCCCTTAAATGAAGAACCTGATTCCCTTCCTTTTCCTGCCCGTGACATGGTGGATTTGAGTTTTTTTTCGATCCATAGCCATATTGGTGGTGGAAATGCCGCAACCATGCTAACGAGTCGGGGATGTCCTTACCGCTGTATTTTCTGTTCCGCCCATACGGTAAGCGGAAGGAGGTATCGCCAGCACAGCGCCGATTATGTTTTGGCAGAAATGGAAGAATTGGTCAATAAATATAAAGTGAAATACATTTTTATTCAGGATGATACTTTTACAATCGATCGCGGGCGTCTTGAACGAATTTGTGAAGAAATACGCAAGAGAAAACTGGGTATTAAGTTCGGATGTTTTTCGAGGGTTGATATTATGGATCAAAAAACGGCCGCTATGTTAAAACAAGCGGGCTTAGTGAATGTGGTGTTTGGTATAGAATCAGGCGATGAGGGAATTTTGAAGAAAATACGCAAACAAATATCCCTTAAACAGGTCCATACTGCTATCCGTTCCTGTGAATCTCAGGGAATAAAAACATTAGCTTCCTTTGTTATCGGCCTTCCTTTTGATACAAAAGAAACCCTTGAACGTACGATCAAATTCGCTCTCAGTCTTAATCCCACATTGGTTGCTTTTAATCCTCTGGTGCCCTTCCCGGGGTCTGATATATTTGATGAGAATACTCATTCTCCCGTAGATATCAGTGGGTGGAGCCGTTATTTGACAGTGAATGTTCCTCCTTTTTCTTTTGTTGAGGGATTAACTCCCCAGGAGATTTACAATCTGGCGCAATCAGGCCACAGGCGGTTTTATTTAAGGCCAGGCCAAATATGGCGGATACTGAAAACTGTGCGGCATATTTCGGATGTTAAGGAAATGATGCGAGCGGGATTTGTGATTTTAACAAAGTAGTCTAAATGAAAGGGTTAAATTTATGATCGTTCTTGGGCTGAATCATTTTACTGATCCTGCAGCTTGTATTATAATTGATGGAAGCCTGGCAGCTTTTGCGGAAGAAGAGAGGTTTACCCGTCTTAAAAACAGCCATAATTTATTTCCTGGCCGAAGCGTGGATTTTTGTTTAAAAAAGACCGGCTTATCGCTGGATGATGTTCAAGCTATAGCCGTGCCTTATGATGCTGCCTTTTATCCGTGGAAGTTTATGTTTAAGATGGGGCAAGAATATTTAAAAATGAATTTAGGGAGAAGGTTTGAAGGCGGCGCAGGCAGTAATGTTTTTGAAGTTATACATATAGCTACCACCCGAAATCCTTCTTTTATGCGCAAGTATATCTCTGAAGGCCTGCTTTCCTATAAGATCAAAGGCAGAATTCCTGATATAAAGTATATTAATCACCATGTATGCCATGCATTAACCGCGGCTTATTATTCCGGTTTTGAATCAGCCCTTGTTTTTATTGTTGATGGCAGCGGTGAAGCCGATACGACTACTATATTTAAATATGACAATAGTGAATTAAAATTGCTTGAAAAACGGGAGATTCCACATTCTTTGGGATGGTTTTACGCCGGGATTACCGAATATTTAGGTTTTCAGGCTTATCGTTCAGAGGGCAAAACTATGGGCTTGGCGCCTTATGGGGCCAAAGATGATGTTTTAATAGAAAAACTAAGTCAAGTTATTATTAATCCCGGAAACAAGTATTTAATACGTCCGGAATTTCTTTTAGCGGGGCAGCATTCATATGGTGTGCATTTTTCTGATAAATTAACTGATCTTCTTGGCCCTGCTCGGGCGCCGCATGAACCTTTGACGCAATATCATAAAAATATTGCTTGGGCGGCCCAATACCTGTTGGAGACAACGGTAAAACAGATTGTGGACCGGGCTATTAGCCAATATGGCATTAAGGATATTTGCATAGCTGGCGGTGTTGCTATGAATTGTAAAATGAACGGATCTATTCTTTATGAAACGGCTGCCCAAAGGGTGTTTGTTTTTCCTGCGGCGGGAGATGCAGGGGCATCAATCGGGGCAGCTTGTGCGGTTTCTGGGAAAGAAGCCAAAGATAAGCGTGAAAAACTCAAGCATACTTATTATGGTCCGTTTTTTAGTCCGGAAGAAATACTTGCGGATCTGCGTCTTGCTAAAGCAGAATTCACTGCCCCTGATAATATTGCAGTGGATGTTGCAAGGCTTTTGAATGAAGGCAAGATGGTAGGCTGGTTCCAGGGGGCTATGGAGTTTGGTGCCAGGGCGTTGGGTAACCGATCGGTATTAGCCAACCCTTTTGCTCCGGGGATAAAAGATAAGGTTAATGATCTTGTAAAGTTTAGAGAGAATTGGCGGCCATTTTGTCCATCTATGATCAATGAGGATAGGGCTCTGTATATGCAAAAAGATATGGATGCTCCTTTTATGATTGTGGCGCATAAAATGAAAGAGAAATATCGAAAAGCGCTTGAATCAGTTTCGCATGTAGATGGTAGCATACGTCCCCAAACTGTTACCGCGGAACAAAACTCCTTATATTATGATCTGCTTGTTCAATTTCGCGCCTTGAGTGGGCATGGTATATTGCTTAACACTTCCTTTAACGTCAGGGGAGAACCTATTGTTTGCACCCCTCTTGAGGCTGTCCGGTGTTTTTACGGTAACGGGCTTGATGCTTTGGCCTTGGGCCCTTATTTACTTAAGAAAAAAGGGATTGTTTAGATGCCTAAGTTGCTGGTCATTAATGCTGATGATTTTGCGATGACAAATCCGATAAGTTCTGGCATTGCCGATTTATGTCGAAGGCAAGTTGTAACATCAGTTTCCATTATCGCTACGACTCCGGCACTTGAAAGTTCGTTGGAGCTTATCAGAGATTTAGATATTGATACCGGTATTCATTTGACGCTTAATGCTGGAAGGCCGTTGTCCATGCATAAAAATCATCCAGCATTTGTTGATAGGGATGGTGATTTCTGGAAGACTCCTATGCATAATCCTTGGCTTTATCTGATGGCATCAAGGCCTATGCAAAGTACCATCCACGATGAATTCAAGATGCAGATTGAATTACTTCGATGCCATGGCATTAAGCTGACTCATCTGGATTCACACTTTCATATCCATCTTTTCCCAGCGTTGGCGCCCGTTATTAAGGATTTGATGCGTGAATATCACATACCATATATGAGGAGGCCTATAGGCAGATCATTTCTCTTTGATTTACGACAACCTTTGTATGGATTTATTACATGTTCATCATATTTATGCTTTAGGCATGAACAAATTAATTCATTATCTCTTTATGGCTTTAGAGAAGCCGGACGTTTGAACGAGGAGTCTTTGAAAAAGATTTTTAATGAGATGGATATCCCGGCAGCTGAATTGATTGTTCATCCCGGACTTGAATCTTCGGATAATAGCCATTTTTATTCCGTTATCCCCATGCATTTAAAAAGAGAATTTGATGCATTGACCTCCCTGGCTACTCAAAAGTGCTTATCAAGATTTGATATTAAAAGCGTTAGGCGCCAAGAGATTTTTAATCGCTTATGAAATAATCACATATCTTTAAAATTGTTATTAATTTAAGGATATCAGATATTTTTCGTTTCACGTAACAAAGCAAGGGATAAGTTTAAGGTATTTTAATACCTCTTAGCGCAAGGCACACCATTAACTTATTCACACTAGCGTGTTCGTAAGTTAAGCGTTGACATTAATCCCTGCAGAAGGCGGCGGGGATTAATTCGCACATTGACTTACTCGTACTATCGTACTCGTAAGTCAAGTGCTCATTAAAGTTGACAACCCCCGGGATTTAGGCTATTATAAATAAATAAAGATCATGAATGCGATCATTTCGGTATTTATTTGGGCTGGCAGCGGGTTATTAACCATTCTGTTATTTCTGGTAGTTTTTACCTTAAATATCCTGCTTTTTCCTTTCGATAAAAAAAAGAAGATCACGCATATGCAGTGTTTTTGGTGGTCAGATTTTGTCATTGGCTTAAATCCGTTTTGGAGTGTTAAAACCAGTGGCCTGGAACATATCGACCATAAAAAAACCTACGTGGTCATTGCCAATCATCAGAGTATGGCGGATATCGTGGCTCTTTATCAGATTAAGATGCAGTTTAAATGGGTCGCTAAGGCCAGTTTATTTAAAGTTCCTTTTATCGGCTGGTGTTTGAGTTTGATTAAACATATTAAACTTACCCGGGGTGATTTTGCAAGTATCAAAGAAATTTATCACCAGGCCAGCCGCTGGCTGCAAAAAGATATGTCCGTTTTATTTTTTCCGGAAGGTACTCGCAGCGATACCGATGAAATGGGGGAGTTTCAAAACGGTGCTTTTAAGCTGGCAATTAAGGAGAAGAAACCTATTCTGCCGGTTTGTTTAAAAGGCACGCGTTTGGCTATTCCTAAAGGTAGCTGGGTTTTTAAAACAAAAGTCGACGCAGAAGTTATTGTGCTTGCGCCGGTTGCTACTGATAATTATGGAGCGGGGGATTTTGCTTTGCTTAGGGATACAGTGCGTTTGAAAATTCAGGAGGCGCTGGAAAATAGCGCGCCCGGCGCTAATTAGGGCCATGTGACGGAGATTGGCGCCGGCGGATTAGGGGTAACGTGATGAAAAAAAAGTTTGAAATTGTATTTTGGATTTGCGGTATTTTCATAGTTATTTTTTTATCAGCTAATATTTTGATCGGAATTTATGCCCCAAAGATCATTGAGCAGCAAATTCAGCAAAACCTAAAACTCAAAGCTAGTCTGGGGAAAATAAGTTTAAGCCTGCCTTTTACGGTTAATTTGGAAAAATTAGAGATTGGCAATCTGGCAAATATTAAGAAGGTATCATTTTCACCGAATCTGGCAGCTTTGTTCTTTGGCAAAATTGTGATTCACGGTTTAACTATTCTTGAGCCGGTGATTAATCTTGAGCAGTCGGCGGATGGAAAGCTGAATTTACCGGTTACTGAGCAAAAAGGCAAGCCGCCGGCGATTTACCTGACCAGCTTAAATTTGCGCGAGGGAAAGGTTATCTTCACCGATAAAAAAATCTCTGCCGATGGTTTTCAGGCAGTTATCACCAAATTGAATATAAAGGTAGCTAAAGTGGCTTTTCCGATTACATCCTTGGAGACTAATTTTGAGATGAGCGCTCAATTGCTTGGTTCTCAGGGGGAACCGTTCGGCGATATCGCATTCAGCGGCTGGCTGGATTATTTAGCCAAAGACTTGGACGCGGTATTGGAAATTAAGGGTTTGGACGTGACTAAATTTTCTGCTTATTATGGTAATTTCATCTCTAATCGCAAGCTTACCTCAGCCAGGCTGGATGTTGTTTCGGCTTTTACCGCCCGCAGCAACGCTTTACATATTGCTACTAAATTTAATCTTTCCAATCTTGTTTATGCCCAGGCGCAAAATGAACAGCTTAATATAGATTTAATGAAAAATGCCCTGGATTTATTTACTGATACAAAAGGCAATTTGCGTTTGGAATTTGATATCGATACTTTGCTGGATAAGCCTTCATTAAGCCCGGAAAAGATCAAAGGGATAATATTAAAGGCAGCAATGAAAAACCTGTCTAATCAATCCCCGCAGCAGCTAATCGATAAGGTGGCTACAGTTATCGACCAGTACAAAGGATTGGGTAAAGAATTGAAGGAGATTTTTAATTAAAAGAACATACGTAAATGGAAGAAGCCAGGCCGAAGTCACTAAAAAATATTGAAGCTAAAATGGAGAATTTGGATACTAATTCTTTGCGCTATCATATTTTGGAAAGTGCTAAAAATTTTAAATCTTCTTGGATTGAATTAGGGCGTTCTTTGTATTCGGCATGGAAAGATAAGATGTATAAAGAGTGGGGGTATGTAAATTTTGATATTTATGTTGCCCGGGAGATCGGTATCCGTAAGCAAACCGCGATGAAGCTGCTGAAATCCTATTATTTTCTGGAAAAAGAAGAGCCGCAATACCTAAAGAATGAGTACACTTCTTCCGCTGAACCGGTTAACCTGCCTAGTTATGAGTCGGTGAACATTTTACGCCAGGCCAAGAATAATAAAAACCTGGATAAAGATGATTACCATGATTTAAAAAAAGAAGTATTCGAAAAAGGCCGGGATGCCCAGGAAATTAAAAAAAATCTGGGGGTGATTATCCGTCAAAGGCAGGAGTTGGATCCGGAGGCCGCGGAAGATAAAAAAAAGAATGCGGTTTTAAGAAGGCTGCTGGGGCAGCTGCGGATGCTTAAGCAGGAGGTAGCCGTGCTTAAGCTGTTGCCTGTGCCGTTGATTAAAGATTTAGATAGTTTGATAAAAAATATTGATCAGGAGATTAGGGAGTAGCGCGATGCCGGTTGTTGTTAAGAATAATCTGACGCTGGAAAAAAGAATGGCGCTTTTGGGGGTGCGGGAAGAAGATATTATAGAAAATTTTATCCGCTCCAGCGGGCCCGGAGGGCAGAATGTGAATAAGACCGCCACCTGTGTTTATTTAAAACATTTGCCAACAGGCCTGGAGGTGAAATGTCAGCGTCAGCGTTCGCAGCTTTTAAATCGTTCTTTAGCCAGGCACATACTGTTAAGCAAGATTGAGCATAGGATTCAGCAGGATAATCTGCAGAAACAATCTCTTAAGGCCAAGATTATGCGTCGTAACCGCCAGAAGCCTAAAAGTATCAAGATTAGGATTCTGGAGAATAAGCGGCGCCAGGGGCAGAAAAAATTGGTGCGCAGAAAAATTAATGAGATTGAAGTTGCATAAACATTTTCTTGTGATACAATAAATAAATTCTAAACTTAAAATAAACATTTTTAAGTTTCTTTAGCGCAGTTTTCTGGAACGTCAGCGAAAAGAAAAGGGGGCATTATGGCCGCAGCTCTTAGCGCATTGATTACATTAGCTATAACAGTTTGGTTTGTTGTTTTTACCGTTTTGGTCGTGCAGAAACTGGATAAGGTAATTGAACTGTTAGATAAAAAATAAGCAGTTAATTTTCCGTATTAACTTGTTGACTTGCTGCATTAATTAGCGTATAATTCTTAAATAACTTTAATAAAGGGAGGTAGAAACTTGGTTTTGGTAAAGGAACAAAAAGCAAAATTAATCGATGATTTTAAAGTGCATGCCAGGGATACTGGAAGCGCTGAGGTACAAATAGCGATTTTGACCGAAAGGATTAATGATTTAGGGTTGCATTTTAAATCGCATAAAAAGGATCTTCATTCCCGCCGCGGATTACTGTTGTTGGTAAGCAGGCGCCGCAGACTCCTGAAGTATCTCAAGGATAAAGATATGAAAAAGTATGAAGAGATACTGGGAAAACTTAGTTTAAGGAAGTAAACTCCAAAGCATCAATCCATAATAAAGAAAGAGCGATCATGCAAAATAAAAGCTTGAAAATTAAATTTGGTAAGAACGATCTTATTATAGAGACGGGCAGATTGGCCAAACAGGCCAATGGTTCAGTGACGATTACCTATGGGGCAACCGTTATTTTGGTTACCGCTTGCATGTCCGGCTCAATCAGGGAAGGGCAGGATTTCTTTCCGTTAACTGTTGAATATCAAGAAAAGACTTATGCCGCCGGGCGTATTCCCGGAGGATTTTTTAAACGTGAAGGCAGGCCTTCTGAAAATGAAATTTTAGGCAGCCGCCTGATTGACCGGCCTATCCGCCCGTTATTTCCCGAAGGATTTTTAAATGAAGTCCAGGTGATGGCGATGGTTCTTTCCAGTGACGGGGAGAATGATCCGAATATCCTGGCATTGATCGGGGCAAGCGCTGCTTTATCCATTTCTGACATTCCTTTTAACGGCCCTTTAGCCAGCTGCCGGGTAGCCCGGATAAATAATGAATTTGTATTAAACCCTACTTATGCTGAAATTGAAAGCGCGGATTTAGAAGTAGTGGTTGCCGGGAATAAAAATGGCGTAGTAATGCTGGAATCAAAAGCTAAAGAGGTCTCCGAAGACGAGTATTTTGAGGCTGTAAAATTCGGGATGGATAGCTTAAAACCGATTTTAGCTTTACAGGAGGAATTTGCCCGTCTTTACGGACAGCCGAAAGCCGATGTTTCGCTTAAATTGATTGATCCGGCTTTAATGCATAAGATTGAAACTCTTTCTCAGGAAAAATTAGCTAAAGTTTATAAATTAAGTAAAAAAGAAGAACGTGAAGAGCAGATTGCCTTGTTGACTCAAGAATTGGACACGGCTCTGATGGCAGAAGGGTTTTTGGCTCCGGATATACATACTGGCCTGCATGAGGTTGAAAAGAGGCAGGTGCGTAAAATGATTTCTGAAGAAGGCAGGCGGATTGACGGTCGTTCTTTTAAACAAATCCGCGAGATTACCGCGGAAGTTTCTGTGCTTCCGCGTACCCATGGTTCAAGCCTTTTTACGCGCGGACAAACTCAAAGCTTAGCGATAACCACTTTAGGTACTGGTGAAGATGAGCAGTTGATTGAATCGCTGGATGGAGAGAAAAAGAAGTCTTTTATGCTGCATTATAATTTTCCTTCGTTTAGCGTTGGCGAAACCCGGCCGGTACGTTCACCTGGTAGGCGTGAAATTGGTCATGGCGCTTTAGCGGAAAAAGCTTTGTTGGCAGTTATGCCGTCGAAGGAAAAATTTCCTTATACCGTTAGGGTAGTTTCCGAAATTTTAGAGTCCAATGGTTCCAGCAGCATGGCTTCTGTTTGTGCCGCTACTTTGTCTTTGATGGATGCCGGAGTTCCGATTAAAGAAGCGGTGGGTGGAGTAGCTTTGGGGTTAGTTCAGGAAGGCAGTAAAACTGCGATTTTGACGGACATCGCCGGATTAGAGGATCATTTTGGGGATATGGATTTTAAGGTTGCCGGTACCCGCACGGGTATTACGGCAGTGCAACTTGATCTTAAAAATTCCGGGATTTCATTGGATCTGCTCAAAGAATGTTTAGCACAGTCTAAGGAAGGAAGATTATTTATTTTAGGTAAAATGAGCGAGGCATTAACCAGCCCGCGTGAGGAACTTTCAAGTTTTGCCCCGCGCATTGATGTATTAAAAATTAATACTGAAAAAATCGGAGAACTGATTGGGCCGGGCGGGAAGACAATTAAGGCAATTATTGCGGCTACCGGAGCCAGTATTGATATTAAAGATGATGGTACGGTTCTGGTGGGGTCAGTGGATGCGGCCAAGTCTGATGCGGCGATTAAAATGATTAAAGCGATTACCGATGAAGTGGAAGTGGGCAGGATTTATATTGGCAAGGTAAAAAGGATTATGCAGTTTGGCGCATTTGTAGAGCTGGCTCCGCGTAAAGAGGGGTTGGTGCATGTGTCTGAACTATCCAATACTTTTGTTAAAAAGATCGATGATGTGGTTAAGGTTGGTGATGAATTCAAGGTTAAAGTCATCGGTATAGATGAATTAGGCCGGATTAATTTAAGTAAAAAACAGGCTGAAGCGCCATTGCCTGAAACACCGCAACAAAGCAGCTAACTCTAGAAGTGAGAGAAAGAAGAATTAATGAGGTCAAAGGCGTTGTTCTGGTAGCAGTAGGGCTGATGATTCTTGCCAGCCTTATCCGCTTTGACCGCCTGGACCTTGTTTTTTATACCTCGCATCCTAATTTTCCCGCAAAAAATCTTTTAGGGGTTTTTGGTGCCTATCTGGCAGGATTAATCGTTCTGCTTTTTGGTAATATCTCGAGTTTTGTCATACCGTTTTTGGTAATTATGCTGGGCATAAAATATTTTCGTCAGGATAAGCCTTATTTAAGTATCGCACGTATCCTGGGAATGTTTGTGCTTTTAGTTTCGGTCAGCTCGCTGATTGGGATGTTCAATCTAAGCAATGACAGCCTAAGGTTTCAAACCTCCGGATTCTTCGGCGCACTTACCGCTAATTTTATCACAACCTATTTTAGCCGTTTAGGCGGATTCATTATTTTTATTACCTTTATTATACTTTCCCTGGCGCTGGTAACGGAAATCCTTATCTCTTCGTTATTCCTTAAATTAACCGAAA
>JAQTQG010000061.1 GCA_028712375.1 Candidatus Omnitrophota bacterium
GTTTAGAAAGAATAGATGTTTAAGAAAATTATATCTGTTATAGCGCTAGTTCTGGTTCCGATGATCTCTTGGGCTGCGGAGCTTTGGGAAAAGAAAGATAATTTCTATTTCCTTGTTAAGAACCGGGGTAATTTTGCTTTAGAGGGCGCCGGACCGAATGTGTTTGCTAGTAAATATTTGAAATATAATGGGGTTGATTTTCTGGTAAGGGGAGCCAGCGACTGGAAGGATTATGGAAGGCTCAACCTGGAAAAGAATAATATGTTTTCTCTGCCGATAAGTCCGGGGATGAAGGTAGATGAGATAAATTTATTAGCTGGAGGCAATTACAGTAACAGCTATGAGCATGATAGCTTAATGCGTTTATTCGGAGATAAATATTTTTACGCCACACTTAGCGTTATTTTTATTTATGAAGACGGTATTTGCCAGGAGCTTTCTGTGCCGGTTTTTTGGGATTGGTTTAGTATTGGTATTGGCACATGGAGTAAGGGTGGGGCAACGATTAAATCTTTAGGCGAGAATCCGGTGCGCCAGAAATGCAGCATATTCTATATCAACTTTGTTAATCCCCGGCCGGAGGAGCCGATAAAAAATATCTTGGTTACAGATAGCTGGATAGATGACCGGCCTTTTTCAGATGTTTTTGCGGTTACGCTTAAATCTTCTGAATTAATGGAGGAAGTTAGCACCCCGCGCTTATAAGGAATTGCGCGGGTGTGCCCTTATGGGCAAATGCGTATTTTAGTGGTGGGTTCAGGCGGAAGAGAGCACGCGCTGGTTTGGAAGATTGCGCAATCAAAACTTGTGGCGAAGATATTTTGCGCTCCGGGAAATGGCGGTATCGCGCATTTAGCGGAGTGTATTGATATAAAAGCCGATGATGTCTTCGGGCTGCTGGAATTTGCCCGAAAAGAAAAAATCGACCTGACTGTGGTTGGGCCGGAAGTAGCTTTATCTTTAGGTATTGTGAATGAGTTTATCAAAGCGGGATTAAAGATTTTTGGGCCGAATAAGAACGCCGCCAACTTAGAGGCAAGCAAGGTTTTCAGCAAACAACTGATGCAAAAATATAATGTGCCTACCGCGGATTTTAAAGTTTTTGATGATCCGGAAGCGGCAAATAAATATATTGAGAAGATCGGCGCGCCTTGTGTAGTTAAGGCTGATGGTTTGGCCGCCGGTAAAGGCGTGGTTGTGGCCAAAACCGTTAAAGAGGCAAAGGGCGCTGTAGCTTCTATAATGCAGGATAAGATTTTTGGTGATGCGGGTGAGAAAATAGTTATTGAAGAATGCCTTGTTGGCCAGGAAGCTTCGATAATGGTGATTACGGATTCAAAGCAGGTGTTGGCTTTAGCTTCAGCTCAGGATCATAAAAGAGTTTTTGATAATGACCAGGGAGCTAACACCGGCGGAATGGGCGCTTATTCTCCCGCTTCCATAGTTACCGCGGATGTTTTGGTTGAGGTTATGGAAAAAGTAATCTACCGGATTATTGACGGCCTGGCTAAAGAGGGAATAGGCTATCGGGGAGTTTTATATGCCGGTATAATGTTGACTAAAGAAGGGCCAAAGGCCTTAGAGTTTAACGTGCGTTTTGGCGATCCGGAAACAGAGGTAATTCTGCCCAGGTTAAAATCTGATTTAGTGGAGGTAATGCTGGCAGCTACTGATGAAGAGTTGATTAAGGTAAAGAATTTATACTGGGATCCCCGCGCTTGTGTATGCGTAGTTTGCGCCTCCGGCGGTTACCCGGGAGATTATGCTAAAGATAAAGAAATCAAAGGATTGGAAGAAGCAGAAAAGTTAAAAGATATTGTGGTTTTTCACGCCGGGACTAAGAAATCCGGAGATAAGATATTGACCAGCGGCGGCAGGGTGCTGGGAGTAACCGGATTAGGCGACACAATTGAGGATGCGATACATAAAACATATAAGGCAGTCAGTAAAATTAATTTTGAGGGTATGCATTACAGGAAAGATATAGGAGCAAAAGCGATAAGGTAGATAACAGCTAGGAATGTACGGAGGGAAAATGAATAAAATTAGTATACTTATGGGAAGTCAGTCGGATTTAGAGACGGTCAGCGAAGCGGTGAATGTGCTGAAAGAGTTTAAGGCGGATTTTGAGGTTAGGGTTTTATCCGCGCACCGGACCCCTAAAGAGGTGGCGCAGTATGTAGAGGCAGCCCCGAAAAAAGGTACAAGGGTTTTTATCGCTGCCGCAGGGATGTCCGCGGCTTTAGCGGGGGTAGTGGCTGCGCATACTATTTTGCCGGTTATCGGCATACCTATTGAAACCAAAAATTTAAAGGGCCTGGATTCTCTTTTATCAACTGTGCAGATGCCTCCGGGGATTCCGGTTGCCTGTATGTCGATAGGAAAATCCGGGGCAAAGAATGCCGCGATTTTTGCTTTGGAGATATTGGGTTTAAGTGATTCAAAGATTGCGGCTAAGCTTTTGAATTATAAGAAACAGATGTGCCTTAAAATTAAAAAGACAAAAGTTAAGGTGTGAGTTTGACAAAAAGAGTAAAAATAAATCCGTTACTGCCTGAAGATGGATATATTAATCAAGCGGCCTCAGCCATTGCTGAAGGCGGGTTGGTAATAATCCCAACCGAGACGGTTTACGGTATTGCGGCTAATGCCCTGGATAAAAAGGCGCTGGATAGGCTCTATGAAATCAAGAAGCGGCCTCTGGATAAGCCCTTTACCCTTCTTATCGGAGATAAGGCAAAGGTGGAAGAGTTTGCCGTTGATATTCCGGTTAGCGCTTATAAATTAATGCATAAATTCTGGCCAGGCCCTTTGACAATTTTATTAAAAGGGATAAACGGCGGAAAGATAGGTTTGCGTATGC
>JAQTQG010000008.1 GCA_028712375.1 Candidatus Omnitrophota bacterium
AATCTACGCCGCCAGCGTTCACTCTGAGCCAGGATCAAACTCTCCGAAAAAATCTTTAGGAAAATTATGAATAATGGCTCTAATGATTTACTTAATTTCAAAACCTCGTGAATTGACCCCAAAGAATTCTTTATAGGAATTCTTCGTGGCCTCGCTTGGCAATTCAATTATCAAAAGAGCATTTTGCGCTTGCTACTCTAAATCAGCAAACAAAAAAACGTCCCGACAAAATTGTCGGGACGTAAATTTATACTTACGCACCCTTATTGTCGATGCTATTAACTACCCGAAATTGTCAACTGCGTTTTAATTATTTTCACAATAATTTAGCCCCTCTTACAAGGGAATGCTTATTTTAATACAAAACGCTTTTTTGTCAAGAACTTTTTTTATTTATTTTTTTCAGATTCCATTAAATATCTAAGCGGTTAATTTTACTGAACTTCAGGCTCTCCAACTTAACGCGCCATCAACTGCGAAATTTTAAAGATCGGCAAAAATAAAGCAATAACGATACCGCCAATCACTATCCCTAAAAAAGCAATTACTAACGGCTCTATCAAACTAGTTAATGCCCCGGCAGCAGCATCAACCTGGTCATCATAAAAATCAGCGATTTTAGAAAGCATTTTTTCTAATTGGCCGGTCTGCTCACCCACACTAATCATCCGGGTAACCATGGGCGGAAAAACACCGCTTTTAGCCAGGGGCCGGGAGATCGGTTCACCATTGCGCACGCTCTTAGAACAATTGATTACTGCCTCCTCTACCACTTTGTTGCCCGAAGTTTTACTAACAATATCCAAAGCGCTTAAAACCGCAACTCCGCTTTTAACTAAAGTAGAAAAAGTACGGGAAAACTTAGCCACCGCCAACTTACGTAAAAGCGGCCCAAAAACCGGAACCTTTAATATAATTTTATCAAAGTTATACCTGCCTTTTTGTGTCTTTAAATAGTGTTTAAATAAATATGCCCCCACACCTAAAACTAACACTAAAAACAGAAAGTATCTCCTTAAGAGATCACTGACAAAAATCAATACCTGAGTAGGCAGTGGCAATGTCCCCCCTAATGAATCAAAAATACCCTTAAAAGTAGGGACGACTTTAATCAAAAGCACCGCAGTAATAATAATTGCCATAGTTACCACTACTGCCGGATAAACCAGGCTGGAAGTTATTTTACGATTAAGCGCCGCCTGTTTTTCCATAAATGTAGCCAAGCGATCAAGTATTTCATGCAGCATACCGGAAGCTTCTCCGGCTTTTACCATGTTTACAAAAAGATCGGAAAAAACCAGCGGATGCTTGGCCAGGGCATCACAAAAACTCATTCCCGCTTCAATATCCTGCCGCACATTACCAATAATGCCTCTTAAGTTATCATTCTCAATCTGCTCAGCTAGAATGCCCAAAGCATTAACCAGCGGAATACCCGCATCGATCATCGTAGCCAGCTGTCGGGAGAAAACCACTAAATCATCGAGCTTAATCTTTTTATCCGCATGCCTCTGACTGGTTACGGCGACTTTGGCAAACTCTACAGAAAAAACCAACATTTCTTTCTTATGCAAAATATCAGCAACCTCTGCCTCCGAAACAGCCTGGATTAATCCACTTACGGTTTGCCCTTTTTTATCTTTTGCTGAGTATTTATAGGAATTCATCCCTCACCTTTTTCTTATTTAATCATAAAAACCAATGACTTTACTGCCAAGCGGATAGAAAGGCGGGGGGTTCACCCCACACCTTCCTTTTATTTAATTACAAAGCCGTACGCCTTTAATATTGAACGAAAAGAAGTGTCGGGACTCAACCCACCACCTTCTTTAGATCTATAAATTATCTACGACTTTCAAAAATATATCTACGATCTTAGGATCAAACTGTGTACCGCTATTGCGCTTAATTTCTAAAATTGCCTCTTCTTTAAATAAGGGCACCTTACGATAAGAACGCGCCGAGCGCATCGCTTCATAAGCATCGGCAATGTGGATAATCCGTGCCCCCAACAGGATATCGCTCCCCTTTCTCCCATCCGGATAACCCGAACCGTCATAATGCTCATGATGCTGCCTAACTAAGTCTACCACTCCATTAAGAAAAGTCAACGGCTCCAGGATTTTGGCCCCAATAACCGGATGTTTACGCACCTGCTCCCACTCCAACTCAGTAAGCGCAGAAACTTTCAATAATATATTATCCCCGATTCCAATCTTGCCTAAATCATGTAATTCACAAGCCTGCCGTAACATCTCAATTTCCTTAGGCGGCAGCTTCATATAATTCGCAATCTCAATTACATAACGCGCCACATTCTCAGAATGGCTATGCGTATAATGATCCCGGGCATCAATGGCTTGAGCCAAAACTTTAATCGTACGCATATACGTCGAGCGCAGGTCATCATAAAGCCGGCTCAAATTAGTTGAGGCATCCTCAATTCTTCTAGCCAAAAGCATATTCTGTTTTTCTAAAGCACGGTTGCTATCTTTTAAATCTAAAGAAAATTTACGGTTAGCCGACAGTAAAATATGCAGGTTAACCCCTTTCTCAATAATAAACTTTAACTTATCTATGTTTATCGGGCTATTAAGAAAATCATAAAATCCTGACCCCGGTAATTCTTTTACCCCTTTTTCATTCCCGGGTGCCAACAAAGCAACAACCAGGCAGTCCGGATCAATTTCTTTAAACTGTTTAGCTAATGAAGCTGTGCCTTCTTTTGCCATACTTTGTTTTATAAAAACTAAATCATGATTGCTTTGCTTAAAGCTTTCCAAGCCTGCCTGCAGGGTAGATTCGATAAAAACAGAATGCACGCCTAAACCAAGTATTTGCTCTTCGATACTAGCAGCAAAAATCCGATCATCGCAAATTAAAAGTATCTTCCCGGAAATTTCCATAGTTATTCCTCAGTAGTAATTCTGATTGCTTCCTCCAAAGTTGTCAGTTCTTCTCTTACTTTTTGAAAAGCATCATCACGTAATGTCTTCATTCCCATTTTTTTAACTGCATAAGACTTAATCTCATCTATAGACTTCTTACGAATAATCATTTCTCTTATATTATCATCAATCAGGATAGTTTCCAATACTGCAATTCTGCCGAAGAATCCGGTATTATTACAATATTTACAGCCTTGTGCAGCATAAAAAACAGTTTTACCCGTAAACCCGATATCCTTTAAAAAATCTTCAGGAATCTCGATCGGCTTACGGCACTTAAGGCAAATCTTGCGCGCCAGGCGCTGCGCACAAAGCATGATTACGCTGGAAGCCACCAGAAACGGTTCAACCCCCATATCGATAAGCCGGGTAATACTCGAAATAGCATCATTTGTGTGCAGCGTAGAAAGTACAAGCTGACCGGTCAGAGCCGCCTTAATCGCAATGTCCGCAGTTTGCGCATCCCTGATTTCACCAATCATAATCACATCCGGGCTTTGCCGCAAAATAGAACGCAGCCCCGAAGCAAAATCTAAACCGATATCCGGCTTAACCTGAATTTGCGTAATTCCTTCTACTTGATATTCTACGGGATCCTCAATTGTAACAATATTTCTTTCAGAGGTATTTAACTGATTCAAAACAGAATAAAGCGTTGTAGATTTGCCTGATCCAGTAGGCCCGGTAACCAGCATCATGCCAAAAGGCTTAGCTACTGCTGCCTTAAAAGTTGCTGCCGGTTGCTGCGAAAAACCCAGCTTATCTAAACCAATAGAAAGATTCCCTTTGTCCAGCGCCCTTAAAACAAATTTTTGCCCAAAAGTTGTCGGTAAACTGGAAACCCTGAAATCCACCTCCCGGCCTTCTGTCTTTACCTTAAATCGGCCGTCTTGCGGGACACGATTTTCAGTAATATCCAGGTTAGAGATAATTTTTAAGCGCGCAAGAATGGCATTCTGATTAATTTTAGGGACTCTCAACACATCCAACAATGAACCATCTATGCGATATCTGATACGTAAACAATCAATCTCCGGTTCAACATGTATATCAGAAGCCCTTCTTTTCAAAGCCTGGGCTAAAATAATATCCACTAACTGTACAATCGGAGCCTTCTCACTTTCCCGGAGGGCATTCGATAATTCAATTTCGTCGGTTTTAAATAACTCTAAATTCTTATCCAGGCTACTACTGCGGGCCAACGCTGTTTCATCAAGGATATTTTGCATATCCTTAACATCTTTGCGGTACTGACTATCAATAACATGGGTGATCTCATCTTCAGGGCTCAAAACAATATCAATATTGCACCCAGTAAAATTACTTAAATCATCTAGCGCGAAAATATTTAAGGGATCAGACATCGCAACAGTAATCGTATTGCCAATCCTAGATAATGGAATAGTATTATAGAGTTTGGCCATACGCTCCGGAATCAAATTAACGACTTCAGCATCAAATCTAAACCTTGACAGACGTAAAGTAGGCATATAAAGCTGCTCAGAAAATAATGACAACAAAACATCTTCTGTAATAATCCCCTCATCAACCAGTATCCTTCTTAAAGGTATCCCTTTTTCCCTCTGCAAGCTCAAAGCACGCTCTAATTGCGGCTTAGTTATATGGCGGCTTTTGAGAAGGATTTCTATTATATTTTCTTTTAATGTATGCATATTAATTATTTATCAGATTATTCATCCGGAGCAGTAACGCGCAAAACTTCTTCAATAGTCGTCTGCCCTTTTAACGCTGCTTCCAACCCGTCTTCACGTAAAGTTTTCATTCCTTCAATGCGGGCCTGCTGCTTAATAAACTGCTCCTGTGAACCGGTAAGAATTAAATCCCGGATTTTCTGGCTAAGCTGTAAAACCTCGGCGATTACCGTTCTCCCTGAATAACCGGTATTAAGGCAATGCTGGCATCCTTTACCTTTAAAAAACTGCAATTTATTCACGTTGTTTATATTTAATTTTAAGCTTTCAGCGATATCTTCTTGAAGCATATAAGATTCCTTACAGTGCGTACACACTTTACGCACCAGCCTTTGGGCAACAACACAAACCAGCGAAGAATTAATTAAATACGGCTCTACACCCATATTCACTAAACGCACCACTGCCCCGGCGGCAGTAGTAGTGTGCAGCGTCGAAAGAACCAAATGGCCGGTTAAGGCGCTTTTGATGGCAATATCTACGGTTTCGTAATCGCGGATCTCTCCGATCATAATAATATCAGGATCCTGGCGTAAAATAGAACGCAAGGCGGCAGCGAAACTAAGGCCAATTTCCGGTTTAGCGGTTACCTGATTAATGCCTTCTAACTGAAACTCTACCGGGTCTTCAACGGTAACGATATTTTTATCCGGGCTATCTACTGATTTTAAAACTGCATAAAGAGTGGTAGTCTTTCCGCTTCCGGTAGGCCCGCAGACCAAAATCATGCCATGGGGCAACGCAGACACCTTAGACAAAATCCTTAGACTATGATCACTGAAACCCAACCGCTTGATATCCAGGTTTGCCTGAGATTTATCCAGGATGCGTAAAGCCACTTTTTCGCCATAACTAGACGGTAAAATAGAAACGCGAAAATCCACCTGATGATTAAGTATTTTAACCTTAAAACGACCATCCTGGGGGAGGCGGTGCTCAGCAATATCCAACTCTGAAATAACTTTAATGCGCGAGACAATTGAAGCATGCATATTCTTAGGGGGGGCCTTCTGTTCACGCAATATGCCGTCGATACGGAAACGCAGGCGTAATTTTTTTTCAAAAGGTTCAATCAATACATCGGAAGCCTTCTTTTTTATCGACTCTTCTAAGATCATATTCACCACTTTTATCACCGGCGCTTCATGGCTGATCCGATCCAGCTCCTGATCGCTGGGAGAAACCTCTTTCTCTTCTTTGATTAATTCAATAGAAGAAACAGTCATCTCCTTGACCAAATCATCAATAATTCCTTTTGAGGTATCCGGGTAAGATAATTCAATAGTTTGATTAATATCTGCAACCGAAGAAATTATAGGGTTTATTTTAAAACCGGTAAGCGCCCGCACATGGTCAATAGCAAAGATGTTCAAAGGATCGGCCATTGCCAAAGTAACCGTATCCCCAATTTTAGATATAGGAATGATTTGATAATGGCGGGCGATATCAACCGGGATTATTTTTGCAATATCCAAGTCGATTTTAAAACGCTTCAGATCAATTAACGGCAGGCCTAAACCTTCGCTCAGAGCAGTAATCAGCTCATTCTCTTTAACAAACTTAAGCTCAACAATAATATCGCTAAGCTTGCCGCCCTTAGCGACCTGCACTTTAAGCGCCTGCTGCAGGTGCTCGGAAGTAATAAGCTTATTGTTAATCAGTATTTCCGTAAGCCGGTCTTTAAGTGATAACATAAAAGAGTAGTTAGCAGATCGCAAGCAGCATGAGGGATAACCGAAGCACTAGATGCTAGCTACCTACCCTCATTCTTTATCCTTATAGTATTTTTCAATTGCTCTTTTAACATCAGATGAAGTAGAAACAAATGTTTGCACGCTGCACCCGCTAAGCAATTCCACATCCTCGATAGCCTGAATATTCAAAGGATTTGACATCGCCAAGGTAAGATTATTACCAATTTTGTCGATGGGCACCAACAAATACTGCCTGGCTACTCTAGCCGGAATAATATTAATAACCTCCGTATCAATATCATAACTACCCAAAGGTAAATAAGGAAACCCATACTGAGCAGTCAAAGCCTGCGCAATATCATCTTCTTTTACAAACCCTAACTCCACCAGGGTCTCTCCAATCAAGCCGCCTTTTTCTTTTTGAACACTCAAACCCCGATCCAGCTGAGATTGATTGACAATGCCGCGATCCAACAGCAGCTCACCTAATGGTTTATTGTTAATTCTCCTGATCACCTTGTTAATTCTCCTGCTTAAAAACAAAAAATCTGTTTTTCTCTTGCCTGCTTTATTTTTGAATGACTAAAAGTTTTTAGCGGCCAAATAATCAATTTGTAAAAATGATTATAAGGTCGCATAAATTAACTTAAAGTCCCTGCGATTTTTAATTTTAATAAGTAATTATACCTTTTAACTCTTTATCTGGCAATAGATTTATTAACCCCCTGAATATTTAATCTCCCGTCTGAAATAAAAACGCTTAATCTTACGAAACAGTTTCACAAAAGCTGTTAAATTCCTTGAGCAAGGCTTCTTTACTAATACCCATATCAATAAAATCCCAGGGCAGTAAAGAATCAGTTGATTTTTCATCAAGATATTTTTGAGGATCAACCCCTGACTCGCTAAATGCCTCCTGCCATTTAGCAAATGAAAAATAATTGCTCCAAGCATCAAACCTGGCTCCTTTTTTATAGGCTTCCAGGATAACTTTACTTAAAAGCCGGTCTCCCCGGGAAAGCACCCCTTCTAAAAAACCCATCTGATAATTATGAAAATTAAACTTCAGCCTTCTATTTTTACAATGACTTCTCAAATAACTTTGTTTCTCCTGAATTGCTTCCACGGAATCCATTTTTTGCCATTGTAAAGGCGTATGCGGTTTAGGAATCAACGGATTAATACTGATATTAATCTGCGCAGCAGAACCGTTAACTTTTCTTCTTTCTTCAGAAGCTGCCTGGGCAAAATCAATAATTCCCTGCAAATCTTCCTGCCGCTCGCCAGGTAAGCCGATTAAAAAATATAATTTTAAATGCTGGTAACCTGACTGATACGCCTGGTTAATTGCCGCAAAAAATTCATCTTCGGAAAAATCTTTAGCTAAAGCCTGACGCAACCTGTGCGTACCCGCCTCAGGAGCAAAAGTAAGCCCGGTTTTCTTAGTTTTAGCAATAAGTTCAGAGACATTACCCAAGAGAGCTTTAGCTTTTAAGGAAGGCAGTGACAAGTTAACCGTCCGGGGATTAAAACGATTGGTCAAATCGCTAACCAAAGATTCTACTCCTGGATAATCCCCCACAGACAAGCCTGCCAAAGACAGTTCTTCGTAACCGCTGGAGGCATAAGTAAGATCGGCCAGCGCAACTATTCTTTCTTTACTTCTTATTCTTAGAGGATAATATTGCGAGCGGGCCTGGCAAAAACGGCAACGATTAGGACAACCGCGCATCACTTCCAGAGTAATCCGGTCATGAATAACCGGCACATAAGGTACCAGCCAACTACAAGGAAAATAAGCCAGATTAAAATCGTTTACTATGCGCTTTTTAACCTTTTGCGGCAGGCAGGCGAACCTCGGCGTAAATTTCACCAATCCCCCTTCAGTATTATAATCCGGCTTATAAAGAAGAGGCGCATAAACGCCTTCTATTTTAGACAACTCTATTAAAAGATTTTCCTTAGTCAACCGCCCAGCCTTATAATCATCTTTATGTTTATGGTATAAATCCATTAACTCAACAATCGCCTCTTCTGCTTCTCCGATAATAAAGAGATCGAAGAAATCATGCATTGGTTCCGGGTTTAATATACATGGACCACCACCGATTACCAAAGGATATTGACGGTCGCGCAATGAAGCTATTAACGGTACCCCCGCCAGATCCAATATGCTTAAAACATTAGTATAATTTAATTCGGAGCCCAGAGAAAATCCTAAAACATCAAAATCGATCAATTCCCGGTTCGACTCCCAAGAAAAAAAGCGCCGATGAGCATTCCTCAAAGAAGCTTCCATATCCGGCTCCAAAGCAAAAAACCTTTCACAAACTACCTGCGGCATATTATTCAAAACACCATAAATGATCCGCAGGCCTAAATTACTCATTCCCACTTCATATAAATCCGGAAAACCTAAAGCAAAGCTTACCGCGCAAGAATTAAAGTCTTTCTTGGCAGCATTCCATTCATTACCCAGATACTGAGCAGGCCGATGAACATTAACGAATAAGTCTTCAATCATAGTTAAAATCAGATTAACAGAATGATATAGGCACCGTCGAACTAAGCCTGGATGTTACGGTTGTTATATATTCAAATATCGAAACGTTCGACGTAAAATAAAATTACTAGCCTTATATAATAGTAATTTTATTTTAAAACACATTCCTGGTGCGGTCAATATTTACCAGAATCCCTAAAGCAATAAAAGTTACTAATATGCTGGAACCGCCATAACTCATCAAAGGCAACGGCAGCCCGACTACCGGAGCCAACCCCATATTCATTGCAATATTAATAAATACCTGTAAAGCCAATAAAAACGAAATACCATAAGCCAATAACCTGCCGAAAGAGTCCTGTGTTCTTTGCGCAATCACGCACCCCTGGCGGATAATCAAATAATACATCAAAATAAGTAAACTGCTGCCCAAGACTCCCCACTGTTCAGAAAAAGTAGCGAAAATAAAATCCGTATGTGATTCCGGTAGAAAATATAACTGACTTTGTGAACCGCGTAACCAGCCCTTACCCAAAAACCCACCGGAACCAATAGCAATGCGCGACTGAATAACCGTATATCCGGCCCCCAAAGGATCAATATTCGGATTAAGAAAAACTAACAGCCTTTGCTTTTGATAATTATGCAAAAAATGCCAGAAAAAAGGCAATGGTATGATTAACGTAATAAGCAGAATAAAAATATATTTTAAACGCACATTCGTTAAATAAAGTAACCCGATAAAAACCAGCATCAGCATAAGACCGCTTCCCAAATCCGGCTGCTCAATAATCAAAAACATCGGCACAGAGACAAATATAAACGGCAAAATAATCCCCCGGAAAATACCGAATTTACCCGATGAAAGCGAAGTATCATCAATCGATTTGCGGCTAAAATACCTGGCAAGAAATATTATAATCGCTAATTTAGCGAACTCAGATGGCTGAAAATTAAACCAGGCAAACTTAAGCCAGCGCTGCGCTCCCAGCCGGATTACGCCCAGGCCGAAAACTAAAAGCAAAAAGAACAAAGCCACTCCATAAATAAAATAGTTTGCATCCCAAAGCTTGCGATAGTTAAGCCGGGACATAAAAAAATAACAGGCTAATCCAATAGTTAACCAAAGAAGTTGACGCATATAAATATCCTGCCAAGCACTACCCTCTTTCTGATAAGTACTGCTATAAATAGATAAAACTCCCAAGGCAGCTATAATTAAAGCCAAAATTAAAATTCTAAAAAAAGAATTCCGCATTACATTATCTCCTGACTAACCATTGCTTCGATAATTTGTTTAGCGATAACGCTAGAGGCATGCCCAGGCCCGCCATTCTCCAAAAAAACACAAATTACATATTTTGGCTTATCAAACGGGAAAAACCCCGCAAACCAGGCATGCGTAGCTCCGCGGGATACCTGAGCAGTTCCGGTCTTGCCGGCTACTTTAACCGGTAAACCGGACAATGTATTTCCAGTACCCTTAGGGTCAGAAACTACCCTAGCTAACCCTTTATCAATAGCATCAAAAGTGCCTTTCTGAAATGGTACCCTGGTAAATCTCTTCTTTTTAGCAGAAAGATCCACTCCCCCCACGGATTTTACGATATGCGGAGTTAATAGGTATCCGCGATTTGCAAACGCTGCCAGCATATTAACCACCTGCAAAGGAGTAGTCAGGCAATCCCCCTGGCCGATACTTAAATTTGCCGTATCCCCATCATACCAATTTTGAAATTTATTAATTTTTCTCCATAAAGGAGAGGGAATAAAACCGGATGTTTCTCCTGCCAGGTCAAAACCGGTATTCCTGCCCAAACCTAATTTTAGAGCATAATCATGAATATTTTGCGCCCCCAGAAGCAGCCCTGCCCTATAGAAAAAAATATCACATGAATGGGCGATCGCCTGAATTAGGTCTTCCGGGCCATGCACATCCCAACAATTGAATCTTCTGGAACCTACCATCATCGAACCCTGGCAAACAAAACTTGTAGAAAGATTTATCCTCCTTAACTCTAACCCGGCAGCAGCCACCACCATTTTAAAAACCGACGCCGGAGGGTAGCTTGAACTAATAGCTCGATTCATAAACGGCGCATCCGGATCATTGAATAATCCGGAAATAACCTTGCTGCGTTTATTCACAAAGATTGAAGGATTGAAATTCGGGAAATTAGCTAAAGCCAGAATTTCTCCGGTATACGGATCCATTAAGATCACGCTTCCCTTTCTCCCGGCTAATTTTTCTTCCGCGATTTTTTGAATCCTAAGATCCAGAGTCAAAACAACATCCTTGCCATTACGCGGAGGCTCAAACCCTAGAACACGCATAAATTTACCCCGATGATTCACCTCTACCGATAAACCACCTTCCTCCTGGCGCAAATAATAATCATACTTCTCCTCTACCCCGCCGAACCCGACGATATCTTTAGTCTTATATCCATAATCTTCCAGCTTGGTCAATCTCCAACGGTCAATTTCGTTAACATAACCCAACACATGGGCTGCTAATGCCCCATACGGATAATGCCGCAAAGGCTTAGGCACAACAATAATACTGGGCTGTTCAATCTTATACTCACCAAGGGCGATCGCATCCTTAAGTCCGATATTCGCAACTACCGTGACCGGCACGCTGGAAGAAATAAAATTTTTCCTAAATGCCAATCTCAACTCCTTAGCTTCTACCCCTAAAACCCGGCTAATCAAAGCTAAAGCCTGATCAACATTATTCAGATCCTGAGGCACAATCATTACATCATATGAAATCTTACTATCAACAATAATCTGCCCATTGCGGTCAAGTATATTACCCCGGCTGCCGGACTGAGATATCAGGCGGATACAATTACTGTCACTGAGCCGGCGGAACTTACTTCCCTGCACAATACCAAGATTAAACAGTCCGGCAACTAGAGAGAAAAACATAAAAGTTATAATTAATTTTAAGATCGTTTTTCTTTCCATGATTTAAAACTATCGGGCTATTTTTTTCGTGAGTTTAAAAACAAAGGGCGACAATAATGTAGTATAGGCGCTAATTATAATCAGGTTACGCAAAAAAATGCCTGGTGGCATAATATTCCCGGCTGACACACTTTGCAGCCCGATAATAAAATTATTTAATAAAGCTACTACCAGCACTATGGCTAAACGGATATAATCTTCTTCAACAGATATCTGGCGGCTAAGCCGCGCCACGGCATAACTCCAAAGGCTAAAACAAATTGTATTTACCGCAAAGCCCCAAGGTAAAAATACATCCTTAGCCATTCCGGCAAGAATAGCAAATACTAAAGCAGTTTTAAAATCTGTATAGAAAACCAGAGAAACCGTAAAGACTAAAAGCAGGTCGGGTTTGCAATAGAAAAAATTCAGAAAATCGGGCCATTTTATTCCTAAGATAGTAAAAATTATTATGACCAGCAAGAAGGATAAATTTTTCATGGAATGATCACCAGCACTTCTTCAATGCTGGAAAGGTCCACTACCGGCTTAATCAAGGCATAACGATTAATCCCGGAAAATTCCCGGCCGACATTTACCACCCTGCCAACTAAAAGCCCTTTCGGATAAATCCGGCTAAGTTCAGAAGTAACAATCACATCTCCGGCAACAATCTGCGCATCATCCGGAAGATAACGCATAATTAAATTTGTGCCCAGCGTCCCACTGACTAATCCTTCCTGGCGGGAACGCTGCACAATACTTGAGATGCCCTGATTAGGATCGCTAATTAGTAATACTTTACTGCTTTCCTGCGCACTCTCGATTATACTACCTACTAATCCTTGCGGACTAACCACAACCATCCCCGGCCTGATCCCATTAAACCTGCCTTTATCAATCAAAACGGAAGATGACCAACTATCAATAGAATGGCCGATCACCCGGGCAGCTACCAGGCGAAACGGAGATTTTTGCTTAAAGTTGAATATCTCTTTTAGCCGGGTATTTTCCTGGCTAACTTCGCGCAAATCAAACAAACGCCCACGCAATAGATCAATCTCGCTTTGCAGGCTCTGAGCCTGAATCATATTGCGATGGTAGAAGATAATACCGGAAAGTTCACGCTTAACTAAATCGATAAAGGAAAGTTGGGGTTTAAAAACTACTGATGCGGAATCTTTAAAGCAGGATAAAGAATTGGACAGCAGGAATATAACAAAGGCCGGCAGGATAAAATTAGTTAAATTTTTACGGGGTAATTTAAACACATTTAGTTAGCAAAAATGACTGGCCTGGATTCGGCAATATATCCCGTGGAGGAAACTAATTGCGTACTTCGGTTTTCACCGGTACGGTAACTTTTTTAAGGTATTGGATTTCGCTAAGCACAACGCCTGTTCCATTGGCCACTGCAGTAACCGGGTCATCAGTGATATGCACCGGAAGGCCTGTCTCTTCAGAAATTAACTTATCTAACCCTCTTAATAACGAACCGCCTCCTGCCATCACAATCCCATGGTCGATAAGGTCTGCGGCTAATTCCGGGGGGGTTCTTTCTAAAGATATTTTTATAACTTCCAATATGGCCCGCAACGGCTCCTGCAAAGACTCGCGAATCTCTTCGCTGGTAATGGTTACCGTTTTAGGTAATCCGGCGACTAAATCCCTGCCTTTTACCTCCATGCTCATCTCCTCTTCCAGGGGATAAGCCGAACCAATCTTAATCTTAATTTCTTCAGAAGTACGCTCACCGACCATCAGATTATATGTTTTTTTAAGATACTCGATAACCGCTTCATTCATTTCATCGCCGCCAATACGGATAGATTTAGAAAAAACCGTACCACAAAGTGAAATGACGGCAATCTCCGTGGTTCCACCGCCAATATCAATAATCATATTACCGATAGGCTCCTGAATAGGTAATCCTACGCCAATAGCAGCGGCAATCGGCTCTTCAATCAAAAACACTTCCCTTGCTCCGGCACGCTCTGCAGAATCTTTGACCGCACGTTTTTCCACTTCTGTTATACCGGAAGGAATAGCAATCACAATCCTGGGCCTGACCAAAACCTTACGATGATGCACCTTTTTAATAAAATAACGCAGCATCGCTTCCGTAATCTCAAAATCAGAAATTACTCCGTCTTTCATCGGACGAATGGCAATGATATTGCCGGGAGTACGGCCAAGCATCCGTTTGGCTTCTTCTCCTACCGCTAAAACATGCGAAGTACCTCTTTCAATAGCAACTACCGAAGGTTCACAAAGCACCACCCCTTCCCCCTTAACAAAAACCAGAGTGGTCGCCGTTCCCAAGTCAATCCCCATATCATTAGAGAAAAGACCTAAAACGTAATTAATCCCCCTCTTTAGCTGCTGATTTATCTTTACCATTTTTTTCTCCTAAAATTATGCGAGAACACATTTTAACAAAGTTTAAACCCTTTGTCAAATAAATAAATAGGTGCTAAACCTGCAAAAATACTGATTTAATATAAGTTTATTTGTGAATTTAATCTAAAAAACTCCCAAACTATCCGCAATAATTTTGCCATCTCTGGCGGCCCAAAAAGAAGCTTACTTCTTTCATTCCAGGCTCTTTAATGCCTTTAAAAATCCGGGGAAAGACTTATTTATACAACCAATATCATCAATCTCGGATTTACCTGCTGCAGCCAGAGCCGCGACAATCATACTCATGGCAGTACGATGATCACCGAAACTTTCAAGTTTGGCACCGCATAAACCGCCTTGCCCATGAATGATAATACTTTCCATCAAACCATCTTTTTCAACCCGGATATCTGCCCCCATTTTCTTTAAATTAACCACCATGGAATTCACCCGGTCGGTTTCTTTAACTCTTAATTCATTCACTCCTTTAATTTTAGTCACGCCTTCTGCAAAACAGGCTGCTACCATCAAAATAGGCAACTCATCGACTAAAGAAGGTATTTCACCGGGATAAACCACTGCCCCTTTAAGCTTACTGCTGCTTATCAAAAGATTCCCCCAAGGCTCAAGACCTACCGGCTTATTCGCCTGGGAAGTTGAAACTTTTATTACAGCGTGCATCCTTTTTAACACATTAATTATTCCGCTACGGCCGGGATTTAAACTAACCTTTTCAATAACTACTCTGGATTTAGGGATTATTGCAGCCAAAACAATAAAAAAAGCAGCTGAAGAAATATCCCCGGGAATATAAACTTGTCCCGGGCTATTTAAGCCCTGAGTCGGATATAAAGTTATACTTCTATTATTTACAATTATATTTACCCCGAAAACTTTAAGCATGCGTTCAGTATGATCGCGGGTATTTAACTGTTCAATTACTTTTGTCCTGCCTTTAGCAAAAAGCCCGGCCAGCAGGATCGCCGACTTAACCTGAGCAGAAGCAACTTTCGGGCGATAAACAATACCTTTTAAATTTCCTCCGTTTATCGTTATGGGAGCATATTCTTCCCTGCCTCTATTTTGGGCAACAATTTGCGCTCCCATTAAACGCAAAGGAATATTCACCCTAGACATCGGCCGTAAAGACAAATATTTACCCGCTACAATTTTAGTTTTAAAACTCACCCCGGCTAAAACACCCAGCAACAATCGCAAAGTAGTCCCGGAATTATTCACAAAAACCGGCTTACCGGGGGATTTAAGCCCCTGGCGGCCTTTACCTGAAACTAAAACGATCCCCTTATTCCGGCGTATTTTTACCCCTAAAACACTTAAAGCATTTAAAGTAGCCAGGGAATCTTCATGTATAGGAAAATTTTTAAGGATAGTCCGGCCACAACTCAAAGCGCTAAGAATTAATGCGCGATGCGCGATAGATTTATCGCCGGGTAGGATAATTCTGCCCTGCGGTATAAATTTATGTTTGATTAAAAAAGATTTTACGAGGCGGGTTTTTTTTGCTTTAAACCGGTTAGCAGGTTTTCTAATCTGACTCACTTTACTTTTTATTTACCGTATCATTTTCCCTGATCGCATCTTTTAAATCCACGGCAAATCCGGCGGCAGACATAAATTCATGTACCTTTTCAATTTTTACTTCCCCCACCACCCTGCCGGAACGAGATACCACAAATTCATCACCTACATTTATTTTATCTCTACTGCCTAGATTGATTACCACAAAGTTAAATTCTTTGTTTACAATCATAATCTTGCCTTCTATGCCTTTAGCCGGAATAGACTGGCCTTTTTTAACTGTCTTGGCAGCTTTAACAGCAGCATTACTTTTCTCACTAACTGCCGCCGCGGGAAGCGCCGGCGCAGCAACAGCAGCTGGCTGAACCGCTTCAGAATTAACAATAACTTTACCCAATTCTACATTCGCTGCACCAGCTTCCAGATTTTTAATCTTTTCTTCCAGCTCCATCTTTTGCTGCTGCATGATCTTTACCTGTTCTTTAATTTTTCTGCCGTCATCCTGAACTTGATTTAACCTATTTTCCAAATCCTCCCGCAAAGACTTTTGGTTGGAAAGATCACTCTTAAATTGTTCCAGCTTGTTAAGCGTTTCGGTATGTGCTGTTTTTTCAGCAGCCAATTCTGCAGATAAAGAATCCATCCTGGTTTTGGCTTCTTGTAATTTTAGCGCCAGCTCAGTTGCCGTTTTTTTAGATTCCTCCAGCTGACTGGCAGTTTGACGCTGACGGCCTTCCAATTCCGCAAGCTGAGCCTGCAGCTTAACGTTCTGCGCATCCGCTTTCTGATACATCTGATGCAAATAGAAAACACCGCCGATAAGGGCTAATGAAATAATTATTAATACAATTAAAGCTGATAATAGAATTGTGCCTTTACGATGCATTTTGCCTCCTTTAATATAATAAGCGCTTGACCGTTTCACAGTCAAATATCTATCTCAACAGCGTCAATATATAAATTTATTAAGTTTATTACCCATTAATATAACACTAGTTAGGTAAAAAGCAAGAAATATGTTTAAAAATTACTCTGCACAAACTCTTGGAATTCTAACGGGATATCACTGGTAAAATGCAGAAGCTTGCCCGTGGAAGGGTGTAAAAAACCGATCTCTTGAGCGTGTAGAGCCAGGCGGGAAAAATTATCCTTCTTCCCATACTTAGCATCACCAAGTATCGGATGCCCTAAATAAGCCAAATGCACCCGCAGCTGATGCGTCCTTCCGGTAAAAGGTTTTAACTCCAAAAGGCTGAAATTTTTTGAACGTTTTAATGTTTTATAAAGCGTCTTGGCATATTTAGTATTTTGCGTAAATGATACTGCCATGTTTTTGCGCTGCAGAGGATGCCGGCCGATAGGAGCTTCAATCACATCTTCATCAAACTCTACCCTGCCGCTGACTATCGCGATATATTTAC
Organism: Candidatus Omnitrophota bacterium; assembly: GCA_028712375.1. Classification (GTDB taxonomy): domain Bacteria; phylum Omnitrophota; class Gorgyraeia; order Gygaellales; family Profunditerraquicolaceae; genus UBA6249. The sequence continues at coordinate 17,170 of JAQTQG010000008.1, forward strand.
GCTGGATGCTATGCTGGGCAAACTGTTTAACCAATTTTAAGTGGCTGGCATTATTTTTAGCAATCACCAAAAGCCCACTGGTTTCTTTATCCAGCCGATGCACTATCCCGGGACGGTTTTTATTTATATCGGACAACTCCATCGCACGGCCAAGCAATGCGTTAACCAAAGTATGCTGGCGATTACCCGGAGCAGGATGCACGACCAAACCGGATTGTTTATTAATCACCAAGACATCTTTATCCTCATAAATGATATCCAAGGGGATCTCTTCCGGCAGAAATTCTGTTTTTTCTTTTTCCGGCATAAAAACCTGAAGCTCATCATTAGCGTTTAATTTATGGTGCGGTTTATTTACTGCCTGGGAGTTTAAAGAAACTTTTCCATCGCGGATAAGTTTCTGGATATTAGTACGCGATAGGCCCAGATTATTGCGCAAGGCATAATCCGCTAAAAACAGATCTAAGCGCATTTTAGCTTCTTGGGGTGCCACCTGTATTAATAGCTCTTTCATAGTCCAATAAGATCGATCTTAAGCTGTTACAAATTAAACCTCGGAGTTATCTCTTCTTGGCTGCCGATAATCTGATAAAAATGGCTAGGGATAGAAAAAACATTGCTAAACTCAAAACCTGAAAAATAGTCAATCCGTAAAATATCCTGGGGCTATCATTACGCAAGAATTCGATAAAAAAGCGCTTGAGAGAATACAGAAAAAGGTAACTGCAAAGGATTTGCCCGGGGGCATGTTTTGCCTCCTGCTTAAGCCTTAAGATGATAAAAATCAAAAGCAGAAGCAGCGAAGAATACAGCTGGGTAGGAATTAAACTCTGGCCAAAAACTTTGAAATATAATCCAAATTCGGATTCTCTCCCGTAACAACAACCATTTAAAAGGCAGCCAATCCGGCCGATTGCCTGGCCTAAAGCAATAAAAGGAACCACTAAATCCAGCGTTTTTAACAGGTTCATTTTATGCTTTTTAATAAAAATGATTGCTGCCGCTGAGCCGAAAATCAGGCCGCCGAAAATAGCCATCCCCCCATGCTGCAGCATAACAATCTCCAGCGGATGGCCAAGGTAAAAACGGAAATTCATTAGCACATAAAAAACCCGTGAACCAATTATCCCGGAAATAAAGATGAAGAAAAAAAGGTTAAATATCTGATCCCCATCCATATTTTCTTTTTTAGCCTGCAGAGAGCTTAAGTAAGCGCAAACGAAAAAAGCCAAAACCAGCATCAGGCCGTAAGAATAAACCGTAAAACTTCCGATATGACAGATTTCAGGCAACATTTTTGCTAAATAACAACTCCCATGCTAACACAAACGCCGCGATAGTAATCACGGAATCCGCGATATTAAAAACCGGCCAAACCCGTAAATCTAAAAAATCAACCACGTAGCCAAAACGTAACCGATCGATCAAGTTTCCGGCCGCTCCACCCAGGATTAAGCTCAAAGATACCTTCAAAAGAATAGAATTAGCTTTATTTCTTAAATTATAAAAGATGAGCCCGATCGCGAAAAAAGAAACCAAAATAAACAAAAATAACTGGTCCTGAAAAAGGCCAAAAGCCGCTCCGCGATTATGCACTAAGGTTAAATTTAAAAAATTTTTAATTAACGGAACTGGGGTATTTAACTGCAGAAATCTTAAAGCAAGGAATTTACTGATTTGATCCAATAAAATAACAATAGAAACGATGATAAAAATCATCCGATAAAATTTGCGCTATTTCTTTTCCTTTTTTTGCTGGCATTTAATACAAAGCCGGGCCGAAGGAACTGCTTTTAACCTGATCTTGGTAATCGGGCCTCGGCAATCATCACAGATACCGAAAGTCCCTTCCTCTATCCTCTTGAGCGCGTCATCCAATTCATAAAGAGATTTTCTCTCGCTGGAAGCCAAACCCAGCGAAAACTCACGATCATAATTATCGCTGGCCACATCCGCCATATGATAGGTATAGCCGGAGATATCTCCGGATGCCTCTTTCTGCGATTTCCTTAATGTATCATCGGATATATGCTTAAGATCATTGAGAATTTCTTCTTTTTTCTTCAGCACAATCTTTTTAAAATTTTTTAAGTCGGTTTTAGTAAATTTCTTTTTCACTTTAGTTTCTCCCTATGGCTTTGCTTATTTGAAAAACCTGCCAGAACAGGTAAACATTATTCTCTAACTAATCGCCTTAAGGCAATTATCGCAAATTAAAGGATGCGCCGGGCTACTGCCTACTTTTAACGAATAGTTCCAGCAACGCGGGCATTTAATGCCTTCGGCTTTAGCTACTTCTATTTTTATTTCCTCGCTAAGATTATCTTCTTTTACTACCTCTACCTGCGAAACTTTGAAAATCTCAGGGAGCTGGGAATCAAAGCTTTGTAAGAATGTATAACGTTCCTGGCTTTTTGTCAATAGTTTTATTCTGGCATCAAAAGAACTTCCGATCTCACCTTTAGCGCGCAACTCTTCTAATGCCTTAGCCACTAAAGGAATCCGCAATATGACTACACCCATGCGCAGATGAATATCATCCTGCGGGATAATAACTTCAGGCGCAGGATATTCTAAAAGATGGACGCTACCGATTGCTCTTGATTCTTTATCTTTAGGCATATTCTGCCAAATTTCCTCTGCAGTAAACACAAAGATTGGAGCAAGCATCCGCACAAGCATATTTAATACTTCAAAGATCGCTGTCTGGGCTGAACGCCTTTCTGCGCTTTTAGCGGCATAAGTATATAAACGCCCCTTTACCATATCCAAATAATACATTGAAAGCTGCTCATTGCAAAGATCGTAGACAGCTTTATACGCTTTATGAAATTCAAAAGAATCGTAAGAATTCTTCGCCTGCGTCAACACGAATTTTGACTCTTGCAATATCCATTTATCTATTACCCTTAAATCGGCGTAACTAATTTTATCTGTATCCGGGTCAAAATCATAAAGGTTGCTTAAAATAAATTTTGCTGTATTACGGATTTTCCGGTAAGCTTCTGAAAGCCGGGTAAGGATCTCCTTGGAAATACGGATATCCTCGTTATAATCGCTTGAAGCTACCCACATCCTTAAAATATCTACCCCATAATCTTTAATAATCTCCGCCGGCGAAATAACATTGCCCTGCGACTTAGACATCTTCCTGCCTTCACCATCCACCACAAAACCATGGGTCAGCACATTTTCAAATGGCGGCTTGCCGTCAATGGCCATCGCCGGGATAATCGAAGACTGAAACCACCCCCGGTGCTGATCGGAACCTTCCAGGTATAACTGCGCCGGCACACCCCCCAATTCTTTTCTTTTCTTTAATACCGACTGGCTGCTTACTCCGGAATCAAACCAAACATCCAGGATATCTGACCCCTTAGTAAAGATTTTACCTTTTTTGCATACCGGGCAAACTAAACCTCCCGGAACAAAATCATTTATATCGCGGCTAAACCAGGCATCAGAACCTTCCTCCGCCGAAAACTGCGCGAATTTCTCAATTACTTGCGGGGCAAAAAATTCTTCCTTACATTCCTGGCACACCAAAGCCGGAACCGGCACACCCCAATAACGCTGGCGGGAAAGGCACCAATCCGGGCGCAATTGCACCATTGCCGAAATCCTCTCTCTGCCCGCCTCAGGAATCCAGCGCACATCTTCTTTGATCGCCTTAAGCACACTCTTACGTAAGCCATTATGGTCAATAATTAAAAACCACTGTTTGGTCGCCCTAAAAATAATCGGATGCTTGCAGCGCCAGCAATGCGGATAAGAATGCGAAATCTTCTGCTCTAAAAGTAACGCCCCCAATAACTGCAACTTTTCTATAATTGCCTTATTGGCATCATACACATTCTGCCCGGCAAACTCTCCGCAGGTAGAATCGAATTTACCCCGGGAATCAACCGGCATCACAATCTCCAAGCCGTATTTTAATCCGGTTTGATAATCTTCAGCGCCATGGCCGGGAGCGGTATGCACTAAACCGGTGCCTTCCTCCGCAGAAACATAATCTGCCAAGACTACTTTTCCCGAACGCAAACCAAATGGATGGTCATAAAAAACCCCCTCTAAATCTTTCCCTTTAAAACTTTTTATCAGTTCATATTGATCAATACCCATTTGTTGCAATACCGGCAGGCGCACATCGGCAATAATCAAATTACCTTTGTTCGTCTTAATGTAAGAATACGCAAAATCCGGATGTACCGCTACAGCAACATTAGCCAGCAAGGTCCACGGCGTAGTAGTCCAAATTACTAAATAGCTGCCTTTTACCCATTCATTATTCTCTTTAATTTCAAATTTCACAAATACCGAGGGAGAAACATGGTCTTCGTATTCAACTTCAGCTTCCGCCAGCGCAGTTTCGCATTTAAAACACCAATTAACCGGCTTTAACCCCCGCTTAATAAACCCTTTATCATACAAATCAAGAAAAGACTTGATAATTGCTTCTTCATACTCATGGCTTAAAGTTAAATACGGATTATCCCAATATCCAAATACGCCTAAACGTTTAAACTGCTCCCTTTGATTAGCCACATGCTTCATCGCGTAATCGTGAGCCTTCTTTCTAAACTCAAGCTGCGCAATCTGATGTTTGGCTATTTTTAATTCTTTAAATAACTGGTGTTCAATGGGCAAACCATGACAATCCCATCCCGGGACATAAGGGCAATCATACCCCTGCATCGTTTTATATTTTATAACTATATCTTTTAAAGTTTTATTTAAAGCATGCCCCAGATGTATATCTCCGTTAGCATAAGGCGGGCCGTCATGCAGGACATATTTGCCTTTTACCGCCGGTTTTTTACGGATCAAACCGTGCAGATCTTTTTTATACCAATCCTCCAGCATCAGCGGTTCACGTTTAGGCAGGTCCGCTTTCATCGGAAAATCTGTTTTCGGTAAATTTAATGTTTGCTTATATTCAGAATTTTCAGCCATAATTAATCTGTAAATAATCTCCTATTTAAAATCGGGGCTTTTAGTTTATTCCAGATATTTACCAATAATAATACCCAGGTCTTTTTTGGTTTTTGAAGGAATTAATTTTTTGTCGGTAACAATAGCAAACTTTAAAGCATCTCCGCAGCTACAGGTGCGCTGCGAGCCTAACCCTTTAACCACCTGACAAATAAGTTTTTTGGCATTATCAATATTTTTCTGTAAATTACTCATCACCATTTCTAAGGTTACGCTGGACTGATCCGGATGCCAGCAGTCATAATCAGTAATGCAGGCAAGCGTGGAATAACAAATTTCTGCTTCACGGCAAAGCCTGGCTTCTGCCATATTCGTCATGCCAATTACATCCATGCCCCAGCTACGATAGAGTTTACTTTCGGCTAACGTCGAAAACTGCGGACCCTCCATATTAAGATAAGTACCGCCTTTATGCATATTTAAATTTAATTCTTTGCCGGCGGCATATATACTTGCGCTTAATTGCGGGCACACTGGGTGGCTAAAAACAATATGGGCGACCATTCCCCGGTCAAAAAAAGTCGTATCCCGGCCGTGGTTAGTGCGGTCCACAAATTGGTCTACTACCACAAAATCCAGCGGCTTCAAGCCCTCCTTTAAACTGCCACAGGCAGTGACCGAAATAACCCGTTGGGCCCCCAGCTTCTTCATTGCAAAAATATTAGCCCGGTAATTTATCTGGCTGGGAGGAATACGGTGCCCTACGCCATGGCGGGGCAAAAAAACAACTTCCTTTCCTTCTAATCTCCCCAGTGTAAATTTATCCGAAGGTTCGCCAAAAGGAGTCTTAACCTTTAATTGTTTAATAATTTCCAGGCCGTCAATTTTATATAAACCGCTTCCGCCGATTATCCCGATTTTTGACATTTTTATCCCTTCCTAGATAATTCCTGCGCGCGTTTCTTGGCCGCTATCGCAGCCTGCGCCCATGAACCTCCGTCAATTATAGTTTTAATCGCGGCTTCCGTTGTCCCGCCGGGCGAAGTAACCATTTTACGTAACACTGCGGGAGCCTGGGCTGTCTGTGCCGCCAATGCAATACTTGAAACAGCCGTACTGACAGCTAAATCCGCCCCCATCTTTTCATTAAACCCGACTGCCACCGCCGCTTCAGCCAACCTTCTAATATATCCATTCTTAATCTCCGATGAAATATTTAAAGGGTTTAAACCGTTAATTTCCATATCATAAAATATGTACGCCGGGCCACTACCGGAAATAGCCGTAATACCATCGATTTTTTCTTCGCTGACTTCCCAAACTTTCCCCAGAAGGCCGAATAATTCCCTTACGAAAGCTAAATCACCATTGGTTGCATAAGCCCCTTTAGCCAACCCGGATTCTCCCTGAGCGATTTTCACAGCAATATTCGGCATCGCCCGGATTACCCTGGCTTCCTTTATTATATTCTCAATATATCCGGTAGGTATTCCGGCAGCAATGGAAATAATTAACCTATCCTTTAGACTGCCTTTTAATTGCTCCAGGGCTGTTTCGAAATCCTGAGGCTTAACCGCTAAAATAATAACCTGGCATTGACCGATTAAATACGCAATATCCACTGCTGCCTCTATGCCGGAAACTGCCTGTATTTTTGTCTTCTCTTTATCAAAAACAAAAACCCTGTATTTAGATTTAATACCGGCAGCTATTGCCTGCCCCATATTCCCATACCCGATAATCCCGATTTTTTTTCTTAAAAATTTAAACATTGTTTTCAAAAATGATTCTTCCCAATCTTACAATATCCGCGCCCTCTTCTATGGCTATTTCAAAATCATCAGACATACCCATAGAAAGAAGCCAATTTGGATTTATTTTATCGCGCAACTGCCGCAGCCTGGAAAAATACGGCCTGGCTTGCTCCGGTGAATCTAATGCAGGAGCAATGGTCATCAAACCTTTGACCGCCACCTGCTTTAATTTAGCGATTTCTACGCAGGCATCAAATAAGCCTGTTTCCTTAAACCCGAATTTACTGTCCTCCGGAGAAGTTTTAACCTCCAGGAGGATATCTTGAACCTTATTTATCTTAGCTGCCTGCCGGTTAATTTCTCCGGCCAAAGCCACTGTATCCACAGAATGGATCAAATCAAATATCTTCACGGCATCTTTTGCTTTGTTGCTTTGCAGGTGCCCCACCATCTGCCAGCGCGCTTGCGGAATCAGTTTGTATTTTTCTAAAGCTTCCTGGATCCGGTTTTCACCAAGCTGATTGACCCCTGAATTAACTGCCTCCTGGATTTCTCTAATGCTCCTGCCCTTAGTCACACAAAGCAGCGTAATTTTTGAAGGGTCAATCCCGGCTTTGGCGCAAGCATTAAAGATACGTTGGCGCACTTTTTCAACATTCTCTCTAATCATAGCTTAGATTGATATTATACACAATAAAACTAAGGAAGCAATAAACAAAAGGATAGCGCTTTTAAATTATTAGAATAATCAAATCCTTCCCCGATTAAATTTAAAATGAAGTTAACTCTAGGTCAAACCTAATACGGTTTTGGCGTCGAACTAAGCCTAGATGTTACGGTTTTTATATATTCGAATATTGTAACGTTCGACGTAAAATAAAATTACCAGCTCTTATTGGGTAATTTTATTTTAAAAATACTCCTGATAAACTTCTTTAAAACGATTTATTGTTTTAAAAAACAGGTTTTTGGCGGGCTTGACTAAAGCGATGTTTCCCACAGCTTTATTTTCCAGATCTTCGCAGATCATCCCCAGGCAGGTCAGATAAGTCAGATACTTTTGTCCGGATAAATCACTATTTTCTTTAGCTAAAGAAGCAATCTCCTGATTATTAATCCGCCCAATAGCCACCGGCATGCCGGTTACGCTCTCCATCATCTCAATAAATCCTTCGGTCAGCAAGGTCTTGCCGGCCATAATAAAACGATCGACTTCATGGAGGGCAATTTTTTGCTCCACCGCATCCTTAATTTGCGTACAGATCAGGCGGCTGGAATTGGTAGCCATCACCGCCACATCATGCTGCTTTATAGGTTTATAAAATTCATCCTTTTTAACCAGAATCTCTTTATCTTCCGGGATATTATTAATTTCCCCGATTACCCCATATGAGCGCTTGATGTCCTCTGCTAATTCAAAATTTATTTTTAATCCTTCTGACAGCTGCTGGGTCATACTGTTGCCGCCTAAAGGCAGAATCTGGATACTTTGTAAAAGCCCATCTTTAAAAATCAATATTTCTGTTATATCGCTGCCACAATCGCAAAACACGCTCCTGCCGCGTTTTTCTTCTATGCCAAATATCGCCTTGCTGGTAGCCAACCCCGAGAAAGAAAGGCTTCTTATCTCATATCCGGCCTGGCTAATCACGCGGCTTAAACTCTGTAATGATGCTAATCGGGCGCACACTAAATACAGGTCCACCTCCAGCCTATGGCTGTATAAACCAATAGGATTAACCACATTGCTTTTAGAATCAATAGCATAACTTGAGGGAATCACATGGATAATTTCATCATCCAGGCTTGAGCCCAGAATACGCGCCTGCTCATTGGCAATAGCGATATCAGTAGAAGTAATCACCTTATTCCCCCGCTCAGCAAGCGGGATAATCGCATGGCTGTGTTTAGTCAAAATATCCTTGCCTGAAAAATTAGTATGAATAAATTTAATTTTTAATCCGGATTTAGCTTTCAGGCTCTTTAAAACTTTGGTCAAACAAATAACTAACTCCGTGGCGTCAACAATCACGCCTTCTTTAACTCCCCGCGAAGGAAAACAATCGAAATAAATATTGGTTATTTTATTTTTTTTAACCAAAGCCAGCGCTGCAGATATCTTATTCGAACCGATGTCAATAGCGCAAATATAACTATTATTTAACATTATTAAGTTTAATTAAAGGCTCCTTAAACCTAAGGTCAATATATTTAATATTGGCCCATTCTTTACGTTCCTGAGTTACCAACCCCCCTAAAATCATCATTTTTTGCCGGATACCGTTTATCCCGGTGCGCACCTCAAAACCCACCCACTCGGCCTGAGGAGAAGGCAAAGCATAATTAACAAGCTGCCTGGGTAAAAGCATAAAAAACCCGGCACTGCCGGCACTAGACACATCGATTCTCTTTAAAGTAAACCCGGAAAAAGCTTTATTAGAATTAAACTCTTTAACAATACTTAAAGCCAAAACCAGCTCCGGGCGCTTATAAACTACACCGGGACGGGGAGCAAAAATCTTAGTCTCCAGACCGTAAATTACCGGAAGCCCTAAATCTTCAACGGCAGTATCCGGATAAAATAAAACACCCTGTTCATCAATAGCAAAATTTTTATAAAATTTTACCAAAGCGACCGGCTTACGTTTCAAAAAATCTATTACAATACAACCAGGTAAAATCCTGGTAAATCTAACCTTACGGCAATCCGGGCACCGCAAGTAAGCCTTCCAGGCTTCATTGCTTAAATTCAAATTGAATATATTTTTACCTTTTAAATATTCAAATTGAACATCAGAATTTCTGACGACCACTTGCTTAACGGCAAAAAAATCTGAACTAGACAATACTTTCCAAATATAACCCATAACAAAAGAGATGGCAAGTAAAATTATCGCCAGAAAAGTAATAGTTTTTATTGGTAAATCAAACTTTTGTTTTTTCATTCCATACCTTCTTTTTTATTTAATTGCGCTAGCCCCGGAGTTTCCATGGGACGTTTGGAAAACGCGGGATTTACATATGCTGATTCTAATAGTTTAAGGCAAAGCTGAGTAAAATCAATGCCTGCTACTTTGGCGGCTTTCGGCAATAGGCTGGTAGCCGTCATTCCGGGTATAGTATTAATCTCCAGAATATAAGCACATCCATTTTTCGCCAGAATAAAATCGACCCGGGAACAACCGTAACAACCAAGAAGCTTATGAGCGGCTAAAGCTTCCCGCTGGATTCTTGAGGCTACATGAGATTCCAAAACAGCCGGAACAATATATTGAGTCGAAACATCCTGGTACTTAGCCGTAAAATCAAAAAATTTACTATGCGGAATAATCTCAATAACCGGCAGGGCCATTTCATTCAAAATTCCCACTGTAAGTTCTCTGCCGGCGACATACTCTTGTATAACTATATGCTCATCATACTCAAAAGCCAGTTCGATTGCTGCCGGCAATTGGCCGGCAGCCTCAACCAGCGAAAGCCCGATACTTGAACCGTGATTAGCGGGTTTAACGACTAAAGGAAACCCGAGATTATTAACCGAAAAATTTTGTTTCCGGTAATCTGATTTTTTCAGAAACTCAGATTTCGGCACGCACAATCCACCTTGAGCAAATATTTTCAGAGAACCAATCTTATCCATCGCCAGCTTACTGGCTTTAACTCCCGAAGCGGTAAAAGGAAGCTGCATCTGCTCAAGGATGCTCTGAATTACGCCGTCTTCTCCGAAGCGGCCATGCAAAGCAATAAACGCGCAATTTAGGCCATACTTCCCTAACAGTTCAATATTGTCCTGAAAGCTATCCGTCGTTATATCGATCGCCACCGCCTCTGCCCCGGCATCCTTAAGCGCGGAAAAAACAGCTTTACCGCTTTTTAAGGAGATCTCCCTCTCTGAAGAAGGCCCGCCCATTAAAACACCGATTCTGCCAAATTCTTTTATTTCCATATTTTTATCTCGGGCTCCAATCCAACCTTAAATTTTTCTTTTACTTTTTTTTGTATCAAATCCATCAGCGATAAAACATCACGGCTTTTTGCGCCTTTAGCATTTAAGATGAAGTTCGCATGCGATTCAGAAATAACCGCTTTTCCCACGCGCCTGCCTTTTAATCCGCAGGCGTCAATCAATTTGCCGGCGGAATCCTTTCCAGGATTTTTAAAAATACATCCGGCATTCGGCAGCCTGTTGTTCTGCGCCTGCTTTCGTTTTCGAAGATACTCCCGGATCTTCGCGGTAATTTCATTCTTCTTCCCCGGAAGCAGCCTAAGCCTAGCCCAAATAATAACATATTTATTTAAATTGGAACTCCGGTAACTAAATTTCAGTTGTTTACCGGATAAAATTCTAAATTTGCCGGAATAGTCTAAAACGCCTATTTCATTCGCCAATGCCCCGATCGACTGGCCCCAGGCGCCGGCATTCCCCAGCAACGCGCCGCCTAATGTCCCGGGTATGCCGGTTAAAAATTCTACGCCGCTTAATTTATTCTTTCCGGAAAAAACAATCAGTTTATTTAATTTTAAACCGCCTCCGGCAACAATAAAATTTCCCCGGCAGATGCATTTTTGGAAAAATTTACGGTTTAACCTGATCACTAACCCATCCAGGCCGGCGTCGCTAACTAAGACATTACTGCCTAAACCCAAAATAAAGACGCGCATACCGGCATGCCTTGCCAAAATTAAAGCCTGCTGTAAACTTTTAAGCCCCTCCGGCTCAAAAAAATATTGCGCCTGCCCTCCGATCTTAAAACTCGTATAGGCGGATAGATTGACTTTAGTTTTTATCCTTTTACTTAAGCTCTTGGGCCAAAGCATCGCTTACCTTTACAATATCACCCGCCCCTAAGGTAATTACCAAATCGCCATCTCGCAGCATACCTAAAATATGCGGCAGGATTTGGTCTTTAGGCAGATATAAAACCTGCTTTGCCGGGTCAACTTCTTTTATTTTATTCACCAGCCCCAAAGCATCAACCCCGGGAGTCGGTTTTTCGCTGGCGGCATAAATATCGGTAACAATCAAATAGTCCGCCTGCCTGAAAGCCTTAGAAAAATCATCTAACAGTAATTGTGTGCGGCTATAACGATGCGGCTGGAACACCACAATCCTGCGTTTGGCTTTCAAATTAGCGATAGCCGCCAAAGTTGCTTTTATCTCAGAAGGATGATGCGCATAATCATCAATGACCAGATATTTATCGCTGCGGAATTTAGCCTCCAGGCGGCGCCCGGCCCCCTTATAGCCCTCTAAGCTGCTGCGTATATGTTTTATATCGATGCCTAATTCCAGGGCCAAACCAATTACCGCCAGAGAGTTTGAAATGTTATGCCTACCACCCAAAGCTAGATGGAAACGGCCGACAAGCTTATCTTTAAAATAACAATCAAAATCTGAAACTAACCCGTCAAAAACAATGTTTTTAGCATAAATATCCGCGGGGCTGTCTAAACCGAAAAGAATACATTTACCTTCATAATCACGCATCAGATGCAGAAGATTAGGATCGTCGGCGCAGGCAAAAACACAGCCACCGGTAAGAGTGCGTTTAATAAAAAGCTTAAACGCCTTTAATTCGTTAGTAAAATTATGGTAATAATCCAAATGTTCCTGGTCAATGTTGGTAATAATAGAATACTTGGGCGCATAACTTAAAAAGCTTCCATCGGATTCATCTGCTTCCGCGACAAAAAACTGCCCATTCCCCAAACAAGCATTAGCCTGGATATTATTCAATATTCCCCCGATAGCCACCGTCGGGCAAAGCCCGGCTTGCATCAACAGATAAGAAATTAAAGAAGTAGTGGTAGTTTTGCCATGACTGCCGGCAACCGTGATCGCTGTTTTTTCCTGCATAAGCTGGGCTAAAGCTTCTGCTCTTTTAATCAGGGGAATACCCAGAAGCTTAGCCTGGGATACCTCGGGGTTATCTTGCGTAATCGCTGAAGAGTATACTACTACATCCTGATCGGAAACATTCTGCGCGCTATGTCCGGAAAAAATCTTTGCCCCTAATCCTGCCAATTTTTGCGTAATCAGATTACCTTTTAAATCCGACCCGCTTACTCTAAACCCGCTTTCCAACATTAAATGCGCAATCCCGCTCATACCGATTCCGCCGATTCCGATAAAATGATAATATTTTTTCATTTTAATATATAGCTCTTCCAGGATGCCTCAAAATCATTAAAGTCCTTAAAAGAATATGCCCGGGATAAAGCAACCATTAAATTCCGGTTATCCCGCAGGTTCCGGCAGAAAGTCACGAATGCATCCCTACCAAACTCCATTATAAAATATTTGACTATGCTATAAGATTCCGCATAAAAAAGCCTCACCGTTTCACTATCCGCGCTTCTTGCATCAAACTTATTTAAAGCATCCAGGCTTAAAAATCCCCCCTGTCTAATCTTATCCGCCAGGAGCGCCTTAACCGAAGAGATATTTTTCTCCCGATAAGAAGCAACACCTTCGTGAAGCCAAAGCGGTACGGCCGGATTATTCAAACCCACCATTTCCACAAAAATAATATGCGCCAATTCATGAGGAAGGATGCTCTGCAAAAACCCGGGAGCCCCCGCATAACTCTGGATTAACTTAGCGCTGATTTTTACCTGGCCTCCCGACCAATCAAAACTCTGCGTCGCCTGCTGGTAGTCACTCTGATTATCAAATAAATAAATTTTTGCGCGGTTATCCCAAGTCCAGAAATCAAAACGGTTAAAGCCAAAATCCTCCGCAATAGAATCATAACACTCTTCGGCTTTCTGGACTAATGCATTAAGCTCATTTTGCGGGGCATTTTTATAAAAAACATTAAAATGCGTGCTCTTAACAACCTGCCAGGTTTTTTCCCCGGCAAAAGCCAAAAACGGAAAAGATAAAATTATAAAACACAAACCAATCCAACGCATTAGCCTAAACATGTTATCCTTTTTATAGAATTAACCACAGGTTAAAACTTCTCTGGCCAATAAATGCACCGCATCAAGCTCCTGAAACTGCGCATACCCCTGGCGCATTAATTCCAGATTCCGCGGATTCGTAATAAGTTGTTCAAACTGAATAGTTAATCTTTCCCCCGTCAAATCCTGATCCGGAATAATCCGGGCAGACTTAACACTTGCTAAAACTTCGGCATTAAGCAGTTGGTGCGCATAAGCAAAGGGATACGGGACTAAAATTGCCGGGACCCTGAATTTTTGTAATTCCGCAATAGTGGTTGCTCCTGCCCGGCAGATAATCAAATCCGCTGCGCTATAAGCATACTGCATTTGGGCAAAAAAATCAAAAACCTGGCAAGCCGCCCCCAAAGGCGCATACCCGGATTTAAGCCAGGCAAAATCCTGCGACCCGCAAATATGGATTATTTGTAAATCCCCCTTTCGATAGGATGATAGCGCCTCAAGGCAAGCCGCATTTAACCTATGCGACCCCTGGCTGCCGCCGATAATTAAAATAGTAAATTTACCGTCTTTAAACCCGAAAAAATCCAATGCTTCTTTTTTATCCAAACGCAGTAAATCCTTGCGCAAAGGATTTCCGGTTAAAACAATTTTGTCAGAAGCAATATCTAAATAATTACGCGTTTGAGTAAAAGAAATCGCCACTTTATCTACCAGCCTGGACAACAGCCTGTTTGCTCTTCCGCAAACAACATTCTGCTCATGAATTACCGTTTTGATTCTAAACAACCAGGCCCAAAATACTAAAGCGATTGAGTTTAAGCTACCGAACCCCACCACCACATCTGGCTTAAATTTTAGAATAATCCGAAAAGACTCCCAGGCTCCGAGCAAAAACAAGTAGACGCCAAACAAATTTTTACCGCTTAACTTAAAACTTAAATTAGCTGCATGGATATACGCTATCTCTTGATCAACAACCGGAATATTTTCCTGGCGCATTTTTTGCGGTAAGACCAAAAGCACCCGCTCCCCGGAACCTCTTAACCCATCCGCTAATGCCGTAGCCGGAAAAATATGTCCGCCACTGGAACCGGTAACGATCAAAATACGCATTTAATCGAATCTCCAAAAAATTAAGGATACTCCCCGCAACGGGCAATATTTATCAAAATCCCCAAGCTGACCATATCAAAGATTAACGAAGAACCGCCATAGCTGATAAACGGCAAAGGTAATCCTTTAGTGGGAAAGACTCCGCAGGATACTCCAATATTGATAATCGCCTTAAGCGAAATCATCAAGATCAAGCCCAAAGCCAGAAAATAACCAAACCTATCCTGGGCGTTCTTAATGATCTTAAGCCCTTGCTGGATAAAAACCATAAACAAAGCGATTAACCCCAGGGTGCCGAGCAGACCGAGCTCTTCGCCAATAATGGAAAATATAAAATCCGTATGCGCAGCAGGAAGATAAAATAGTTTCTGCTGGGAATGCCCCAAACCTCTCCCGAACAATCCTCCTGAACCAATAGCAATCTGAGACTGAATAATCTGAAAACCCGTCCCCTTAGGGTCAAGCCAGGGATTTAAAAAAGCCAGGATTCTTGCCCGGCGGTAAGGTACGCTGAAAACTAAAAAATAAAGCGCAGGTAAACTGGAGAGTATCAAAGTCAGGATATACCTGCCCCTGACCCCGGCCACAAAAAGCATGATTAAAACTACACTGCTTAAGGCAATAACCGTGCCCAGGTCCGGCTGCAAAAGTATAAGCACAGCTACTGCGCCCAACATACACATTCCGGGCATAAAACCGGCTAACAACATTTTAATCTTATCTTCTTTGCGGGAAACAAAATCCGCGATATAAACAATCAACGCTAAATTTGCAAACTCTGACGGCTGAAAACTGATAAACTTAAACCTGAACCAACGCTGCGCTCCGGAGACCTCCCTGCCTACCCCGGGGATCAATACTAAAACCAATAAAGCTAAAGCAATCCAGATCATCCAGTGGGCATATTTCCTGAAAAAATGATAATCAATGACCATTGCTAAAAAAGCCAGCACTATACCGATGCACAAAAAAGATAAATGCCGTTTCAAAAAATAAAAGCTATCCCCATATTTTTCCCAGGCATAAATACTGGAAGAGCTATAAATCATTACAATACCAACACACACCAAAACAATTGATATGTTCAGTAAGTTGATACGTGTTTTTCTGACCACTAAGACGCTTCCTCCTTAACTAAATCCAAAACTATCTTTTTAAAAACCCTGCCGCGCTCTTCGTAATCCGTGAACATATCATAACTTGAACACATCGGGGACAACAGCACAACATCCCCGGATCCAGCCTGTTGATAAGCCTTAATTACCGCTTCCTTCAAGCTATCCGCCTTATTTATCGGAAAACCGCCCTCTTTCAGATCAGCGGCAATTATATCTTTAGCTTCTCCGATCAAAAAAGCCTGTTTAATTTTATTTTTAGCCGCTTCCAGGATTACCCGATAATCAATCCCTTTATGCCTGCCTCCGGCAATCAAAATAACCGGTGAAGCAATATTAGTAATTGCCCAGATAGCAGAATCGGCGGTAGTTGCTTTGGAATCATTAATGAACTTCACTCCGCTTAACTCTGCCACCTCCTCCATGCGATGCTGAATCCCTTTAAACTCCCGGAAAACATTTTGCATTGTCTCCAGGGCGACTCCAAAAATTCTTCCTACCGCAATTACCGCGCTTTGATTAGGATTTGAGCCAATTTTCTTATCAAAAAAATTCACTTTTGATTTTGCCTCAACAGCTGCAGCGGTTAAAACAGGATCATCGGCATTTAACACCAAAAAATCATTACTATCCTGGTTGATAAAAATACGTTTTTTCGCATCCAAATACTCCTGGATATTATTATAACGGTCCAAATGATTCGGAGTCAGATTTAAAATAACTGCTAATTTGGGTTTAAAATCTTTAATTGTTTCCAGCTGAAAAGAGCTTACCTCAAGCACCACAAAATCACCTTCCTGCATTTTCTCTACTTCCCCGCAGAACGGGTTACCGATATTACCGCAGACAAAAACTTTTTTTCCGGCCGCCGCCAAAACCTTGCCAATCAAAGTAGTAACGGTAGTTTTCCCGTTTGAGCCGGTAACCGCAATAATGTCCGCCGGGCACAAAATACTGGCTACTTCAATTTCACTAATCAATAATTTATTAAATTCCCTGGCCCAGTTGGCGCACAAAGAATCCAGCGGCACGCCCGGGGAAAGCACCACCAGGTCCGCTTGTTTAATTAAACCCTGAGTATGCCGGCCCAACTCTACCTTAATTTGTCCGGAACAAAGTTTGGCACAGGCTTGCCGGCTCTGCGCATCATCCTTAATATCCGTAACACTCACCATAGCGCCAAGCTTATGCAAAAGATTGGCGCAAGCGGCTCCGGAACGCGCTAAACCGACAATCGTAACTTTTTTATTTTTAAAATATTCTCTATTACGCATAAACCAAAGGCGAACTCATACTGTTTAGATAAAACCGAAATAAAGTTTACCTGATCTTTAAAGTTACCAGGGTAAACATGGCAAGCAGGCCAGCAATAATCCAAAACCTGACAATTACTTTATTCTCGGGCCAATCCAAAAATTGGAAATGATGATGCAAAGGGGCAATTTTAAAAATCCGCTTTTTCGTCAATTTATATGAACCTACCTGCAATATAACCGAAAGCGCCTCCAATACGAATATTCCGCCGACAATTATCAGCAACATTTCTTTTTTAATTAACAGGGCGACGGTCCCAATCGCCCCGCCCAGGGCCAGCGAACCGACATCCCCCATAAAAATTGTCGCCGGATAACAATTAAACCATAAAAACCCCAGGCCGGCTCCGATAATACTAGAGCAAAAAATAGTTAGTTCCCCGCCGCCTTTAATATAAGGAATCAATAAATAATTACTTAAATTAACATTACCTGAAACATAACAAAGAATACTAAAAGCAATTGCCACCATCACCACGATACCAATGGCTAATCCATCCAGGCCATCAGTAAGGTTCACCGCATTTGATGAGCCGGCAATAACCAAAATAACAAATAAAATATATAAACCGTCTAAATCCAGGTTGACCCCTTTTAGGAAAGGGATCTCTAAGTTAACATTATGCTGGCTATGAATAAGCATCGCCCCCAAAATCACCCCCAGGATAATCTGGCTGGAAAGTTTCACCTTAGCAGACAATCCGCTGGCTTTCTTTTTAGTTTGCTTCAAATAATCATCAACAAACCCGGTAATCCCCAGCCAAACCGTGCTGAACAAAACAATCCAAATACATTGATAAGTAATATCCGCCCAAAGCAAGGTAGAAATTATTACCACTCCCAAAATAAGGATTCCCCCCATAGTCGGAGTGCTCTTCTTATGAAGATGCAAATCATCCAGCTTTTGGCTATCGGCTTTATTTATCTTCTCTCCGACTTTTAAGGCTTTTAGTTTTTTAATTAATAGCGGGCCAAAAATCAGGCTAAGCACAAAAGCAGTTAAAGCAGCCATCGCCGCGCGGAAGGTAATATAGCGGAATATATTAAAAGCAAAAATAAAATCCCTGAGGGGATAAAGCAGATGGTACAACATTAGATTCCTAAGACCTCTTCCATTTTCATCGAACGGGAGCCTTTTACTAAAATCAAATCATCCTTATCCGGAGATATTTTCTTCCATAACAAATCTCTGGCCTGGGATGCATTAGCACAGCAAAATACCTGCTTGGCCGCTAAACCGTTTTTTCTGGCCGCCAATGCAGTAACGCGGGCTAAATCGCCAACAGTAACCAGCAAATCACATATATTAGTTATACTCCAAGCAATTTGCCTATGCAATAACTCTTTTTGCCTGCCCAATTCCAGCATATCCCCCATTACCAGTATCTTCCTTCCGGCACACTGCGCATCATGCAAAGCAGAAAGAGCCGCGCTCAAAGAAAGCGGATTAGAATTATATGTATCATCGATAAATCTTAAACCATTATACTCTACCAAATTAAGCCTGCCCTTAGGAAATTTAAATACCGCCAGCCTTGCGCGGATATCCGGATAACTGAAACCTAAAATACGCCCGGCTCCGATTGCCGCCAAAGCATTATAAATATTATAATCCCCCAATGTCGGTAACTCAAATTTAAAACCGGAGTTTACCTTAAACTCTACCTTGACACCGGTTAATTTAATATCCCAAGCGCGAAAATCACATTTTGTATTAATGCCATAACTAAATATTCGCCGGCCCGTAACCGGATACTTCATCAGCCCTTTTAACAATTTATCGTCGGCATTAATCAAAGCAATCGCCGGATCGACTAAACTATCCAGCAAAGCAGATTTTTCTTTCAACACTCCTTTTAAACTTTTTAAAAATTCTAAATGGCTCGGGCCGACATTAGTAATAATGCCGATATTAGGCCGGGCAATTTTAGCCAGATAATCCACCTCTCCAAAATGATTAGTGCCGATCTCAACAACCGCAAAACGGTCTTGTTTTGTAAGCTGAATCAAAGTCTGCGGAAGCCCAATCTGATTATTTTTAGTCCCTTCGTTTTTAAGCACCCGGGCACCGGCCGATAATACCCAAGAGACCATATCCTTGGTTGTAGTTTTACCATTGGAACCGGTAACCGCGATAACCGGTAAATTAATTTTCCGCCTTTGATAGCTGGCGATATCCCCTAAAGCTAAAACAGTGTCTTTAACCTTAATCACCGACAATCCCAGCGGAACCGGATTTTTTAACTTCTTATCCACAATTAAACAGCCGGCTTTGGATTTAATGGCAACGGGGACAAAATCATGCCCATCGAAATTATTCCCCCGCAGAGCCAAGAAGGCCTCAAGCGGTTTTAATTTTCTGGAATCAGTAGAAATACCGGGCACCTTAGCTGCCGGACTGCCCTGCATAAGCATGCCATTAGTAGCTTTAATTATTTCATTAACGCTAAACACTCTTTAACTACCTTTCGATCACTAAACTCCAACTTCTTGTTTTTTAATACTTGGTAATTTTCATGCCCCTTACCGGCAATTAATAAACAGTCCCCTTGCTTTATCAGGGATAAGCCTTTGCGTATAGCACGGCGCCTTTCACAAACTACGGAATAATTATTTTTCTTTATTCCCCGCTGGATATCTTGAATAATCTGCCCCGGCGGCTCAGAGCGCGGGTTATCACTGGTAATCACCGCATAATCCGCTAACTCACTAACCACCCTGCCCATTTGCGGGCGCTTAAGTTTATCCCGCTCTCCGCCGCAACCAAAAACTACAACAATTTTTCCTTTAACCAGCGGCCTCAAACAACTAATCACATTAAAAAGCGCGTCCGGAGTGTGCGCATAATCAATAAAGATATCCAAGCCTTGCGGCACATTAACCCTTTCCAGCCTGCCAGGCACGCTGCTGAATTTTTCTAGCGCAGACTTAATATCTAAAACCGGAAATTTTTCACTTAACCCCCAGCTGATCGCCGCAAGAATATTATAGATATTATGTAAACCGGTTAATTTTGTCTTAAATTTCAGTTGTAAATTATCCGCAACCAACAAAAATTCCGTAGCGCCAATTCCAAATTTAATATCCTTTGCCATTACATCAGAGTTATTTTTTACCCCATAAGTCAATATTTTAGCTTTCGTTAAATGCTTAACCCTCCTGCCGTATTTATCGTCGTTATTTATAATTGCCTTGCCGGTTAACGGCAGCATGCCAAAAAGCTTGGTTTTCGCTAAAAAATAATTTTCCAGATTCTTATGGTAATCCAGATGATCTTGGGTGAGATTGGTAAATATGGCATGGCTGAATTTAATCCCGGCCACCCTCTCCTGGTCTAAAGCGTGGGAAGAAACTTCCATAGCGCAATACTTAACTTTTTGCATATACATCTTCTTTAATAATTCCTGCAATTGCCCGGCTCCGGGAGTAGTATTTTTGGCGATAATCACTTTATTTTTAAAACGGTAGTTTATTGTACCGATTACCCCGCAGGCATAACCGGCTTCTTTGGCGATTGCTTCCATTAAATATGAAATAGTGGTTTTTCCATTTGTCCCAGTGATTCCGGCAACTTTAATCTTACTGGAAGCAGACCCATAAAACTTATCGGTTACCCTGGCAAAAAACTTGCGGCAATCGTCAACTACCAAAAATACAACTTTTTCCGCAGCCTTTACCGGCAATACCTCTTCTTCTACGGCGACCATACTGGCCCCCTTGGCAATTGCTTCCTTGATAAACCGGTTGCCATCCTGGCGGTTACCCTTAATTGCGACAAAGAGAAAACCCTTTTTCACATCTTTAGAGTTTGAGGTTATGCCTTTAATTTCTAAATCGACGATCTTCATCCCGCACCTTCATTTTTATTCAACTTATTAGGCCATATGTTTATAATAGTAATTAAATACACATAAGGCATGGAATTCATTGCGCGATAACTTCCATTGGTATTTGATTTCCTTTTAAGTAACGGATCACATCGCTGGCGACTTTTTGAAATACCGGCGCAGCAACTACCCCGCCAAAATGAGATCCATGCGGCTCATCCACAGTAACCACAATAGTCAATAATGGGTCTTCCGCCGGAGAAAAGCCAATAAAAGAAGCGATAAATTTATCATGCGAATAAGTCCCGTTAGCTTCAAGTTTCTGGGCAGTCCCGGTTTTTCCCGCCGCGCTAAAGCCCAAAACCTTAGCCAATTTCCCAGTCCCTTCTTCGATTACTCCGGTAAGGATTTTCTTGATGCGCATGGCCGTATCTACGGAAATAACTTTATGTATTAATACCGGCTTATTTTGTTTTATGATACGGCCCTGGTTATCACGCACAGAATCAATAATGTAAGGCTTCATTAATTGCCCCCCATTGGCAATCACGGAAATCGCGCTGGCTAATTGCAAAGCTGTCACTCCTACCCCCTGCCCCATCGGTATAGCAGTAATAGATGATTTGGACCAGGAACGCACAGGAATAATCATTCCGGAAATTTCGCCTGAAATGTCTACTCCTAATTTGGCACCAAAACCAAACGCTTTTATGTAACGATAAACCGTATCCGGGCCCAATAATTGCGCTACTTTTACAGTACCGATATTACTGGATTCCTCAATAACCTGCCTAAAAGTAAGGTTTCCGTGCGGCATATGATCATGCAAAATTCGCCCGCCTACGCGATAGGCGCCATTTTCGCAATAAAACACATCCTCTTCAGTTACTTTTTTTTCTTCAAGCGCAGCGGAAGCAGTAACAATCTTAAATACCGAACCGGGCTCAAAAAGGTCGCAAATCGCCCGGTTACGCATTGTATCCTTGCTCACATTAGAATGATTATTTAAATCATAAGTAGGCCGGTTAGCCATCGCCAGAATTCTGCCGGTATGCGGGTCCATTACAATAATGCTGGCTCCCTTGGCATGAAAAGTTTTAAAAGCTTTATCCAGCTCTCTCTCTGCGATATATTGGATAACTTCATCAATCGTCAAAACTAAATCTTCGCCGTCAACCGGCACAACCATCTTCTCCCAAATATCCAACTTCTTCAGGCGGGCATCACGTAAAAATATCGCCCAGCCGGGAACCCCTTTTAAATAGTTATTAAACCCTCTTTCTACCCCTTCTAAGCCCACATTATCCATCCCGCTAAAACCAATTACGTGGCTGGCCAAATAGCTGTTTGGATAAATACGCTTGGTCTCCTTGACAAAACCTAACCCTTTAATATTTAATTTTTTAATCGCTGCGGACTTCTCCGGAGTAAGTTTGCGCGCCAGCCAAATAAACGATTTTTTACGATTCAACCTTTCCTGAAGATAACTACGCTCAACACCCAATATCGGCAGCAACTGATTTATAACGTTTTCTTTATTTTTAATAGCATTGGGAACAGCATAAAGGGAATCCATGGACATATTCACTGCCTGGGCCTTGAGATTACAATCATAGATCGTTCCCCGCCTTGGCTCAAGTTCTACAAGTTGATTATGCTGTTTTTTGGCGATTGCGGTAAGATAATCCGAACGGAAAAACTGAATAAAAAAAAGACGCCCCACGCAAAGCAGGAGAAAAATAAAAAAAAGCAGGAATACCGCCTCACACCTTCGGCGATAATTACTAATATACACTATTTTCCTTAGGAATAATAATTAGGGATTAATTGTCTTTGCCTGGGCTTCTCGCTTCAAACTAAAAATCTTCGCCAAAAGGCCTTCTTGAGAACGATTCTGATTCGCAAGCTTTAAGCCATCTGATGAAGAAATAAATTTAACAAAACGATAATTATCCGGCATCTGAAAGTCATTAGTACCATTTATACGCGCGCCAATATTTACCAAAGAAGAACTCTTATTAATATTATACCTTAACGCCGTATTTTTATCTAGAAGCTCTGTATAAATTGCTTGTTTTTTCTGGCCCAGGTAAGCCAGGCGGAAAATTTCACTCTGCTGATAGACATAGAGCACTGAAAAAGAAGTAATAAATACTACTGTGGAAAAAAATTTAGTTAACCGCATATCGTCTATATCCTTTCAGCAACCCTAAACTTAGAGCTGCGGCTAGAAGGGTTAACTTCTATTTCACCGAATCCGGGAGTTAGGGGCTTAGCTGTAACAATATCAATTAATCCGTCGGCGGCAAGCGCGCGGAATGTATGCTTAATTACACGATCCTCTAAAGAATGAAATGAAATAACACATATTCTAGCTTGCTTTTTCAAAATATCAACAGCTTTCTTAACGGCACTTTCCAAAATTTCTAACTCGCGGTTCACGGCGATGCGCACCGCCTGAAAAGTGCGCGTAGCCGGATGAATACGGTAAAAACTCCTGCGGTAACGATGCGGAATCGCCCGCATCACTAAATTCGCTAATTGCTTGGTAGTCGAGATCGGTTCGCTCCTGCGCTCCTGCACTAAGAGGTGCGCGATACGGTTATGCCAACGTTCCTGTCCAAAATTCCAGAGTATCTGAGAAATTTCGTTTTCATTCAGGTTATTTACTAAATCATATGCTGATATATAACTGCTTTTATCTAAACGCATATCTAGCGGGCCTTCCTCCTGAAAACTAAAACCTCTTTGCGGATCGCGCAGCTGATAGCTGGATATCCCCAAATCAAAAACAATACCATCAATTTTTTCGATACCCAGGTTAACCATTACCTGGTCAAGATCCACAAAATTGGCATGGACAAATTCAGCGCTATCTTTAAACTCTGCCAGCCTCTGGCGGCAAATACTTAAGGAATTTTCATCGCGGTCTATCCCGATCAATCGCCCCCCCGGAGTAATCCTTTTTAATATCTCCAGTGAATGCCCGCCGGTTCCTAAAGTAGCATCAACAATTATCTGTCCGGGTTTTAGATTTAAAGAATCCAATACTTCCTGTAACATTACCGGGACATGCAAGGTATCTTCTAACATTTATACATCCATTAATTTTTCAGCGATTTCTTCAAAAGACTGGCGGCTGTTGCCGTAAAAATCATGCCACAAATTTTTTGCCCAGATTTCAATGCGGTTAGAAACGCCGACAATCATCACATCTTTTTTAATATCCGCAAAATCTTTTAAGTATTGCGGCAGAAGGACCCTGCCCTGTCTATCGGGAGAAACATCTACCGCCCCGCTAAATAACAAACGGTTAAAAATACGCGATTGCTGCTTAGTAAAAGACATGGTTTTAAATTTATTTTCCTGGGAACGCCATTCTTCTTCCGAGAACATGAAGAGGCATTTATCTAAACCGCGGGTAACAAAAAACTTTTCCACGAATTGATTTTTAGCAACTTCGCGGAATTTAGCGGGCAAAATTAAGCGCCCTTTACGATCTATAGAATGTTCAAACTCACCGTAGAACATTTTTTTCTTCCTTCCACTTTACTCCACTTTTATCCACTTATGTACAGAGTATAGACAAAATCCTCCCCCTTGTCAAGAAAAAATTTTTCATAAATACTGTAAATACAATTGATTGTGGATGTCAGGTTTAAAAACTCTAGCTATTGTGGTATTCTGGGGGAAGCTACAGAATCTTTCGGCAAGAAATAATATCTTTTTTAATTTGAGCAGATAAATCTTTGAGGCTGGTGAATTTCTGATCTGAACGGATTAATTTTATAAACTGGATTTCCAGAACCTTGCCATAAATATCTTTGTGAAAATCAAAAATGTGCACTTCTATGCGCATAGCCGCATCTGCTGGATAAATGGTAGGCCTTTTGCCGATATAACAGACGCCATCATATCTTTTTTTAGAAAATATAACTTGTACTGCATAGATACCTGCCGGTGGAACGACCTCGTGGTGAGGATTAATATTTGCTGTCGGAAACCCCAGCAGCCTGCCCAACTTACTCCCTCTGATTACAGTCCCTAAAACACTTACCCGGCGTCCAAGTAATTTTTGAGCCTGCTTAAGCTTAGAATTTTTTATTAATTTCCTTATCGTCGTACTGCTTACCGTCAGAGTGCCGGATTTTACAACATCAAAAATTCTAACTCCGATTTTATAATTTTTTGCTTCTTTAACTAATAACCGGTAATCTCCGGCTGCCTGGCTGCCAAACCTAAAATTCTTTCCCACATAAATAAAACTAGCCCCGATATTCCCCGCCAGTATTTCTGAAATAAAATCTTTGGCGCTTATTTTCGCAAAGCTACGGCTGAATTTTACCACAATGCACACATCTACCCCCATCTCCGCAATTAATCTTAGGCGATGCTGCAAAGAATAAAGGCTTTCTTTTTCTTGCGGATGCGGAAAAAATGTCAAAACCAAGCTAGTGCCTTTTATGCGCTTTGCTTTTTTAACAGTCGCCCGCAGGATATTGCGATGGCCAAGATGCAAGCCGTCAAAAACACCCAAGGCAACCACCGGCCTACGTAATTTCTTAATCTGTTTAACTCCATAAATAATTTTCATGGTTATTATCGATTAACTTCTGAGGCGTTGCGCGTAACTACTTCTGATTAAAAACCTGGCAAATTTTAGAAATAACTTTACGGCGCACGCTCAAAAGATTTCCGGAAACAGTGCAGCCAGCAGCAGTCCTGTGCCCTCCACCGCCAAAGAATGCCGCCACCTTGTTCACATCTACTGCCCCCTGGCTTCTTAAGTTAACGCGAACCTGAAATTTTGGCCCCAGATTTTTCTTAAACAACGCTACCACTTCCACCCCTTTAATCGTCCGGCCAAAAGTCAAACACTGATCCGCTAAATCCACACCGGATGTTTTGGCTTTAGTAATCTTTTGGTCAATCTGAAAAACAGCCAACCTGCCATCGGCGAAAAATTTAATTTTTGACAAAAATTTAAGCAATAACTTTGCCTCTGCCGGAGGAATATTTTCATAAGTGTAGCGATAAACTTGCGCCACATTAATCCCGAATTTCAAAAGCTCAGCAGCAGCCCTGAATGTAGAACTAGAAGTATTGGAATAACGAAAAGATCCGGTATCGGTCATTATCCCCGTGTAGAGAACTAAAGCGGTGTCCCTATCCATCGCTAGATGCAATCGTTTGTGAAGCTTATAGATCATTTCCGAACAAGAAGAAGCCCGGGCATCCACCCAATTTACATCACCAAAAGATTGATTACTGATATGATGATCGATATTTAATACCGGCTTATTGTCATGATTTAGTTCATACACTCTTCCCGTGCGCTTTAAATCAGCGCAATCCAGGACCACTAAACAATCAAATTTGATATATGCAGATTCTTTATCCAAGCGGCGGATAATCTTAGCCCCGGGTAAAAAATCGTAACCATAGGGCAACCGATCATCGCTGACAATAGTTGCCTGCTTACCCAGCTTCTTGATAATATTATAAAATCCCAGCTGGGCTCCCAAAGCATCCCCTTCAGGGCTGGTATGCGCAGCAATCAAAAAATTATTATACTTTTTTATACTCCGGCAAATTTTACTTAGTCCCATCAGTCTCCTTTATCTTATTCAATACCTCCTGGATCTTAACGCTATACTCTGTGGAATGATCTTGGCAAAACATAAGCTCGGTAGCAAAACGCAAATTAATCCTCTGCGCAACTAAGCTGCGGATATAGCCTAAAGCGGAATCTAAAGCGATTTTCGTTTTTTTACAAGCATCTTCTTTGCCTAAAACACTGTAAAAGATTTTCGCGTTTCTTAAATCTTTAGACAACTCTACCCGGGTAATCGTAACGAAACCTACGCGCGGATCTTTTAGTTCATCGTGAATAATAAGGCTAACTTCTTTTTTTATCGCTTCTTCAACACGTTCTTGCCTGGACATTATAATCCTTTCCGTTTTGTTATGTTTTATACACTAACCTTTTAATCAGAGCCAACTCGGTCTGACGGTTCCTTACTTGGCCATTAAGCTTGGCCGCTAAAACTTTCGCAAATATCTTCTGGTACTCCGGGCCCGGCAAAACACCCAAACCGCCCAAATCATGCCCGGAAATACAAAGCCGCATACCGTTGTAGATTTCGAAAAAATCTTTTAAATATTTTTTAAAATTCTTATTTTGTGAAGTAGCGCTAAGTAAAATAATCGTTTCATAACTCAAGGGTTCCAACAACGAAAAGATTTTTTCCGGAGCTACCTGCTTTTTGCTCAAAACAGGAATAATTTTCCGGCGCCCCTGATAATAACTGATCATGCGTTTTTCTTCGCCCTTACGCAAACCCAACCGGTTAACAATAATTTTAATCTGCGGCAAAGTTAAAGATTCTAAAAGTACCGTAAAATAAATTAACCAGCTGTCCAACTGCCTGCGCGCAGGGAAATTTTTAATAAACCAGGCAATTTCTTTAGCAACCGATAAAAATAGCCCCCGGGTAGCCCTATCAATCTTTAGCTGAGCACTGATAAAAGATAATGCGCCCAAATGATTAAGCGCCTTAATCAGCCTAAAAGGATGCTGTTCTTTAAGTATTAATATCAATTCATCCCGCATTCTATGCGGATTTACTTTATTTAATAAACCATCAGCGATTGCTTCTTTAAGCAGCAATAATGTCTTTGGTTCAATTTTAAAACCAAAGCGCTGGCTAAAACGTACCGCCCTTAATATTCGCGTGGGATCATCTTTAAAACTTAAGTCATGTAAAACGCGGATCCTGCCGGAAACCAAATCATTTTGCCCGCCAAAAGGATCGATTATTTTTTTACTTTTATCAGCCGCCAAGCTTAGCGCCATGGCATTAATTGTAAAATCCCGGCGCTTAAGATCTTCCTTTAATGAACCAGGCTTTACTTCCGGAAGTGCAGCAAAATGCGGGTATCTTTCCTGCCGCGTAGTGGCAATATCCACTTTCAAGTTATTGCTAAGAATTAATGTTGCCGTACCAAAACGTTCATGAATTATCAGTTTGGATCTAATCTTCTGTGCTAAATGCCGGGAGAAAATAATGCCGCTGCCCTCAATCGTAATATCTAAATCCAAGTTTTTCACCCCCAAAATTAAATCGCGCAGGCACCCGCCAACCAAATATGCCGGCATTCGGGTTTTCTGAGAAACCCAGCAAGCCTGCCGGATAATCTCCCTTAATTCTTGAGGCAACTTTTTAAAATATTTATCCATCTTTTTATGGCCGCGGGTGAAACATTTTATGAATAGTTTTAAGCCGGTCTTTATCGATATGCGTGTAAATCTGGGTAGTGGAAATATTAGAATGGCCCAGCATCTCCTGCACAGAACGCAAATCCGCGCCTCGCTCCAGCAAATGCGTAGCAAAGGAATGCCGCAAAGTATGCACTTTTATTAGCTTCTTGATCTTTGCTTCTTTAGCATAACGCTTAATCAGCTTCCAAATGGATTGCCGCGATAGTTTAGCGCCGCTACGGCTGATAAACATAAATTCCGAGGCTTTCTGTTTTAGAAAATGCGGCCGGCTAAACTCTAAATAACGATTAATGCTATGGATAGCTTTTTTGCCTAACGGAATAATCCTTTCCTTATTACCCTTTCCAATGCAGCGTAAAAATCCAATATCTAAATTAACATTATTGATTTTAAGATTACTCAGCTCTGATACACGCATCCCCGTAGCATAAAGGGTTTCTAAAATTGCCTTATCCCTGGCTCCTTGATGATCCCGCACATCAGGCTGGCTGATTAAAGCTTCTACTTCATTTAAAGAAAGCGTATCCGGAACTTTCTTCCACAACTTTGGAGAATCAATCAATGTAGTCGGATCAGTTTTTAAAACCCTCTCCCTGGCTAAAAACCGATGGAACATGCGGATTGCTGCCAGCCTGCGTGAAATACTCGTAGGGGATACCCCTTTAGTTTTTTGAAAAAGCATAAATTCAACAATATCATTTTTAGTAACTTTAGAGAGTATAATAATTCCGCGTTTTTCAATAAAATCTAAATAAAGGTTCAGGTCTGCCCGGTATGCAAGAATAGTATTCTTAGCCAAAGCACGCTCAACCGAGAGATAGTCTAAAAACGAATCAATGAGTTCTTTCACCCCACACCTTCTCTTATATTCAATACAGGCCTTTCATTGAACCCGCAAACAGATATTCTTAACATATATTTTACATACCGCTTTCTTTATTTAATAAAAACTTGCTTAAGGAGCGGAATTTCATTCTACCCCAAATGTGCCGCTAGCTTGTTCTTTTCCGATCGTAGTAGATGCTCCGTGCCCCGGATAAACTTTAGTATCAGCCGGCAGGACAAATAACCTGTCCCGAATTGCTGCCTCCAACGCCTGCTGGCTACCCTCCGGTAAATCCCAACGCCCCACCCCGCGATAAAATAAAGTATCTCCGGTAAAAACAATATCCGTTTGCGGTTTTTTCATCAACAGACCGATACCCCCGGGAGTATGCCCGGGCAAATGCATTACTTCCAACTCCAGGCAATCTAATTTAATAATCTCTTTATCCGCCAAAGCCTTAATTTCTGAATTAACTTTATAAGCCGAAGAAAAAACAGCAGAAAGATTTTTCGCAGCATCCAGCAGCATCGGTAAATCATTTTTATGTACATAAACACAAACCCCAAACTCATCATCACAACCAATATGGTCATAATGCCCATGTGTATTAATCACTATCGCCGGCTTTAGTTGATGCTTATCCAACACAGCTTTAATCTTAGAAAATTGATCGCCAGGATCAATAATAATCGCCTCAGCACCTTGAGCACAAGCCAATACATAACAATTAACCTGCATAGGGCCGACTTTAATTATTTCCAGAATCATTTTAAATAATTCCTGATTTCAGGATAAGTAAAATCCCGATGAATATTAGATTTAATGCGTTCAGCCGCATGCAGATTACGGTTATCATTTGCGCCATACAGATCACTCTTTATATCGGCCAAAAGACCTTGAAGATTAGCGATTTGGGGATCGAAATTCTTTTGCTCATCCCCTACCAGCATTGTCTTCATATTCAACAGATATTTTAACGCTTCCTGAGCACAATCAATTTTTTTCTTTAAACTTGATTTTTGGGTAAGGGCATTAATCAGCTCATCCTGCCAAGAGCTCCAATAAAGATAGTGCTGCCGATAAAGTTCTTCCTTAGTCATGTTCGGCCCCTTGTATTCTTCCGGGGCAAGCACTAATTCTACCGCCGCCTCAGGCTTCTTAGATTTACGGGTAAATTTCCGCGTAAATGCCTCGCAACCTAATATGTCTAATAACAGAAAACAAAACAATAAAACTGATAATATTTTCTTGGCTTTCATCCATGATCTCCTTTTATCTTTACTCAATTACAATACAACACCGTAAACCCCGCAGTTTTAGCTTAGCCCGCTAAACGGGAAAATTCCTCCTCATCAATAATTTTTATTCCTAATCTTTGAGCTTCCTTTAATTTAGTACCCGCATTCTCTCCCGCCACTAAAAAATCAGTATTTTTACTTACACTGGAAGTAGCAATACCCCCGGACCGGCGTACCAGGTCTTCTGCTTGCGCACGTAAAAACCCTTTTAGTTGGCCGGTAAAAACTATTGTTTTACCGGTTAGCTGGCTAATCTTGGTTTTTACAATATCCTGGCGCATATTTACCTGCGCATTCTTTAACTCACGGATCAATTTTTTAGTTTGGCTCAAAGCAAAATAGTCAGCGATTGATGCAGCCATCACTTCACCAATTTCAGGTATTTTATCCAAATCCTGAAGTTTAGCGCGCATAAGTTTATCCATACTGCCAAACTCTACCGCCAAAGTATAAGCGGCTTTTTGCCCTACATGGCGTATCCCTAAAGCAAAAATCAAGCGCGCCAAAGGCTGCTGCTTGCTTTTTTCAATCGCTTCCAACAAATTACTCGTTTTCTTTTCCTTAAATAATTCCAACTGCAATAAATCATCGGCGCCTAGCTTATAAATATCCGCCAGGCCCTTTAACTGCCCCGACTTTACCAATTGCATGATTACCGCCTGGCCTAAACCTTCAATATCCAACGCGTCCCGGCTGGAGAAATGTAAAAGCGCGCGTTCCAGCTGCGCAGGACAATTGGAGTTAATACACCGATAGGCAACATCCTCTGCTTTTTCTTTAACGATATTTTCCTGGCAAGCCGGGCACTTTTGGGGTTTATGGTAAGCCTGTTTGCCTCTTTGTTCCACCACTTTGACAACTTTAGGGATTACATCTCCTGCACGTTCAATAAGCACCCGGTCGCCAACCCGCAATTTAAGCCTTTCTATCTCATCAAAATTATGCAAAGTCGCATTACTAATCATCACCCCGGAACATTCTACCGGCTCAAGCACAGCCACCGGAGTAATCACCCCGGTACGGCCGACATTAACATTAATCGCTAAAACTTCGGTGGTTGCCTG
>JAQTQG010000041.1 GCA_028712375.1 Candidatus Omnitrophota bacterium
CGTAAGAATTTACATCGTGCGATCAGGATTAGGTTCGATTTTGCTGCGCAGATTACTCATTGTTACGCGTAATAAATGTAAAATACCTTCATAATCTTCTGTTTTATCCCAGATCTCACGCAGAATTTGTTTATGCGTAAGAACCTTACCGGAGTTTAAAAGTAGAAGCTTGAGGGTATCATACTCCGTGGGAGATAAATCAACCTGCTTATCTTCAATAGTAACCCGGCGGCTCATAATATCCACCATAAGCTTACCTGTCCGCAGAATTTGTTTTTTTTCTAAAGGCAAAAGGCGCCTCATCACTGCCTTTAAGCGCGCCAACAACTCTCCGACAGAAAAAGGCTTCGTAAGATAATCATCCGCTCCGGCATCTAGCGCAGCAATTTTCTCCGACGGATCATCCCTTACTGATAGAATAATTATCGGGGTTTTTGTCCGTTTACGGATTTTTACAATGACTTCTCTTCCATCCATATCTGGAAGCCCTAAATCAAGAATGATGGCATCCGGATGGACACTAACCGACTCGGCTAAGGCTTCTTTACCTTTTACCGCTTCAAAAACATCAAAACCGTATGCTAAAAGAGATGTTTTAAGAAAGCTACGGATAGATTTTTCGTCGTCAACCACAAGAATTCTTAAATTGCTTTGCTCTGCCATTATATTTTTACTCCAGCGGAAGTTCTATAATAAACGTGGTAGCTTTACCGGGAATACTTTCTGCCCTGATATACCCTCCGTGAGCCTCAATAATATTTTTTGAAATACTTAACCCCAACCCGGTTCCCGGTACATTTTGGGCGCGCTGGACTCGGTAAAACTTATTAAAAATACGCCCCAAGTCTTCTTTGGGAATTCCATAGCCATAATCATGCACAGAAACACGCACTTTATTCCCAATACAAAAAGCTCCAATTTCAATCGCAGAACCATCCGAGGAATACTTTAAAGCATTATCAATAACATTCAAGAAAGCCTTAAGCATATACGGAAAATCCACGCTTACTTCAGGCATCTGTTTTGGAATATTTATTTTAATGTTTCGGCTACCCATCTTATCCTTCAGCTGTTCAAGACACGCTCCTATAAAATCCCTCAAATCACATGGCTTTTTAGAAATCCGCAATACGCCGGATTCCGTCCTAGTCATATCCAGAATATTATTCACTATACGATTCAACCTCTCTGATTCATCACGAGCAGTTTCTAAAAGATCGTTCTTTTGCTGTTCATTAAGCTTTGATGTACTACCCAAAAGAGCACTCAATGCCCCAGTGATCGATACAAGCGGTGTTTTTAAATCATGGGAAATCGAGTTTAAAAGCGCTGAATGAAGTTTTTCTGTTTGCCGTTGAATAATTTGAGCTCTTACTTTCGAAGCAAGGGTACTTACAATAAGACCAACCGCCAAAAAAGCCCCAAAAGTAAAAAGATACTCAAAATCATGAACATTAAAGGTCAGATACGGCGGGACTAAAAAGAAATCAAATGCCAAAACACTCAATACTGAGGTTATGATCGCTGGCCCCTGCCCCCAACGAATGGCAACTATTACTACAGCCAAAAGATAAAACATCACGATATTTGTCGGCTCAAGTTTTCTTTTAACAAACTCACCCAACAAAGTCATGATTAAAACAAACCCTACGCTTACCAAATAGGGATAAATTCTGTTCATCAACATCCTTGTTTTTTGCATATATTAAAACTCCTAAAGCTATATTCTACCATGACTATTCTTAACCTCAAGGAATAAGGACGCTAGCTAAATGGCAAAGGCAATTCCCGTGAAAACGGGCAGTAATATAGCGGCCTTTCTGCACACAGCCATTTTCATTATATAGCGAGTATTATGTAAGAGGAGAATTTACCTCTTTTTAGCACCCAAGGCTAACGAAATCCTTTAAGCAAAGCGCAAGGATCCGGCCATTACATAAACGGAATGCTGTTTTACCCGGTATTGTTATTCTTAATTACAGAAAAATACAAGCAGAGCAAAATAAACAATGTCCACCCTTTTAAGGTGGACATTGAGTTTAGGCACTTTCCGATAATAAGCTATATTCCCAGTAAAAGAGACAGTTCTGTAACATGCTCTTGCTCATCCAAAATTACATGGCGAATCTGATGCTCAAGGGTTTCGAACTCATACTGAAAACTCTTTTTATTATCTAATACTTTCTGGTAGATCTGTTTATAAAAATCAATCGCGTCTTTCTCTCCTTTTAAATTAACTTTTAATATCTCCTTAGGTTCTTGGGCCTTATACGTTTCAGCCAAACTCATCACCGGCTCTCCACCCAGATATGAACCGATTAACTCACGAAATATTTCTTCATGTTTCTGCTCATCAGAGGCGATCTCTTTTAATCTTGCGATTAACGCTTCCGCATTAATCCCCTTAATCAACTCCGCGTGAGCCAAATACTGGATCCTTGCCGCGTGCTCCAGCTCAAGCGCACGGTTCAACATTCCTATTAATTCTTTTTTAATATCTGCCATTTTATCCTCCTCGTTATTAATTAAAAAATATGCCCCTATATACTTTTAATTTCTATTTTATGGCATCACCCCTTTCAGATAGAATTTCTAAATAATAATTATTACTATATACTCGGTAAAAAAATTTATTTCTTTTTGCTACACTCCGCGCAGATTCCCTCTAGCAGCACCTTTTTCTGCGATACATTAAACTGCTTCTTTACTTCATCGGGTATTTTAATATTATCGAAGTAATCACTGCGAAAATCCTCGATCTTTTCACACCTTACGCATCTAAAATGATGATGTTGGCTAATATCAGCATCAAAGCGCTTTGAGCCTCCATACCCCCCGACTATCTGGATTATGCCGTAATCAGCAAAAGACAAAACAGTTCTATATACTGTGTCAAAAGAGATACTTGGTAAAGCCGTCCTTACTTTCTTTAATATGACTTCAATCGTAGGGTGGTCTTTAGCCTTAAGCAGTTCATGATAAATGGCCGTCCTTTGAGGAGTTACTTTAAGGCCATGATCACGGAATTTTTGAATGAAAGAATCCGCCTTTTCTTTAGAATCATTTCTTTGCATGAAATTACTATATAGTAATAATTATTATTTGTCAATATTTATTTATAAAAAACACGAACGTATCTTTGAATAACGGAAGTTTGGCAATTTCATACCGTTATCCCTGGCGTTACATTGTCGAAAACCGAAAAAATAACTCCTCTCTCTCGTATTCCGCAAGGAAAAACCTCTTTTAATTTATTAGCCTGATTATACGCAATAGATTGATATATAAAATATTCTGAGTTTAGAGAAAATATTTACTCGCTAAATAGACTGATTAGCATGCATTCAGATTCTTTTAGAGCGATTTAAGAATATCTCCCCAATGACAACAACGATTAACACTCCCAGGACAATTGGCAAAGCAGACCTTATAAAATCGTGTCCCGGCTGGATAAACAATATCAATAACGCTATTAAAATAAATATTTCGGCCATTACTGCCAGAAGTATCGCAAACCAGTCCGGACCGGGCACTCGATAAGGTCTTTCAATGCTTATATCTTTAATTCTCGAAATAATAAAACTTGGAAAAAGCATTAAATATGAAAACAACCCGACAACGAGGCTAAAAGAAACCACATGCCAGAATAATTCTCCCGCGTTTTTGGCTATAAGGCCATAAACAATAATCACAACGGTAGAAATAATCCCCGATACGATCGAGGCGCCAACCGGAGCCATATTCTTAGTCATCTTTGCCAACACTTTAGGCAATTCCCCATTTTTAGCGGCTTCAGCGACTGTCCGGTTTTCTCCTAAATTCCACGCAATTATTTCCGCAAACAAAGTGGATGAAATAAGAAAACCCAGAACCACGGTAATAACCTGTTGCATCAAGTGGCCGCTAAATGTAATTGTAAATACCTGGAGTATTCCGCTGGCAACATTTATTTCGGAAATAGGAATAACCACCCAAACCGCGAATGTGGTAATCAAGTACAATGAGGCTATCGCCAGAGCGGACAGAATAACTGCTTTGGGAATATCGCGCGCGGGATTTTTCATTTCCCCGGAAGCCGCGGATATAAGCTCGCAACCTTCCAGGTTGTAGATAATTATCGGAATAAATACGATGGCTGCGTTTAAATCGGGCATTATATTCCCAAAATTAATCTCGTTCGCAAAACGTCCGTTTTTCAAAAAATATATCACTGCTGCAATAAACATCCCGATTATCACTGCAAGCCTTGTAACCGTACCAAAATTAGGCACCCATTTTGAAACCTTAAGCGGGCATAAATTTATTCCTACCGCCATCCAGATCATTATGATCCCGATCAATATTTGCGGCCAAAGACTCATATTTGGAAAGAACATATGCCCAATTATCTGCGCAATCGCAATATATATCGCCGGCACCCACAATGGCAAAGCTACCCAATAATACCAAATACTGCGAGCCGCCCACTTATCCCCTAAACCTTTTTTGATCCAAACATAAATACCGCCTTGTTCAGGGTAAGTCGAGCCTAATTCGGCAGCAATTAAACCAAAGGGAAGAAAATATCCAACAATACATATTAACCACCAGGATATCGCCGACGGCCCGATAGCGGCTGAAGTTGCTATGGCCTCTACGCCAAAAATAGCGCAAAACGAAAAAAGCGTAAGATCCCAAAACCCCAGCACCTTTTTTCTTTCCACTTTATTCCTTTTTTAGATTGCTCTTAAATTACTTAAATAAAAAGGACGTTTCTATTTTTATTTCCAAAATATAGAAACGTCCCTCCTTTTTCTAAGCTAAAAAATGGGGTCCCTCTCGTATTTCACAAGGGGAAACTTCTCTAAATTTATTAGCCTAATTATAGGCGCAATACCTCAATTTATCAAGAATATTCTGGTTTTAAAGAAACCATTTCCTCACGTAATTTGTCCGCTTTGTCCGATAATTTTTGGCGGGAAATTACGTAACTGTTTTAGAGATAAATGAATATAAAATATCCATCTCTCTAATAGGCGGATATTTTAATGACAACCATGTTGCGCGCAAGCATTCTGGACGGTTATTTCTTCAAGCCCGCCCTTGGTGAACTGGCTGACGATTTCCGCCACTGTTCCCGGAATAGCCCGGTAAGCTTTAATTCCACCCTGATTAAGCCCCTGGACTGCCCGGGCGCCCATCCCGCCGGTGACCACAGCATCAATTGACTTCCCCGTTAACGCGCTCATCGGCTGGCACATACCGTGGGCATGATGCTGATTAGCATTGTCGATAATCTCCACGGAATCTTTCTTTGTGTCCACGATGGTAAAATACGGCGCGCTGCCGAAATGACCAAAAACCTTTGCACTCTTGCCTTCATTTGTTTCTGTAGGAATACAGATCTTCATTTTACTCTCCTTTTTTAGTTGTTAAAATATTACTGTTATTTCCGTCCTGTTATCAGGAAAACGCTAAACACCCTCTCTTGACCCTGCGCATCAGGCTTGTTCATTTCCGCGGCAGTCATAGAAGATACACTCGTAAAACCTGCTTCTACAAATAACTGGCACAGTTTCTCTCGATCAAAACCAAAATGGAAGACACCGTCATTATGATCATGGAACCGGCCCCCCTCTTCATCCAGATCCGCGATAGCAATATACCCTCCCGGATATAATACCAGATGAAACTGCTTAAGAAGAGCTAGAGTATCTTTCACATGATGTAGCGTCATGCTGCTTATGACCACATGATAACGGCCGCTAACAATGTCGCCTTTAGCCAAATCCAGATGAAGGGTTTTAATATTATCTACTTGTTTTCTTTGGGCCTTCCCTTCAAAAACCTCCAGCATGCCTTTCGAAGTATCCATGCCCGTAACAGAATGGACCAAAGAACCTAACGGAAACGTCACAAGACCCGTGCCGCAACCAAAGTCGAGAATATCCATATCTGGCTTTAACTGAATACGCCCCAAAATAGCTCTAGAGATATCCACGGCTAATTTAACGCGCGGCGGCGAATCCCATGATGTAGCTTCTTTATCGAAATCACGCTTGCTTGAATTCAAGGTTTTTATTTCACCCCGCATTTTTTTAGTATTGTCATCATCGGGCACCAATCGGTAAACGCTGACTGTAAAAGATTGGCTCCTACAAAAACCGTAAACCATAACCAGCGTAAATCCACAAAATGCGCCAACAATACGCTAATAATAATAAATACCCCCGCTATCCCCCGCAATGATCTTTCCATAATAGCCTCCTTTAAAAACTATATCTAACTCTTACAAATGCGTTCTTATTTTTCTTCATGCTCCCAAAATCAGTAGTATCATCTTCTCCCCAAGGAATATTAACACCCAAGGTTAACTTCCACTGATCGGAGATATCATAAGCACATGAAGCACGCACATACCCATCTTTATCAGAAGGCGACCAAAAATTAAACAACCCCAGCATTACAGTCTGATTCTTAAAGAATTTGGTTAAACGTTGAGTTAAAAGATGCCGGTATTTATCCCAATAATAATCCTGCGACAGGAGCGCGCTGGCATAGTCATCATAATTAAGTTTTTGCTCATATTGATATTGCAGCCCGATTTTTAAGTCATTACCTAAATCTTTTTCATAGCCGGCCAGCCATTTCCAGGCTGAGTTTTCAATTAACCGGTTGCCGCCTTGGGCATCCTGGCGGGAACGGTAATAGCCGGTTTCAAGATTAGCGATCCCTCCGGCAAACGGTGCCCGTACACTGGCCCCGTAAACATCCAAGCGCTCATAAAAAAGCTGCCGATTTGCCTCATCCAGGTAACTGCGCGGCGAAGGATCAAACCCCCGGTAATAATACAAAGCCCCCTCGGTGCTGCCAAATGAGCGGTAAAGCCTTAAGGCGTACTCGAAATTTTCTGCCTGCCAGGCAGGCTTAACCGCATTATTCTGGGTATCCTGTCCGGTGATCCCCCCCTGAAAACTGTCAAAAAAAGAAAGCCGGTCACCGTCAGGCAGAGTGTTGGCAGTAAAATGCGGAATCAACACAAAATCAATATTGACTAATTTCGGATAAACCGATACCCGCAAAGCATCAGAAGGCTTTTTCAGATACTCATCATCCCGGCCAATATAAAAAGAAATATAATCCTTGGGAAAAAGATCATTAATAAATAGGTAATCACCGGTTCCCCAGGTAAGAATTTGCCGGCCGGCTTTAATATCCAGCATGCTGGATGGGCTAAAAGCAAAATTAAGTTCACGAATCTCATATGAGCCGGTAGTATCAAAATATTCATCCAGCACAAAATCACCCTTGTAAGTAAATACCCCATTCCAGTCTGACAGCAGATTCTCTCCCGGTATCGCATAACGGGTCTTTAACTGGAAACGCTGCTCAAGCATATTATAATCATTATGCTTGGTCAGCCCGCTGCGGCTGATAGTCGGGCCGAATGCCTGTTCAACAAAACCATGCCATTCAGGAAGCTCGGCTGCCTGAACCGGGGAGACTGCGCAAATGAAAATTATAAAACCAAAAAATACCGGCTTCTTCAATTCTACTCCTTTAACCATTGCTGCGGCGGGTTACGCAGGAAACGTTCGGTAAAGATATCTTCCTTTAATCCGATATCGTATTTAATCTCAGAAAACTCCGTAACGGTATTGGAATTGGCATTTAAATCAGCAGCCTTCATCTTTGTCACGGTAGGATACCCCTGGATATCTTTTACCTCTAAAGCCTCAATCGTACGGTAAAGTTTTCCGGACTTATCAAAATATTCTGCTTTCATAGGAACAAAATTACTTTTATCAATTTTAACTGTGTAATAAGAAAATTCAACCGCCCCAACATCTTTGGGGGTGTTCTTAACAACATAAAAATCTGGATCACTTGAATCCAGCTCGTGAATATCCAAATCTATGGATCGACCGGATATATCCTCGTACAAAAACGTAGTACCGGCAAAGCTTGAGCGCTTGTCAGAAGCAGCAATACGCCGCACCAGATCCATTGCCGGTAGATAGAGCCAACGGTCATCATCTTTGCCAACATGCTTCCAAACAATATAGCTCATGCCTTTAACATCATTGGGCTTATGGAAATATACAAAATATTTCTGATCGCCACCATCCTGAATATTCAGCTTGAGTATAGTCAACTGCCGCTGGCGAGTCCTACCCTGTGAATCAGTTACCACCATATTTGCTTTAGCCCTGCTATCCTTACCCTGATAATATGATCGATTATTAGCCTTAGAAACTACCTCATCAACAGTCAGCTCCACAGCTAGTGCGTTACTCGCAAAAAAAAGTATCCCAATTAAAACTAAAATCTTTTTCATCTTTATTCTCCTTTTTTACAAATCTTCTGCCGCGAAATAACTACGCACGTTCCAGATAAAACTACAATAATCGCTACACATATAATCGTCGTAACGTTAAGCTTAGCTAAATCATAGCCTAAAAGAATATAGGCTACAGTTGAAGCAATAATAATCGACATCAAAACACATTTCCCGCAGGAACAAACTGTTTTTACTTTCGAATCCTCAAAAACCAACCAGGGGAAGCCCGTGATCAACGCCGGTAAAATCATAAGTGTAACGACACTAGCTACCAACATAATCATAAACATAAAGAACCCAACAGTATTGTAAGGAACCAAAGGCGAAGCAAAAAGCGGCAAGAAACCTACAGAGATTACTAACGCATTTTTAATCAAAGCTCGCGCCGGAGAACCAAACATAACTTCAGCAGTCTTTGGCCAACTATTATTCAGCGCATACGACGTACGCGCGCGTTCAATAAAATGAATGGCAAAATCTACGGCCAAACCCAGAGTTAAAGCCGATAATACTGCTACCGGCATATCATACTCTTTACCGGTAAAACCCAATGAACCATAAATAAAAAGTATGGTAATCGTAAGTGGAAGCATCGACAAAAGCCCGGTTACCGGTGACTTAAATAATACAATCATCATAAACAAGACAATGATAAAACTTCCGAGAAAATTAACCAGCATCCCTCCTACCATCTTATCCTGCCAAACCATATTTATATAGGTTAAGCCCGCCCAATGGTAGGATAACGGAAACGGCGCCGGATGCAATTTAAAATATTCATCAACCTGACGCACCACAGCTGCCATTTCCTTATTATCTCCGCTGGTTAGTTGCAGCCAGAGATTAGCCTTGGAATAATCGGGAGTCACGAAATGCCATAAGTCATCGGGCTTATGTGAATTCTCAAATGATATTAGCGCCTGGGCAACAGCTTGCGGGGTAGGAGGAATAACATTATTCTTTTTGTCACCGCCTAAAAGCTCGTAGTAGACTTTTTTGGTAATATCGGCCAAGGATGTAGACTTTCCCACCTTTCCTTTTTCCTTCAGATAAACTTGCATCCCTTCAATATAACGCAACATCGCAGGCTCCTGGAAGATTTGCGCGGTTTTGTCCTGAGCTTCAAACACCAAATACGCGCTATAGGTACCGCCGAAATGGGCATTGAGCACCTTATCCGCCACTCGAATAGGATGTTTTTTATTAAACCATTTAGTAGGATTATCATTGATCTGAATATGCGTAATGCCATAGATGGAAAGTGCCACTACTATAACCGCACCAAACAAAACCTGTTTCCAGCGGCTGACTGTAAACCTACCCCAGGCAGCCAGCGCTCTACTTAATGGGCCTTGTGCCAAATCATCTTCATGTACACCGAAGTTTCCCATCTTCTTTTCATCAAGAAGCGCAATATAAGCAGGAATCAAAAGTACTGTAAGAACCCAAGCCAAAGCAACACCAAAGGCTACCGCAATTCCAAAAACCTGCACCGGAGGAATAGGTGCAAAAGATAGCGAGAAGAATCCGGCTACCGTAGTTAAAGAAGTAAAAAGGTTCGGACGGTACAATTCATTTAATACATGAGTAATCGTTTTATTCTTATCTTTAAATACGCGGTACTTCTCAAAAAACTCATTTAAAATATGGATGGAATCCAACACTGAAATTGGCAACAGAAATATTGGAATCATCGAGCTCATGATATGTATCGGAAAACCCAGCCCCACCATAAGGCCCATAGTAATAATAACAACGATCGTAGACATAACGAGCGGCATAACCACCAGCGCGACATGCCTGAAGAACCATAGCATCAGTAAAAAGATGACTGCTACTGCCAGCGGAGCGGAAATGCCCATCTGCCAAAACATTTCGTTGCCGAAAGCATCTTCAGCTAAAGGCAAGCCGGTAATATAATACTTCTCCACACCTGGATAGTTTTTTAGTATTTTTTGAATAGATTTAGAAACTCCATAACTAAGTTTTTTCTCTTGTATGGGGATATAAATACAAAGCGCCTTAGCATCCCGAGATATAAGCGTGTCGTAAAACAACGGATTATCCAGGGCGCGACTTTTGATACGTAAAGCATCCGCTGCGGTATACGGAGGATTTCCCATCAGCCAACGAAAACTAATCGTCCCCGGACCGGCTTGCTCCATATCATCTTTGTTCGCCAAACTCATTAATTCATATGAGATAACACCCGGAATTTTCTTAACTTCATCGGTTATCTTATATACTTTCTCTAAAGTATCCGTATTGAAAACACCTTGTCCGTCCTTCTCATTAACTACACCTAAAACAATATAATCATAGATTGTAAATTCTTTTTTTACCTCTTGATTAAAAACACGCACGAATTCCTTTTCCGGAAGCATGTTTTCCGGATCAGTATCAACTTTGGTGCGCACAAATGCGGCAAGAGACAACAGCACTGCTAAACCAGTTATAAAAAATATTAACTTGGGCTTCCTAAGAGCGAACGCAACAATCTTATCCATTAGCATCCCTGTCCTCCTTCAAGCAGTTCTGCTGCCTTTTCAACGCAACCCAAGCAGGAAAGTTTCCGTTGTTTACGGATCTCTTTACATTTTAAAGAACCGGCGGCATTAATAAAGTCTCGCTCAAACCGATTTATTTTAAGCGAATTATTTTTTGAGGCTAGCTGCCAAGCAGCATAATATGCTCCGCATTTTCCTTCTGGAGCCTTACCACCACCCAAACCAACAAATGCATCAACTTCTTGTGCCGAGGCATTAAAAAGATCATGATACGCCTTAATCACTGACTGTGCGCAATTAAGTTTTACATACCCATCCTTACCTAAAAAATGATTCTTTGCCTTTATTTTACGCATCAGTTTTCCCTTTTTTATTTTGTGTTTTCGAAACTGTATATGCCCCTCCGCCTATACGCAGGGCCTTGCCACAAAGAATCGC
>JAQTQG010000062.1 GCA_028712375.1 Candidatus Omnitrophota bacterium
TTGAGCCCCTACGTAGAGGAAGAAGCTATAGCAGGTCTAACTCAAAACCAAAAAACAGAATTTTTTATTGCAATTACAAAAGAGCAAAGTAAATCAATGGCTTATTTCTTAACTTAATGACATTGGGTCAGACTCCATTGATCTTAATAAAATGGAGACATTAATAATGCCAGTTATATCTATGTTTTACGGAATTATTACCAGCATGTATTTGCTTGATCATAAGCATCATAACCTGCCCCATATTCATGCTAAATACGCCGAGTTTGAAGCTTCTATTTGCATTGATGACGGGGAAATACTGGCCGGGCAGTTACCTGCGATTAGTGCAGGCATGGATAGAACTTCACCGCGATGAATTAATAGCTGATTGGGAGTTGGCAATCAGCAATGAAAGTCCCTATAAAATTGCTCCTTTGTGAGGTTGAAATGTATTGGGATGCAAAACTGGTAAAACTATTGCCCGACTACCGCATTTATGTGGAGCTTGAGAACGGACAGAAAGGTATATTTGACCTTAAGCCTTACCTTGACTGCGGAGTCTTTCAGGAACTTAAAGACGTCCATTATTTCAATCAGGTTGACATTTTTCTTGATGCCGTGACTTGGCCAAACGAACAAGATATTGCCCCGGAAACTCTATTAGCTGAAATGATTAATCTGGAGTCAGTTGCTTAGGCTTGGCAAAAGCTTTATCGTTGGTCAGGATTGTGACGCCAACAGGTTTGCCATTGTCATTAATAAGCCTTTTCTGATTTCACTGATGACATTGGTATCAATTAAATACATCAGCGTCGTTAGTGTCACGAAGCGTGACGGGGTTTGCAACCCCGTCACCCACGT
Organism: Candidatus Omnitrophota bacterium; assembly: GCA_028712375.1. Lineage (GTDB taxonomy): Bacteria > Omnitrophota > Gorgyraeia > Gygaellales > Profunditerraquicolaceae > UBA6249. Next base: position 844 of record JAQTQG010000062.1, read on the forward strand.
TTCTAAATATTGAGACCTTCAAACGTTCTGGTCGGGGTTACAAACTCCGACCGGCTTCGCAAATGTTGGGTTACGCTATCGCTAACCCAACACACTTGGGATATTCTCCGCGTTAGCGGCTTCGTCCAACGTAAGCATTCAGTCCCCCTCTTTGGAAAAGAGGGGCTAGGGGAGATTTTATTAAATAAATCCCCCTCAATCCCCCTTTTTCAAAGGGGGAGGTGAATGTTTACCGTCCAACAACTGCTTCAACTGGATTACCGTACAAGCCCGCGACAAATTAAGTAAATGTCATAAAAAATCCTTTTTTATCCGCCTATAATACCTAGAATCAGGAATTTTGATAAATGAACTGATTAATGCGTATTGCCCCAATTAGAATACCAAAACATATTACATTAAGAATTATTTCATTTCGACCACATTTACTCGCCATAAGCAGCAGTTAAACGTGAACATATATTTATAGAGGATAAAAAATGGATGATTTAACTATTGCGTCAATTTATAAAGAGCTAAAAAAATATAGTGATAAAGACAGTGGAGCCTATACTAAAGCAGATAATAGTATTGTTGAAATAATCGATACACCCAGGATGTGGGGTGTTCCTTTTAAGAATAAGAGTGATATAGAAAATAAAGGAACAGAAGCCAAGGATACCATAAATAATATAATAACATTTATCATTAAAAATGCAGTATCAAATATAGATATTGTTTCGCTGGCACCGCCAACAGGTATTTTTTTGGATACCATAATTGATGAATTGACGGAAAGATTCGAAGGAGAGCATAGTATTTCTCTGGTAAGATTTCTTTTTGGGTATTTACCAGGGGGTGAAGATACTGTTTTAAAGTTCAGGAATCATTTAGCCGGTAAGCTTAAAAAATACGACAAACAAACGCTCGATTTATATGTAGGAAGAGTACATGGTGGGGAACGTGGAGGTGGCTGGGGGCCGCTCAGTCCATGGAATCATGCGAAGATTGTCACAGCGGATGGTCGTTATGCTTTAGCGGGGGGACATAATCTTTGGCCTAATAATTATTCTGATTACCCGCCCGTTCATGATATATCCCTGTTTATAAGAGGCGAAGGGGCTGTTGCCGCCCAGAACTTTGCCAATTTCTTGTGGACTCTACCTGGGACAAAACCCGTTACCGGACGTCCGAAGTGGACTCGATATTATAAGTATGATTTTATAAATGGTATTTTTCCAGGTGACAATTCAATAAAAAACAAAAGATGGGAAACTGCAAAGCCCAAGATCGCTGTAGTAGAAACAGAGTCGGAATTAAAGGCTTATAAAGGCGTTGATGAATATACCACTGAGGGTATTCCTGTGCTTGGGGTGGGGCGGTATTCTTCGGTTGATAAAGATATTCAAAATCATGCGGGTAAAAAAACCAGCACAGGCTATGCTAGCCCTAGCGAGAAAGTTAAAGAGTTAGTTATAAAAACCGCCACTAATAGATTATATATATGTCAGCAGGATATAGTATTCCTGGGGGCGGCTGGCATTAAATCCCACAACGTGGTCAAATGGATAGTTGAATCTTTATATACCAATAAGACGCTGGTGGTAAAAATTGTCATATCATCAAAAAACGCAAAAAGTAAAGATGGAGCTCAATACTCCTGGGGCTCGGGTGCACTGGGTACTTATAAGATTATATATGATGTTATCTGCGAGAAATATAAAAGCTCTAAAGAGAATATCCTGGCCAGGCTGCATGTGGCACCCTTTTGTTTTACCAATGTAAATATTTCCAGAGCCGGGGCTGGCTATTCCTGGGATAAAACTGATAAATACTCAGGTAAACAGGCGCAATTTTCGACAAAAGTTCCAATGCCAAAACTCTACACTTCAGGCTACCCGGAACCTGCCAATCATTCAAAATATTATATGGGGGTCTGTAACGATGGAACAGCGGTCTACTATGTAGGATCTGATAATTTATATCCTCACGACTTGTTTGAATTTGGCTATAT
>JAQTQG010000009.1 GCA_028712375.1 Candidatus Omnitrophota bacterium
ATGAACCCGGGTGCGATGGTCTGTACTTTTACCCAGCAGACAGGCACCGGTAAAGAACAGGCAAAACTGATAGAGAGATACAGCTTAAAACCTAATTCTGCTACGGCAAGATTAAAGGATGAGGAGGGGTTATCGCAATATCTTTTTGCCAGTGATTTTGACGGTACCTTGCGCGTATACCCGGGGACTGTTCCCAGTATGCTGCAGGATAGGATCGCCGAATTCCTGGATAAGGGTGGTAGGTTTGCGATAATTACCGGACAGGTTCCTTCCGAACTCTATGAAAAACATTTAGCAAAGACAAAGATAATCGAACATGTAAAGTATGATGGGCAATTGTATATTTTAGGTGAGATCGGCGGCCTTGTCGGTTATTGTGATCAAGAAGGAAGGTTGGTTATGGATGAAGCTAATTCATATAAACTCTCCGCAGAGTTAAGGCTGCGAATAAGAGGATTAATTGATAGAAGGTTATTGGAATTAGATATTTTGCAATATGTAGGAACCGAAAAAAATTCCAAGATAAGGATCCTGGAAAATAAATATTCCGCCATTACCGTTATGATCAGGGATAGCGAGCTCAGGGGCTATGCCGAAGATATTGCTTTATATTTATCACAAAACCTGAAATCGGATGGGTTGTATGTGGCTAATTCCGGGAATTCATTTATAGATATAAGTTTAACCAGTAAGGGTGCGGCATTGAAGGGTTTTGCACGCCGGTTTGATATTAGTCTGGGTAACGTTTTAATTGCCGGTGACAGCGGTAATGATATAGAGATGCTTAATTTGGTTAATGAAGGAGCGCAAGGTGTTTTTGTGGGTCATGATTTAGCTGTTTTGCCTGTGGATTTAGAGAGTAAATTGGCTAAAGTTGCCAGCCCTGAGGAACTAGCGGAAGCATTATGGCGCCATTATAAGTTAACAAATTCCTTAGCTTTCTGTGGCGCGCTTACTCCGGAAGAAGAAGATGTCAATAAGCGTATGCAAGAAGCAACCAATTTGAGATCCGTGGATTGTGCGCTGGTTTTCGATATCGGCCGAACGCTTGTTTCCAAGAAAGAAGAGCTCTACAAAAATTTTGAAATAAGCACAATTAGGGATGTATTTATAGAACTTATTGAAAAAGGATTTAAAGTTGTTATTAATTCTGGAGAGAATTTCGCGGATGCTTATAAGAGAATAATTCAGTATGTTCCTCAAGATTTAAGAAGAGAGATTATCGTGTATATCAATGATGGAGCCAGGAAGATAAGGTTCCTTAATAATGCCGAACGCGGAGATGATGCGGTTGAGTATCTGCGGGCCTATCAAACAGTAATCCTGGAAGAAGATGTAAAATATATTGCAGGCGTGCTGCTTGAAGAAATAATCCGCTTGTACCGGGAAAAAATAGAAGAAGCCAGAGTGCTCGACCCGCAATTTGATAGTAAACATCAGGATGATTTTCTTAATGCGAATAATGAGCTTAGGGATCCTGAAATAGAGTATCAGGGGAGGGCTTTTTCAGGTGACGATACAAAAATAGCTATTAAGCATGTCTCATCCCCCCGGGCAGCAAGAAATGCAGGAGAGATAGTCAGGGATATCCGGGCAGAAATTATGGCAGAAGTTAATGCTGACCTGGCACGGCGGGGGCTTTCTGCTGATACCGATTTGAGCAGAGGGACCATCATTATAAAAAGACAGGGCATTACTAAAGCTACGGCCATAAAAGATTTGATTGAAAATGAAGGTGTGCCGGCCAGCAGTATTATTTTCTTTGGCGATGAGTTTGAAGAGGGATTGAATCCTAACGGAGATAATTCCATATTGGGCATTCCGGAAGTTACCGCCATAGCAGTAAATAGGAGCCAGGATAAAGTGGCTAAAGGCGCTTTAAAGGCCGGCGCAGGTGTTGAAGCAACCGAACGTATTATCCGGCTTATACTATCCAGCTATGCCCAGTTTGGGCAAAATGGAACAACAGCTATGATTATAGAAAGGGTTGTAAGCGAGCTTAGGCCAAATTTTATTTTAACGGATGAGAAAACGCTTTCTTTGAACGATGCTGACGGCCGCGATTATCCGGCTTGTATCCTGGAAGCAGCGCAAGCAGATGATTTAGACACAAACAAAATTAATAACTATTATCTTCCTGTGCCGGAAGAAGCCCAAAAGAAAGCAGAAGAAGATTATGGCAGGCTTTTTGTTTCTCCTACCTTTATGGTAAGTGATTTGCTGGAAGGCCGTTTACCGGAAACGGTTAACCGGAAATTACGCAGACGGATCAAAAGTTCTAATTTTAAAGATTTACTTGCATGCGTAATGGATCAAATCTCTCTAGGGCCGGGAAAATCATTAGCGCAGGATGCCGGGATTGTTTTTATAAATACTGTTTTAGCTCGTTCTTGCGTGGCAGCAGTTAACCTGCGGCAGGCCGTTTCTTTGCTTTATCCGGAAAACACCATTTTTCTTCACACGTATTATTTCGACCTGTCCAGATTTAAACAAGTGGTAATTCTATATCATGAATTAAAGAGCCATATTGTAGATAATCAGGTTGAAGAACGCCTGGCCAATGCGGATACCCAAAGTTTTGCTTTAAAATTCGACCGGGTTTCAATGGAAAAAGAAGAAAAGCTGAGAAAAGAAGTTCTTACAAAATTCCGGGAAGTAGTCCAGGTTAAAGCAATATTGCCAAAGATCGGTTCTCCTCAGGAAATGAGCCGCTATATTAGGCGGGAAATTATTCCTTATTTACAGCAACGCTGGGATCATGACATCGCGGGTGAGACTTTTGTTTGGAGTCCAGCCCCGGGTTTTCGGTATAAAACGCAATTTCCTTCAATTTTGCAGTTGATTAATGATGAGGAGATGGAGATAGATATGCGGGCTAATGGCGCTTCCTGGAATGTGTCGAATGTTTCCATGGTTAATGCCCCGGCATTGTTAGGCACGATCTTTAATGAGATATTGCGTCAGAGCAATCTTTCGAGTAAGAAAGAATTATCTAATCTATATGAAAGGTGTGTAGTAAAAGATGGGGTAATGGGTTTTGTAAAATATGCTAAAGACCTTGCGCGGGCTATCGGGATGTGGAATATGCCTTTTAAAGGATTAAGTGAACCGATTCAGAAAGGATTAGTTTTATATCAGGCGGAAGAAATATTAATAATCCTGGCGGATTGGTTTACCGAGCATTATGGATATGATTTCGGTATGCTGATTTTGGCTTTAGAAAGAGGGATGTCCTCTAAAGAAGGAGAATTTTATTCTGCGGTCTGGAATGAACTAGGCCAATTGCCTCCTACGCTTAAAGATAGAAAAATAATTCAGGATAATTCTGCGGGAAATTTTGATAACTCCGGGCAAGATCCCAAAACCTACCCTGCCCGTCTCAAAGATTCCGTAGCTGAGCCAACTATAGAGCAGTTAAATAACCTTAAACTATATTTCGGAAACAATAAATTTATTTTTGTGGATAAAACTATAACTGGTAATGTCGCCGATACCGAAACTACCCCCGGTCAAATATCAATATTAAAAGGGCTAGCTTCCCGCGCTCCGCCTTATGGTTTAAATGATTCTTTGTCCTCTTCCTTCCAAATCCTCATTAACGACATTATCCGCCACGAAGCAATTGAATTAGAAACCAAATCCCATAAGCTCGCTTGTCAAGCCAGTTATGATTACTTTAAGTCGCATCAGGACGAATTAATCCAATTATTAGAAGCAGCTAAACAAACTGGATTAATATTCCTGGAAGCTTATTCTCAGGAGTTAGTTGCGATTAAGTCGGCGGGCAGGCAGCTAGATTATGTTTCTGAATTATCCGGATATATTATGAAGTGCGGTTCTTTGGCTTTAGTCCTTGTTAAAGGTGGTATGGACGCGGGTACATATTCCCGGTTGTCGATTTATTTGAACCGGGGATTCAAGGTCAATACTATCAGCCAAACGGATGAACTTTCTTTCAGGGAAATTTTAGAGCATTGGGGAGATACGGGTATTTCTAAATCGCTTGAAAAAATATCTCAGGATCCTCTTTTTTGCGATGATATTGCCGCGGTCAGAGAAATGGTGGCTTCCCGTGATGGGGAAGCGTTCAGCGCCTGGTTTGAGAAAGCCAAAAGTATTAATCCGGGCAGTTTTGATATAAGGCTGCTGGGCATGGCTAATGATTATCTTCAGGGCGGTGCGCGGCTGATTGTTTTGGAGCAGGTAGCTTCTCTTAGGAATTTAATATCCATGTATGACCCGGAAGGCCGCGGCCGGAATATACTTAAAGTTATTTTCAGCAAAAATTATGTCAAGATGCTTACGGCAGAAGCTGTTGATGAGGAAGTGTATGCTTTACTCGAAAAACAGAATTTCCAGGATATTGTTAAGGGAATAATCGGCGCTACGAATATTTACGAGGCTCATCCCAGAAGTATCCGGCAGGTGCTTTCGACATTTTTGCTTAAGGATGAAGCAGTGATTAATGCTGCTTATCGTAATGGTTTTGATGTTAATGCGGAAGCCGATAGAAAATGGATTGGGCTTATTTGTAACGGTATTCATGTTCCTTCAAGCGATGAACTGATCCGGGAAATTAATTTGTTTAATCAGGCAGAGCATGAAAAACTGCAGCAGGTATTGCTGCCGTATAGGTTATTACCTTGGTCAAATATTTCTTCCTGGAATATCGAGAACAAGCTGTTTGTAGGCAAGGAAATTTCCGCCGGCGCCGCTAAAGAGATAGAAAGATTTAAGCTGCTATTGTCTTGCGGGGTAAATTCACGCCTGGATACGGAATCTCTAGAGCACGTTGAGACCATAGAAGATTTAATCAGCAACTTGCGGATGGATGAAGATTGGCCGGGAGTTTGCTATGAAGCCTCTTTTAATATATCCAGGATATTAAGAGAAAATGGTTTTTGTGGGAATTTTGTTACGCGCTGGTGTAATAAAAGGCACGGGTTCGAAAATTACATAATAGTCTCTCTTGCCGGCCGTAAATTTATTATTTCTCTTACCCAGGGGGCTTACCTGCTGGACGGGAGAAAGAATCTTGGTATTGTAATGATACCTTTAGAGGTGGTTGAGCAGAATAAGGATATTTTCCCCTGGTTAAGCAGTTGGCCGGTCAGGTATAGTTATCAATTCGAAAGCGATGGCCGGATTAGCGCATATGTTCTAAAAGATGAAAAATTTTCTACCTATCGGGAGGAAAAAGGGGTTGATGTTAAAAATATTCTTAGAGAGGGCCCTAATTTTAATAAAGAAACAAGAATAACCATCGAATATAGTTCCGGGGAAGTTGTACAGATGCTGGAAAAGCCAACCGGTATAGAGATGATTGAGGATACCTCCGAGGATGCGCAAAAAGGCCCGGGTAATTTATCTTTCAGCCAGCCGGATTACTCTACCCTTAAAGCTCCTACTACAGATGATTTAATGCAGAGGTTTAATTGTGATTTTGGTTATATTGAGAAAGTTATTAAAGGGGCGGAAGAAACCCAGCTGCCTGCAGGTTTGATCGAGGCGTTGGAAAATAAGGGGTTTGAAAATTTAGTGCGCATGTTGCGCGCTAAGAGAGCGCCTTATATCAGATTGTTTGTGGTAAAGACTCCCGCGCTTGCCGGGCTCTTTGGTATTCCCCGCTATAAACATGCCGTATTAACCAGGGATACTATTCCTGCATACACTATTCCTGACAAGCAAGGTAACCTTTGTGTTTACATCACTCGCGATTTTTACGAGTCATTGTTGTCGGATTTCGGGTTATTCGGGTTTGTTCTGGATCATGAACTTTAAGAAAAAGGGACTATTCCTCACCGTTCGCATAAACAGACTTGGGAAGACAGGGGCTGGCTTGATTTTTTTGTTGATGAAAAAACCGGATTAAATAAATTTGTTAAATTATATATTGACCGGTTAGTCTTAGAAGGCGATATCGAAGGCTTGGATAAATTTAAGCCTTCTGCTCATGAAAAGCGGGAATTGGTTTATAAATATGTGAAATCCAGAAAGAAAGAAGTGCTGTCTAAAGCCAAGGTATTTTTGACCGTGAAAGGGAATAATGAGGCAATTGACAGGTGCAGGGTTGATTCGGCAGTAGAAGCTAACGGTATTAACCTGGAAGTCCGCGCCGGAAAATTCGGTAATGATGAACTGTATGTTTATATAAGCAATCCCCGGTACGTCAAAGGTAAGGAGTGTGTAATTTTCTTCGACCAGATTAATGACAGCCGTGAAGTTATAAAATTACTGTTTACCCTGGAATTGCTGGAAGAATGCCACGCGCGTAATATTGTTTGTGTTTTGCCCAAGGATGTTAACGGGTGGATAATAGAAGTGTTAAAGCAATTCGCTAATTTAGAATTGGTTACTAAGGCCGATCTTAGCAAGCATGCTTTTAGTTTAATGCAGGTGAAGAAGGAAATCTGGAAAGATTATAAAATTCCTCCGAAACCTGCTAAAGAAAGTTTTGATGGGGTTCTTTTTATGCCGAATACGGAAATTTTTAAGCAGGCGGGGATAGTAAATGCTCAGTCTATCGGACTTGATGAAAGCGGCAATGTAATTTTACCGCAGGGACTTGAAAAAAATGGCCATTATCTTTTAGTATGCGCTACCGATTCAGCTAACTGGCTGGTAAGATTGTTCAAAGTTTTATTTACGCTTAAAAAATCAGGGATATCCCCGGTATTGTTTTTCACTTATTTTAGTTATATGCGCCAACATAAAGCATATAGGGTGAGAAAACACGGAACATTTGCTTTGAGCGCCAACAGCGCCCGCGCTGTTCTTATGGGGTTAAGTGTATTTTCAAGGCAGATTCGTACATTGAATATCCATTTTTCCAAAGAAATCGGCACGGTAAAGGTCAAAGAACTGTTCCCCGGTTTGGCTAAATCAATCGAAATCTATAACTTGAATATTTTTACTGATCTTGCCGGGTATTTCAAGGATAAAAAACGTTTGGTTAACCCGGTTGTGATTGGAGCAGATAAGGGGGCAGCGATATTTTCAGAGGATGCCGCTAAAAATAACGCTATAGAATACGGCGGGCATATGGATAAAAAAAGAGATCCTTCTAAGCCTGTCCGTTTCCAGGTAACCATGATTATGCCGCAGATAGATGTGCATAATAAAGATGTGATTTTACTGGATGATATTATCTCTTCCGGGGAAACAATAATCAATGCTGCATTATTATTATTATCGCGCGGCGCACGCAGGATATTTATTGGATCTGTGTATGGAGAGTTTACTGAAGGCGTCAATATATTTAAAGATAGGGATATGTTGCGTTCAGCGATGAAACAGCTTAAACTTTCCGGGCAGCTAACCGAAGAACAAGTTAAGGATCTTGAAAAACGAGGAGCTCTTATTGAAGAAGTAGTCTCTACCGATATTATACCTAATCCCTTTGCTAAGATTAAAGTGGGCGCAATGTTTAATAGGTATAAATTTAATTTAATCAATTTACGTAAATTTATAGCCTATCTATTAGATAATTTTCCTGCCGGGGTAGATGTGAAACTTTGGCAAAAAAAATTGGCGATGGCCGAAGATTTGTATGCGGCTTTAGGCTTAAAATCTGATGCAGCTCTTGGCGGGTTTAACCGGATAACAGAGGAAATCAGCTATTATGGCCGTATTCGTGGTCCCAACGGTGATATCAGTAATGAAAAAATAAAAGGTATCTTCGATAAATTCTTTCCCGCAAAATACAGCCAAGCCGAAGTCAGAGATTTAGTCCAAACCATCAAGACCCACGAACAAACCCATAAAGTTAATCCCCAGGAAACAGATGAAAATAAAGTATTTTTAATTCAAGCAAAAAAAGAAAATCAACGTATACATGCTTTATTGATGCAGGTTTGGCAGCATATTAAGGAATTTGTGAATGCGCAGTTAATTATTACCGGCCCTGTTCCCGCGTTTGCCGGCCTGCCAAATGGTTTCATTGGCCTGCAAGAAACAAAAACAAGCAATGTATTGTTTATGAGGGTCAATAATAACAACAGGCGTGTTCCTGCTGTCAATCCGGTAGAGCCAATTCGTAAAACAAAAATAGAAATTAAGGCAGATCCTTTACCGGGTCAAATTAAGCGGGAAAAACATCAGGAAGATGAAGTAATAATTTCCGCTGACACGCTAGCTGCCAAGCAATGCGGGTTTGTTTCGTATAATAAACACGGAGAATCCGTATATGTAGGCAACCCGGGTGGATTGTCGCAAAGGCAGCGTGTGGAAATAGCAGAAAGAGAAATATTTACAGTGGTTATTGAAGACTGGGATAAGAAAGAGCAGGATGCCGCAAAAGAGGTTGACCGTTTATTCTTTAAGTGGGGAATCAGCTATTATCCGGATAATTCTGTAGACAGCTACCCGGTATTATATAATGTTGCGGATAATTGCCAGGTAGTTTTGCATATGTTCGATAAATTCCTTTCTTGGTCTAACGGGGAATACCTTACAGTATTTTTAAGGGGCGGCTTTTACGGATATTGTATTAAAGATATATTCGGGTTGTTGATTACTTTTGCCGTTCTTAAAAGAAATATACCCGTACATATTGTTTTAGTCGAGGAAACCTTAAAGCCTTATATCAACATGCTTCAGGAAAGAAAGCAATGCCTGGATTTTCTGGATAAATTTCCGGTTAATTCCGTGGTTTTTATCAATGGCGAGCCTGAAAAATGCAATCATCAGCATGCCGGCTACAAATTTTCCGTAGCAACCTCAATTTATTCTACTTTGGAAGATTTCGCACAGGCAGGCCGTAAAGCGATTGAAGAATTTGTCCCGGGGTGCCTGGAGAAAGATGGTTATAGAAGTATAAGAGTTGCTTTGGCAGGGCAATTAACACAAGCGCAGAATACCTTTATTGAGAATTTGAATGATCTGGAGCTGGGGAGAATTATTTCTGAGGCAATAGATACGACTAATCCTTTAGGGGCGGAAGCGGTGATTAATACGATTAAACATTTCGTTCCTAAAGGTGCGCCGGCTACCTTGTTGCGTTACATGGCTGCCCACCGAATTTATAAGGATAACCCTAAAAAATCAAAAGAAATGGCCGGCCAAAGGGGAGGGAATGATTCCTTAAGGACGATACAAAGGGAATTAAGCGTATTGCAGGCAGCGGGTTTAGTGGAAGGCAACGGCCGATCCGGATACTTTTTGTTGGAATGGTTAAAACATATTGATATAGAGGTAATGATCCAAGAAAATCCCGTGCTGGATTCACCGGGCGCCGGCAAAGACGATGCGTATTGGATTAAAGAAAGAATTTTAAATAGTAAATTATCGGATAACTCCTGGATGAAACTTTTGTACCGCAGATATGGTGAATATGACGGGATAAGAAAAGTACTGATTAAATTTCTGGAGCGCAACCATGCATTTAAAATACAGGCTTTTTCCGAAATTGACCGTTTATCAAATGAAGAAGTATTGGAAAAGGCTGATCGGTATGTGAATAATTGGCTGTTGGAGCAGCAGGACCAATTTGTTAGCGGCGGCAATGATTATTATCATTCTATAGAATCTTTGAGCCTCAGGGAGATATTGCTATATCCTACAACCGGGATACTGGATTTATCCCAGCTTTTATTTACTGATCCGGTGATTAATTTTCCGTACGGTTTCCCTGCTTTTATCATCGAAAAAATCGGCCAAGAATGCATTTCTAGCAGATTGGCTTCTCTTTATTTAATAATTAAGGCGGTTTCCATATTGTCTAATGACCCAAGCTTGATGTCGATGCAAGAGCAGGATGTGGATAATTTATTTAATTATCTTAAAGACCGGGCTGATCATTTTGGGTTTGAAAGAGTGCCGGAAAATATTTTATCTCTTGCGGATATCTTTATAACTTTTGATTTGGCGCGGCAGCAAAGCAGTTTAAAGAATTTGTTTATGCTTATGAGCAGGCTGCAGAAAGAAGATGCAGGCTGGGAAAAAGTTTTGTTTACGCCGAATTCCGAAGATAATCTTCCGGAAGTGTCGGATGCAACAAAAGCATATTTTCGTTTTGAAACATCCAAAAATAGATATCCCGCTACTATCCCCGCCTCTGATGCGCCTGACCGGGCGGCTACCCAAGAGGAGATGGGGGTGGTTGTAACTGCTTTCGGCGGTAAGGATGCCTTAATTGCCCAAGGAGTAACTTTAGATGATACTAATACTATAATCAGCCCTACTTTATCTTCTCCTGCAGAAGTAAACAACGGTATTCTTTACATTAACCCTAATACCTTAAGAGGCCCTCCGGAACAGCTTAAAGTCATTTTCCAAGGCCATGAGTTAGCTCGCCTGCAAGGCAAGGTAGTCATTAACTACTCAAATCTTCTCTGCGTAAAAGACATTCCCAAGGATCAATTAGACGGTCAAACCGTGTTCCTAAGCGTAGATTTAAATGTCGGTAAAACATCTAAAAAGCTGAAATCCGAAAAGCTTACCCGCGTTAAGGCAGTTGTTCAAGATATAAAATACCTAATAAAAAATAAGGCCAGAAAAATTATTCTTGTTTCCCATAATGGAGACTGCGCAGACTACTATAAAGGATTAAATCCTGATGAAATAACCGATGGTATGGTTGATCCGGATTACAGTCTGCAACCGGTGGCCGAGATTCTCACCGCTATATTGAAAGAGAACTCATTTGAGGAAGAAGTTATTTTTCTCCCCGGCTGTGTAGGGAAAAATATAAAGGATGCGATTAAAGAAGCCGAGCGCGGTGTCTTTCTTCTGGAAAATCCACGCTTTTTTGCCGCTGAAACAGCAAAAGATAAGGCTCAGGTAGAGGTATTTGCCAGAGAGCTGCAGGATGCAATACAGGCAGATATCTATGTTCAAGCAGCAGCAGGGGCACTGCATCGCGGGAGTCAGGCCTCAAGAGGCCCGGTTACTTCATTTATCAAAGGGCCTAAAGTAGTCGGACTACTGGTAGAAAAAGAACTTCGAGGCCTTTATAATCTGGCAACCGATCCAGCTAAGCCTGTTATTGCTATTATGCAGGGCGCTAAGCTGGAAGGGAAACTGGAGGTAATCAAGAGTTTAATCACAAATCAGATTACAGACAAGGTAGCAGTTTTAGGTAAGATGGCTATACCTTTTATTAAGAATGAGCCGATTGCCGAGGAGATAAGGGGATTAGCTCAGAAATATAATGTTGAACTTATTCTGCCTTCTAGAATAATCGCCGCAAGGCTTCCTGAGGATACTACAGTAGAGTTATTTATTGATTCCTTGAAGAAAGATCCTAAAAAGACCGTTGAGGCTGGCAGTTTTTCTGTCAATTCCGTTCCCGATGGGTGGTTAATTTTGGATGTTGATCCTGATGATGCCGCAGATTTAATGCTTTCAGCCTTAAAAGGGGTAAATACTATAATCATAAACGGTACCGCAGGGCTCAATGAGAACGAGCAGTTCGCCAGAGGTACCAATAAAGTCATGGATGTAGTCGCCCGATATAAGAGAGAGTATCAACAGGCGGTGCTTATTGGTTTAGGGGGGGATGGTGTATCTGCGGCTAAAACTATGTTAGGGGAAGAGGAAGCTGAGAGATTATTTGAGTTACTTTCGACGATGGGAGGTTCGGCGCTTGATTATCTGACAGGCAAGGAACTCTCCGCGCTTAATTATATACAGACCGCAGCGAAAACTCTTATATGCGCAGAACAAGAGAATGGCGACAATAATCCTGCTGACCGCTCAGCCAATGATTACCATTTTAAAACCGTTGAAAATGCCATTACTAGATTCGGTGGCATACATGAGATTTTAAAGAATGAGGTTAAGGATATATATCGGTTTCCTGTGATACTTATGGGTATCGATACAGCAGCGCAGAGTTTGGACCTTACTCCGAGCGAGGTCGCTAACTTATTGCCTGCCCGCTCCGTGCGTTTTGCTTTAGCTCCTTCCGGATGGAAGATTGGCGCCTGCATCGGCATCGTACATACGGACGGGAAAGAAGAGCCGGTGATTATTTTTCCTCAAGACGTAAACCGCAGGATAATTGCACATGAGATCCGCGCCGCTTTGATTCCGGAATTGACGCATCAAGAAAATATGTTGATCGAGAATGATTCTCCTTATTATTTGAGGCGTTCATGGGAGCTGCAGCGCCGTATAAAAAGGGCGGTAAGAAATGATTTTGGCAGGATACTGGATTGGCAGAACGGGCCGGAGGTTCATGGAAACTTCTTTGCCTCCATGCCGGCTGCCGGATGGGTTCCGCAAGGGAAAGAGGTTTATCTTGATACATTTCATGCTATTTCTGCTCAATCTCAGTTTGATGCTCCTGTTAAGTTTGATGCTGCCAAGCCGGTGGAATGGGCTTTTAAGTATATGGGTGAAGATTTAAAAGCGATAATGGAGTATCTTAAAGTTTTAGGCAAGATCCTCGGCCTTCCCGGCAGGCAATTCGATGCTTTACGGTTTCCCTTAGCGTATCACCGGGATGGCCAGATGTATTGGGCGCAAGGGTTGACTGAAAGAAGCGTGAGGAAAGCCATTGAAGCATTATCTTACCGTAATAAACTGCACTTTAGTGCCGACACTATCATTTCGCATATCAGGCTGCATGAATCAATGCCTACGGAAGAAGGGGCTATAAATTCCCAGGCCCAGGAATTCGGGAAGAACTATTTATTTATCGGCTGCCTAAAAGAATTAATCAACTTCGATAACCTGAAGGTAGGAAATAGGAGGAGGGGGTACGTCGACAGATGGTATTTAGAGCGTATGCTTAAAAGGGGCAGGTCAAATCCGGATGAACTAAAGGAGGAGTTTTTTGACCATTTAAGAGCTTACCCTGAACTTAAGAAATACCTCAGCCGTGAATCGGCAGCTGCGCTTGATGATGCTTCGAAGTTTCTGAATACCCCGCTTGGTGCATTGACGAAGGAGCTTCTGGATAAAAAAGAGATAATTATTAAAGGGGAAGGCGTAGAGGATTTTATATTCAAGTTGTCAAAGATCAAGGATGAAGGGATAGATTGTTTCGAAATAGAAGTTTACACAGACAATGACGGTTCGCGCCTCAGGGTAGGTTTTATTGATTTCAGGCTGGGGATCATTTCGGCTGGTATAAAATATGGCTTTAAGGCTTCCGGGAACTCCGGGCACGACAGGGCGATAGAAGTCAGTGCTGTTTACGGAGACAGGGGGATAGGAAAAGCCCTGATCTCTTTGGCGCTGGCCCTGGCAAAGATTAAGGGAAAGAAGAAGTTCATGGCGTATAGCTGCAGTAACGCGGAGGCATTCTATACCGCCGTGGGGTTCAGGCGTAAAGGCCAAGATTCAGATTTTGAATTTGATCTTTCAGAGCAGATTATTCCTGCGGTAAAAATCAAGCTTGGCAATCTGGTTTCTTTGGAGAAAAGGCTCTCGGAAATGGATTTCAAACTGGCGATATTCGGGCTGGATAATTCATTGGCTAGGACTAATCAGAACGTTTCCGAAGAGATGCTCTCTCGGATCAGGACTCTTTTAAGGTTAGGGGTAAAAGTGGCGGTGGTCGACGGTATCAGTCTGGCTGAGCTTAGAAAGAGGATCGGAGCGGAGGAAGAAGAGGATTTTTCTGACAACCTTCTTCTGGCTGACTTCGCGAGTTCCAAGACAAGCTTAAAGCAGCTCGTTATAAGGAACGCGGCCATTTCCGATGATATGAGAAAGAAGATAATCCGGGCGGTCAGCAAAGCTGCTTCTGAGCTTGACCGCAAAGAGGAGGAAAACTTCCTTATTGAGCATAGTGATCATTGTGTCACTTTGCGCCTGATCGAACATGGTTTCTGTTTTAATCATAGAGCTGCGGCAGAGCTTACAGGAGAGGTTAGATATCAATTAAAGCTATCCGGTTTATCGGATGTGGATGCCTTTCAAACTACCTCTGGCATATATATCACGCCTAATTCTAAAGCGGAATTATTATCTGCGATTATAAGCGGTATGGGGGTGAAGAAGCACGAAACCTTTATCTTCGCCGACCAGATCTTTACTGTTGGAGAAAATCCTTCTTTGCTTGAGGCGATCCCTGAAGTGGCCTTCGCTAACTTCGGAGAGTACGGGCTTTATTCCGGCTCCGAGAATGTTTTCGATATCTATGGAGGGGTTGAAAGAATAGGGTTGATCTTGGATCAATTAATCGAATACAAAAAGCAGGCAAATGTATCTTCCTGCGGTTACACGGAAGAAGAGCTATCCGATGCAGGGGATATGGCCATAAAGCTCCTGGCCGGAGAAAAAATAGAGGTGATTTCAGAAGGCAATACCAAATTTATCTTTGAGTTATCGGAGGTAAGCCGGAAGATCAGTGAGCATTTTGAAATAATCTGTTTTGAAAATGGAGTAAAGGAAGCCGGATATATCAATTTCAGGATCGGGGTAACGGAGAGTTGGATTAAATACAGGGTGGATGCTAACGGTAATGCCAAAGATATATACGCCATTAAAACGCAGCCCGAATATGAAGATATGGGGATAGGCAAAGCGCTGATGTTGTTGGCAATGGCCATAGCTAAGATCAAGGGGAGTGTCAAGTTCAGGGTTTATAATTCCGCTCCGGATGCGCTAGGGTTTTATCAAGCGCTTGGATTTAAAAGCACCGGCTCAGGGAATGATTTTGAGCTTTCTCTTACCGGAATACATTTGCAGCCGTTTAGGCTTAAGATGTCGAAGCTGGATCATCTTAAAGAGAAGTTCGCAGAGAAGAAACTGAAGGCACTTGTTTTCGGGTTAAATGATGTTTTAACCGGGGCAGGAAAACATATTTCCTGGGATATGGGAAGCAGGATAGATTATTTTCTGCGCCAGGGGATCAAGGTTATTATCGCCAGCGGTTTTGACCTGGGAGAGATGCTGGATAATGTGGGCGTAAACAGAAGAGGCAGTTTACCGGATAATCTTATTCTGATAGGTTCGATGGGGCAGGAGATAAGCCCGGCAGCATTTAACTTGCAGGCAGAATTGATCTCCGAAGAGACAAGAGAGAAGATAAACAGAATTATCGATATGTATGCTTACAGGATAGATCCTAAAAGTTATGATGATTTCAAAATCATAAATAAGCCGTTTTATGTTGCTTTGCGTTTCTGTAAGCAGCAAGATAAGTATATTGAGCCGGGATGGTCCAGAGGGTTAAGATTTATGGAATTATTCAGGTCTGCCTTGCTTGAAGAAGGGGTCTCCGGTATAAATGTCGTGCGCAGTACCGCTGGGATTTATTTCACGCCGAACTCAAAAGGGAAGGCGGTATCGGATGTCCTGAATAAATTAGGGATAGCGCAAGAGGAGTGTATTGTTTTTGCCGACCAGCTTCTTAGGGATGGAGACGAGCGGAGTTTGTTGGATAGTTTACCGCAGGCGAGCTTTATCAATCTGGGAGAGCTTAATGTGCGTGCAAAGAGTGTTTTTGATATGCACGGCGGGGTGGAGCAGGCAGAAGCCGCATTGGATATCCTTATCAATAATATAGAGGGCATCCGGGCCTTAGAAGCAAGGAGTATCGACAGCGTTAATAAGGGTGATTTGTGCCCCGCGCGGAGTGAAAAAGAATTTTTCATTGATGCGCGCATGGAAGAAAAAGTAAAAAAAGCCCTGGTTGATATCGGCAGGATCAGAGAGAAGGATTTCTCTGCCAAAAGATTGAGTAAGAAAGTCTGGTCGCTGCTTTATTATAAAGGTGTGTCCGGGAACCTGGTCCGTCGTTTGGCTTATAACGCGGTAATAGAGATGTCGCAGGCGGTTGCCGCCGGTAAAAAAGAACGCGGTAAGGTTCTGGGGCTGGCAGGCCAGATATCCGGGATTTATGAAATAGTAATAAAAAGAGGGACTACCCTGGAAATGGCAAGTTTGGGGAGCCTGGAAAAATCTAACGCGCTTATCTATAATTTTTGCGGAATGGTGGTTAAGGAGTTTGATGCCGTCAGCACTAACGCAGTATTCGAATTCAAGTTCCACCTAAGCCTGCATAAACTTTATCAGCAGGTAATAGGTATCTATGCCAGCAAATTGTCACATCTGGAAGTATTAAATGACTATCCGGAATTCAGCGGTATCCGGAACTTGGTTTATTTCGGGGAAGCTGATTCTGGTTACGTGATTGAGGCGATAAACACTTTTATCGCGCAGTGTATCAGTGAGCATAAGGATATTCCGCAAATACTTCCGCCTACGGAGAAGGGTGTATCGGTAAAGTTCACCCTCCCGCAGATAAAAGAATTTCTTTGCTGTGCTTCTACATTAGCCTTGACGCGTAAAGAAGAGGGAGGTATGACTTCCCGGCCGGCGATCTTTGAAGATAGCCATATCTTGCGCCGTGTTTTCGCAGAGAGCATCATAGACAAGAAAATAGAACAACTTAAGGGTGAGAAATTCGATATTATTATTGCGGTCAGCAACGCTCCGGAAGAGCAGCTCAAAAGGATGAAAGAAATACTCTCTGAAAAACTTCCGGTTTATTCGGCGGATGTTTCTCTATTTGCGGATCAGATACATTCTCCCAATCCGCAGGTATTCAAGTTCTTTAAAAGATATTCGCAAGGCCTGTGGATATTGGAAGGCTATTTGGCAAAATCCGGTAAATTCACCGGGCCTCCGGAAGAAATCCGCGTTGCTTATTTTAATAAGATTTCTAAAGAGATAGCCTTTAATATCACCAGCGAAGAAGCGGCAGATATATTGAAAAATAACGGTTTCGAAGACGTGGAAACAGAAGAACTGTGGAATTTTATCTGCAGGCATGAAGAACTGCATAAAGAAAATCCTTCCCGCCGTTGCTATACGGTATTAGAGATGCAGTGGATCGAGTTGGAATCCCAGGTTTTTGCCCGCGAGATCTTAATGCAGATGCGCCCATTCATAAATAAAATATCCTCTTATTTCTTCAGGTCGTTAAAGAGCGAGTTCAGGGGTAAATACCCTTATCTTTGCAAAGAAGCAAGTTTCATATTGGCAAGATTGATCAGCCGGGCATTTAAATTGTCCATCGGAGGTAATGCTCCGGATCGCATAGAGATGGTCTCCGGGGTTATAATCAAGGAAGGATTGATTGCTTCCGGCCTCCATCGCTGGCTGGTTATTTATAAAGATGACAAGAGAGCCCTGCTTATAGATCCTGTTTTCAGCCGTTTCAATGAGGAGTTTATAGATACAATTCTTTTAGGTTACCATGAAGAATTATCCGGAAAATATTCTTTTGTAGAGTGGGAAGATTTTAAATACCAGCGGGAATCTTATTTATGGGTTTCTGTTTTGGGCATATTGGGGTTTGATGAAGAGGAGACCAGTAATACGATAAGGGAAGTCCGGGCCGGAAGGATAATTGACCTGGAACTCAAGGGTAATATCGAGAAATTGGAAGGGATCATATCCGGATTGGCCAGGCTTGCGGAAAAGGAAGACGTAAAAAACACGCAAAATCCTGCTTGCGGGAAATTCATGGTAGTTATAACCCGGGAGGATATTAGGGCCTTTGAGATGGCGCGAGAAAACCTCGACAGCGTTGTTAAGAGGTTGCCGCAGACCCGTACCGCGGCCCTTTTTGGGCATAGCGCGGTCCATTGTAAAGACTTGGTTGAGAAGTTTGACAGGGTGATTTTAGCGGTCCCGGGCCAGAAGGGGTCGGATTTGATCCTCGGGCTCATACCTCCGGAACACCGTTTTAAGGTAGAGATACGCAAAGTGGACGGTTCCGGTATGATGGGGTTGTTTCGCCAGAGAAAAGCGGAGGTCTGTAAGTATTCTTACCCTGTCGATAATTGCGTCGCGTTATCGAAAGACCTGCAATCGCGCGAGCCCGCAGGGATAGAAAGTTTCTTCAAAGGAACGGTGGACCTGGTTGTCGCGGAAGAGTTTTGTTCGCGCCTGCTCTATTTCATGCTTTACAGCCTGGAAACCGAGATACTCTTTGAAGACGGTTTCCCTCCGGTGGTGGCCGCGGCAGAGGGCTTGGGGGATAAATTACAAATAGCCTTCATTAAAAACCTGGCTTACATATTGGATCCCGAGGGGTTGATATATTACGCGGAAAATTCATACTCTCCATTTTCCGAGAAATTGATCAGAGAAACCGGTTTAAAAGAAGTAAGAGGAGTGCTCGCGCACCGTAAATGGTTGGATTCCTCTGATGAAGTAACCGCGCATTTATTGAAATATAAACGGTCTCTTATATCTAAAGGCAGCGATGGCTCTATATTGTGGGGGCGGGGTAATTCTTTATTTACGGAAGAGACAAACGGAGTATTGGAATTTCCGTTCTCTAAAAAATCTAATATCAAACTTGAAAAAAATCCTGAACAGCCGGAAAAAAGAATAGCAAAATTCATGAAGAAAACGATGGTCTGCGAACTTTTCCCGTGGAAATATTCAACAATGGAACTTACCTTCCAGGCGGCTATAAAGAAATTACCTGTAAATATGAGGGGCAAGTTAGAGGGGCTTTGGGAAGATGATCCGGGTATTTTTGAAGTATATAAAAATATGGCGGAGCTGGGGAGTGTTTCCGGCGGTAATATAAAACTGGATATACGCAACTTTATATCCGTGATGCTTCTGGCCCTGACTATCCGCCACGAAGTAGATCATTTGCTCAATCCCGGAGATCAAGAGGAAGATGTTGGTATAAGGGATGCGTTATATCTGTTGGATTTTGGAGAAGACGTTCTAGGCAGGCTGCGGCGGACCTTTCCGCCGTATTTCAACAGGGACGGCTTTGATACCGACGGGTATGGAGCGAATCTGGTAAATTCCGTATTAAAGGTAAAGAAGTTTTTAAGGACGCGGCTTGAGAGCGAGGAAGAACGGTTGTGTTTAGCGGATAAATTATTCAGGGTATTAAGAATAACTCCGGATCTTGGAATCCAGGAATGTTATGAGGCAGTTGAGAATACTATTTCTAAAAATGAGAAGTTTACGCAGCTAATGCGGCTGATGACTGCGGGTATTGAGGAAATAAGCTGTGATCTTGGCGAAGATATCAAACGGCGGGTTAGGGAATTGGAGTATCCCGAAAAGACAGCGGAAGATTTTGCCGCGATGGCGGAAAGCTGGAAAGACAGCCGCGGCTGCAGCGTTATTTTTGAATGGAAGGACGCGCTTTCTATGGCAAAAGAGCAGTATAGAAGGGGCAAAATCCCCGTGTCGGTTCTTGCCGGAATAGAGCAGCGCCTGGTCAATAAAGTTGGCTTAAGGATACTGCAGGAAATGGATGGTGAAGGAGAGTCGGATGATCTGGACGAGATAATGCGGACCCGGGCGCCAAGCTGCCTGGGGTACTCAGAATTATTTTATGTTCTGGGCAATGCGCTGGGCCTGGTAGTTAAAGGGGTAGAGCCTTTGGAGCTGCGCGGATCTATCGAGGGGCATTCATTCTGCATGGCTTATTTGTCTGACACAAGGGCAGTGCTTGTGGATCTGGCTTATCGCGAGTTTATAAGCAGGCCTTTCGAATTCGAACAGAAATTCAGGGCAGCGGGAAAATATTGGGAGTTTAAAGGACGGGATCCTTTCATGAAGTTTTACCGGAAGATTCTTATTCTTGACGGGAAAGGGCTGGTGGCAATTTTATATGGCAACAGAGGATTGAGGCTTTGTTATCCGTCTCGATATGAAGAGGCGCTTCATTATATCAATAAAGCCATAGAGTACGCGCCGGATAGCCCTGCTCTCCATCGCAAGCTCGGTCATGTTTATCATGAAATGTTTTTGGGTGAGGAGAATGTCAGGAGTCTTGTCCTGGTTGATAAATCGCTCAACGCTCTTGATAAAGCCATAGAAATGGATTCGGAATCCGCGCTTGCCCACAGGAACCGCGCGGTTGTCTCCGTGGACGCCCAAAAGCCGGTTGAAGCAGTCGCTGAATTTATCTGGGCCGCCTTGCTTCATCCTCAATGGGCAGGTGGCATATGCCGCTTCTTGTGGCATCTTTTGAGATTAAAGGAGTGTTCATTCAGCGATATCTTGCGGGGGATCCCATATTATTTTCAGCAAAGGCTCGCCCGGAGAGTAAAAAGAAAACTTAATACCAAAGCGCAATTGCCGGAGCCTCCTAAAGGGACGGTTTCCGGGAGCGACGGGATGGTTTTTAGGCAGTGGAGTAAGAACCCTCAGCTTTTGGCCGAAGGAGTATTCGGAAAGCTGGCGCCCCTGGGATACGCGATATCATCTTTTGAGATTGAAGAAATAAATTCTAAATTAAACCTGATAAGGAGGAAGCTCCTGGCAGAAGGATTTTTCCGGGAAGAGGATTTCGATATTGTTATGGAACTGATGGATTATGCTTATAAAACCGCTACCTTCCGCCTGGGCAAACAAAAGAAATACCACATTACGATTGACCGCCGCTGCTTCGAAAACCAAGACCTCCTTTATCTGGTAATAAAACACGAGCTTACCGATATAAAATTAAATGCGCTTATCCCCGGGATTGACCCCGCCATAAGGGAGCTCTTTACCTTGCTCACTGTTAATGTTGACGGGATGATGAAATTAAGGAATGAACATCCCCGTAAAGCAGCGGAACTGCTTAAATATTTACGCAAGGTAGCTAATCTCCGGATAGGGCTGTTCCCGCGCTATGAAACAATATTGAATAACCCCGCGCTTAATGACTCAGCGGATTTTATTAAAGAGATATGCCGGTTGCTGACAAAGGAAACTGTTTATTTTTCGAATATGCGCCTTTTGGCAGAAAAGCAGCACATGTCCGAAGTTTTATTAGAAAAGCTTCCGTTCCGTTTCAATCTTTTGAAGCTTAGATTGCGGGAAATTAATGAAAGGCTTTTTGAATCCAGCAGAATTATCGGGGACGAAAAACTAGAGGTTTTAACCAGCTATCATGGGAAAGTCCCCGTTGCAATTAAAGCATTCATGCCTTATGCCGGGGATATTCAATATAAAATAGATGGCGATAATGTATTTTTGAAAGTAAAATTCCGGGATGAAAGCGGCCAGGTAAGATTCGCTCATATTTATCTTGGGCAAAACGACAATATCGATTTAACTTTAGGCAAGGGCGGGAAGATATTTTCTCAAACTTATGAAAATTGGCAGAAGGAAAATCCCGGGATCTTCCGCTATAAATACGATGACATGGAAAAAGAAAAAAGAGTGGCTTGGTCTAATTTTAAGAGGCTTCCGCTTACGCAAATGATCAAAAGAATTAATCAATATAACCTTGATCATGGTAGCAGGGATATACAGGACCAGCTAAAAGATCTATTTTTACAATTATTTACAGCCTTAAATCTGGAATGCACATTAAGCAGTAAAACATGGTTATCATTAGAAAGATTAATAGGCAGAAATAAGGGGCCAGGTGCATATTATGTGATCAAGCATCAGTTTATTAATGATTACCTTAGCAAAATATTCCCCAGGACTTTGTTGGGGGAAATAAATGTTACTCTCGAGCCGATTAGGGATCTTTCTATTTGGCCGGTCACTGAGAACCCTGATATGAAGTCTGCGTTGTTGAGTTGGTTGAGTAATAACAAGGTACGCGGTGCCCCGATTTATTACCGGGAATCCGAGAAAATCTCCATCTCCAGGCTTCTTTATTTATTATCCGCCTCAATTCCGCAACAGCAATCTTTATTCTCCGGTGGGCCTTTTCTTTATTCTCTTCCTGTTCCCTGCGGTTTTCAGAAACAGTCGGAGAGTAAGTTCGGCAGGAATAAAACTTTAACCAGTATAGAGATAGAAAATTTAAATATCCAATATCCCGAAACTTTTTTTGAAGATTACTATCAGGTTTTGCAGCAGCTTTTAAATTCTTTAGAAAAACTTTTAGGGAGAGCTCCGCCGGAATTATCCTCCTGGAAATTGATCATCTCCACGGATTTTACTTTTACTCTTGGCAATGTCGCTGCCTGCGATATTGAAAAGCACATAGTCTATCTCCATCCTTATTTCTTTAATATCTCTCAGGAAGACCTTGCTAAAGAAGGGCTCACAACAGAACAACTGCAGTTAAAAATTTTATACCATGAGTTGGTAAGCCATATTACCAAAAGGCTAAAGGACCCTTTGGCGATGATCGATACGGAGTATTTTTCAAGAAGGTTGTCCGGGCTCTGCGGGAGCAAGGCCGGCTTATGGGAAGATATCAAACATCGTGTTATGGGCTTAGAATATTCTGAAAAAATTGCTAAGGATTTTGTCAATATGATAAAGAAGTGGAAATATAAGGGTGTTCGCAACGCGCTTCTTAACTGGGAAATGAAGCTTCTTAAGGCACAGAAAGAGTGGAAGGACGGCTTACTTCCTTTGGCAGGATTAGTGGAAATAGAGAGTTCGGTAGTGAAATTCATCAGCAGAAAAATATTAGAAGAGATAGATTCCGAAGACGGGTATTTTGAATTAGATGAGATAATCTTTAATAAGAAAGCCAACTGCCTGGGTTATTCCCAGGCCTTTTATCTTCTAGCCAACTCTTTGGGCCTTATGGCTGAAGTTGTCTCTGTTTTGAATGTGCGTAATAATCCGGTTAAACACGTTTTTTGTTTAGTTTTATTATCCGATTATAAAGTAATGGCAGTTGATTTGGCCTCGCAGATGGTTGACGGCCCTTTTGAGTTTAGCCAGAGGTTTAAATCTTGCGGAAATTGTTTTGAGGCAAAAGATACCGCAGATATCACTGCGGCTTATGAAAGGATTCAATTAAACGCGAGAAAAGGCTTGATAGCTGCTATATACAATAATAGAGCCGGGGATAAACGGATATCAGGAAGTAATGAAGAAGTACTTGCGCTATATAACAAGGCAATAGCCTATTATCCGCAATACGCTTTGGCATATAGAAATCGTGCGAGAATTTATGCTTATTGCGGGCGCTATGAAGAAGCGGATAAGGATATTGATTCCGCTATAGAATTAGGTATTAAAGATGCGCTTCAATATTACGAATGGGGAATCGATAGCCGGCTTGATGAGGAAGCGAGCTTTTATTTTAGTGCTGCGATCAAAGCAGGGTATAGAGATGCAATAATATATTACAGGCGCGGGCTCGCTTATAACAATTTGGAAAAATATCAGGAAGCAGTAAGCGATTTTATTGAAGCAGCAAAGTTTAATGAAGCGGCGGAGCTTAAACCGGGGCTTGCGAATATATATTACTGCCTGGGGGTTGCTTACGACGGTGGCTTGGAATTCAGCAAGGCCTTAGATAGTTTTAGCCGTGTGATTGAGATAAATTCCGATTTTTCCAAGGCGTATCACAAACGCGCAAAAGTTTATTTGAAATTGAATAAACCGGAATTAGCGCGTAAGGATTTTGAAGCAGCCGTGAAATTAGACAGCTGGTTAAGAGAAGACGTGGAGGATGTTTATGAAGAGCGCGGATGGCCGTTTGAAGTATCTGCTGCTTCTCAAAAAGGCCTTGAACAGAGATCCGGCGAAGATTTTGCCTTAGAGACATTTATCCTCAAAAACCTTCAAAAAGATAATCCTGCCGCTATTTGTGCAGAAAATCCGGCTACGCGGGATCCTGGAAATTATTCTTCTGATTGTGTAAAAGAATCTCATCCTCTTCTGCCTATTATCCAGTTTCTTGCCTGGGTTGTCAGCGGCATTGTGGGCTTGTTTACGCGTAATCAGAAACCGGCAAAAATATTCTCGGAGGTATTTAAATATTCATACTCTATTGCTCTGAAGCATCTTTTGGAAACAGCCCGCCCGGTATTTAGGTTGGCATATTCGTATTCGTACTCTGTTACCGCCGCCCGGATGTTTAGAATATTTCCTCCAGCCTCCAGATTTATATATCCGATTCTTGCTTTATTTATTCCCGTTGCCAGGGGGTTTAGGGGTGGCTGTATACAATGGCTTGTTTCTGCGAAAATCCGTAATGCCGTCTATCAAGAATATGGATATTCATCCGAAAGAATCGCAAACATAGAAGGATCTGTTAAAGTTCATGAGCAGGCCAGATCTGAATTAGCTGGTTTGTGGGCGCAGTATCGATACTATAAAAGTAACTGCCTCCTCCGGTATTTAAGTAAACATGGAGGAAAGGGCCTGGTGGATAAACTTACCCGGGAGTTAAGCCCGCTTGATATAAAAATATTTCCGGGTATTAAGGCGCCTGCTTACAGGGTTTCCAGGGTAAATGAAATTCTAGATGTAAAAGCAGAGAGGATTTTTTTAAACGAGGCTGCCATTAAGAAAAATATCGATGGCCGTATCTATAATATTTACCATGTAAGCAGGCGGGGCACCGTTGCTTTAACGAGCATCAACGATAAAAATGCCTGGGTGGCGGGGAATAGCGGTAAAGAAGGCAGAAAGCTAAAAAGATTTTTTGATTATTTTTTGCACATTGCTCTGCCATTAGGCGTCCTCGGAGGCAGTGTTTATGTTTTAACCCTTCCTTTTGTATCCGGCTTAAGCGCCTTGGCTTCTGTCGCGGTTATTTCAGCGTTGAGTTTAGCAGGGGTAGCCGGATTATTTTATTTTGTAGAAAATGTTAGGCGGCTTTTTGAGCATAAACCGGCGAAGTTTTTCTTTGGGGCCTGGAATCAGATTAAGAAGTTAAACGTTGAAAAAAGATCTGTTTTAATAAGGGCAGCCGATGTTTCCTATATGCAGCAGGAAAAGAAAATCCGCCCGAGTTTAGGCGCTACGGTTATTAAGATTTTCAGTTTAAGAGGATTGGCGCTTTTAGTTTCCGGAGCTTTAGTGGCTTTTATTGTTACCGGTACGATTAATTGGTGGATTCTGGCCGGGGCAATAGCGGCTGTTTTTGTCCCGTATTTGATTGCTATATTTTATATTTTTTTCTGTTTTGATATAGACCGCTATAAATTCCGCAATGAATTTATCAGGGAACATCTAAACGGTATAAAAGTAAAGGATGGTTTTGTTCAAGAACTCAAGCAGCTTAGTCCGGGATATGATTTTTCAAAACCTTTCAAAAATAATCTATGGAATAATTTTACTTTAAGGTTTCCGGTTTCTGCAGGGGTTATTGCTTTTATCCTGGGTAAATTACCGGTAATCTTTTTTGGGTATTTGGCGGGTGCGGCGATAGTTCCTTTCTTGGGGATGGAAGCTGCAAATTTTTCCTTATCGGATTTGCTGCAGTTATTATCCGGAGCGTTAAAGTGGGAGTGGGCGGATAACCTTTTTCAGCAGTTAATTAGCGTAATCAATAATTCCGGCTTGATGATTAATGTGGGCGAAGCGGTTAAGTTGAGTATGGTAGTTTTGGGTTTTGGGGCATTGTCCTTGTTCCATCGAGTCAGGTCATTTCCTAAAACTGTGATTCATAATTTTTTACACTTTTTGCCTAATTTGCTGCATATCTGGATTATTGCTGCTATAATTGGAGGAGGTAGTTTCGGCAGTTTGTTTTTATATAAAGCGCAAGTAATAACCAAAGTTAATTTTCCGCAAGCAATCCATCAATTTATCGGTGGCAAGGAAAATGTGGCAGTTTGGAACAGAGCAAATTTACTTTATCAGCAGGTTCGTGTTAATCCGGAAGCGGCTTTGCAGAATATTGTGCCTGCGAGCGACCTTGAACTTTTATTAAAAGAGATCGAAGAAAAGGAGAAAATTAAGGGTTTAGCGCCGGCGGACTTAGAGTTGAAGCGGTTCTGTATTTATAAGTTGGGGCAGGGATATGGTAGCGTTAACTCCGGAGAGATTCTGAAATCGGCTTTAAGCGATCCGGATAATGATCTCCGGGCCATTGCCACAATTTCTTTAATTACTCGTTATTATTCAAGCGATGCAATTGCTACTTTAAATAATTTTAAGTTTACCCAAGGAGGCCCGGTTCAGCAGGCGGCAATTCTTAGTTTGAAAAAACTATATTTTCATCAGGAAGTGAAAGATTTTCTTTTAAAGATTTTGCATGATGGTGGGCTTCCGGAAAATCAGCTGGTAGCGATGGGGGCTTTAAGTGAAAAAGTAAGCTCACCGGAGATAAGGACGTCTTTTGTTGATGTGTTGAAATCTACGCCGGATGCACTAGTAAAACAAGCGGCTATATTGTCTCTTGCCCCGCAGGCAGATTACGAAATAATGAAAATAATAAGACCGTTTTTAGCTGATTTGGATTTAGGGGTTCGGCAGGCAACGATAGTATCTTTGGGGCTAAGGTTGAATGATTTTCCGGAGAATTTTATTCTGCTTAAGCCTCAACTAACCAGTTCGAATGTGCAAATTCGCGCAACTGCCGTTTCAGCTTTAGGCCCCAGCCTAGATAAATTCCCGGAATTAAAACAGCCGTTTTTAGATATTGCTAAGGATGCGTCATTGCCTGTTGAAATGCGCCAAAATGCTTTATTTTCTGTATCAGTATTTGATGAGCCGCAGGTAAAAAATTTATTGGTTGATAATTTGGATAGTATGGATTGGCAAATGCGGCAGGTAGCTGCGTTTGGCCTGGGTAATTTTAAGGGTGCAGAAATTCCTGACTTACTTAAGCCTTTAACTAAAGATTCTAATTGGCAGGTCAGGCAGTCTGCCGCAGCTTCTTTGGGTAATTTTGACCAAGCGCAGGTCATTGATTATCTTAAGCCGCTTTTGGATGATGATCATTGGGAAGTGCGCCTGGCAGCAGTGGATTCATTCGGTAACTTTGACGATCCGCAAGTTGTGGATTTATTGACGCCGGTAGTTAATGATTCTGTTTGGCAGATTCGTCAGTCTGCGGTAACGTCTTTAGGAAATTTTGATACACCAGAAGCGATAAAGGCCATTACTCCAAGTTTAAGTGATAGTATTTCTGATGTTAGGTGTGCTGGTATTCTTCCTTTAGCTGCAAGCCTTGAGAAGTTTCCTGAATTAAAACAACCATTGATGGACAGGTATCAAGATAGCTTTGAGGATGAATGGGTACGTTCTATAGCGATGACGTCTCTTCAGAATGCTGGGTATACTAAGGAACTATATTTAGACAATATTCAACCATTAGAAAAAAGCGTAGTTATTTTTGTTCCCGGAATGGATGATGATTTAGGATCTGATCTTTCATCGAGTAGGGATCCAGGTTGGTCAACAAAACTTCAATTAAGACTAGATTTTAATAAAGTTGAATCAGTTGGAGCAGCTAAAATATTTGAATTTAATTGGCCAGGCAACATTACAAATTATTCTCAGGCAGAAAGTAGTCTTGTTGATTATTTACAACAGAGTTATGTTTATGCCAAACAATGGGGTGCGGATTCAATAACTCTTCCTCTTCATAGTGCAGGTAATTCATTAAGCTACAAGGCGATAGATTTGTTAACAGAGTGGCTGGAAAGAGATAAAATAAGAATGAAAATTAATATAGTAGGTATGGGTTCACCTGCGTCTAGAACCGCGGAGAGATTTTACGAAATAACAACAAGTACTAGTGGTCAGTTTAAAAACTTTTGGTCAATTTTTGATCCTGTTTCTTGGTTTACTGCTTTTAGCCCAAGTTCACAAATGATTTGGGGTAATCACGGAAGTTATTTTTCAGACTTAGATGTTAGACAAGCCGCCCTTTCGATGGCTACAGGGATAAATATTCCTATTAGCTATTCCCGTTTTTCCGTAGGATCTTTCACTGATCCTTATTTTTCTGGGACTTTTAACATAAAACAGACAACGATATATTTCTCCCCTCAACTAAAAACTACTAAAATAAACATTGTAACTAATTATGGAACAATGTCCCAAGCTTCTTTAGTTTTAGATTATAACTCATCATTAAATTTTCAATCACCAGATTTTAGTACATGGAATGGTAGTTACTGCCAGCCTCTTCCGAGAACTTATACATTTCCAAGCAGTAATTTTTCGAGTTATCAGCAGATTATTCCGCCGAGTGTAACCGTTCCATCTTTTAGATATACACCCCCGGTGATTAATTATAACCCGCCAACTATTAATTATACTCCACCGGTTGTTAATGTGCCACAAAGTAATAGTTCAGGATTTAGTAATTGGCCTTAAAAAGGAGATACAATGAATTATTTAAGAACAAGTAAAATAAAAATATTTATAGGTTTAGTCACCTTGTTTATATTATTTAATATTTATAAATTCTTTCAGGTTCGTTTATTGAATTTGGATTTGCCTAAAGGTCAGATTGTATTTTCTTCGGGTATAGACGGGGATAGTGAGATATATATTATGAATATTAATGGCACAAGCTTAAAGCAATTAACTAATAATTCCGCAACTAACTTTGATACTGCTATGGATGATGAGCCTTCTTTTTCTTCAGATGGGAGAAAAGTTGTTTTTGTTTCCAGCCGTCAAGGTAAAAATAAAGAATTTATTTATAATCATCAAGGTAAAATTATTGGTACTGGAAGTTCAAAAACAGGAACTTCAGATATATATATTATGGATTTAGATGGCAATAATCAAATTCCTCTGACTTATAAAGAGTTAAATTTGTATCCTTTTTTCTCTCCTGATGGCAGAAATATTGTTTTTGAGGCAAGAGGTAATTCAGAATGGCAAACAAAAATGATCGATGTTAATGGGAGTAATCAGGGAATATTAGATGCCAGGTCAGGACATTATAAGTTTTCTTCTGATGGTAAAAAGATATACGATACATTTCAATGCGACCTTTCGGTAATGAATGAAGATGGAAGTAACCGAATAAGATTAACAAATTTTTTGACATTTGAAGAAACTATGAGAGACCCCAAGAAACGCCGAACGAATATTCCTAATTTTGCTTTTTCTCGTAATGGCAAAAAAATATGTTTTATTTTAAAAGAAGATAGAGGTAAATCAATTGGGGAATTTTATAATATAATAAGATTTTATATTATGAATATTGATGGCTCTAATTTAGAACAAATATATACGATAGATTGTTCGCATCTAAATGAACTATATGTTTCTGGCTATAACGAAAAAGCGATGTTTTGTAATATCAAGCAATTGCAGTATTTCCCAGATGATCGGGCAGTTATTTTTATTGCAGATTTTACTTATAAAAAAGGAATTTACCTTTTAGATTTACAATCTGAGAATGTAAAAGAGCTAACTTATAAAAATCAGGCTTGGAGAGATATTCTCGGTTTTACTTTTACACCAGATGGAAAAAAAATAGTTTTTATCACAGACACATATCCTAAAAATTATGTAATACATGCACTGTTTCTCCATAGTATTAGGGCCTATGTCAATTATTTTCTTTTTAGAAAATCAACTCCTTTTTATGATAATAAATATCTTTGTATTATGGATATAGATGGGAAGAATTACCGGAGGATTGCTAAGCTACCCGAAGGCACTGAGCTTGGTCGTGATTTTATCCATTGGGAGCAGTGAGTATTGAAAATCCCCAGACCATTTCTAAATAGCTCTTTGTAAAACATTGAGTTTTAATAAAACCGGTACAACTTATAATTAAGAAGGAGTTAGGTCCTTTACTTAGCTACGAAAACTAATTTATTAGGCTGGCGCAATAATAGGCAGGTGGGGACACTTCTAGCAGAAACTATTGCAGTAGTAGTATTAAGATAGAAACGGTCTAGAGAGAAATAATAAAATGTTTAAAAAAGATTAATAATTTACTTTTTTCATAGATAATTATTATAAATGAACATATTGTAAATTATTCATTTAGAACATGTTACGATAAAATAATTTTTAAGCGCAAGAATATTTTTCTCTTGATTTATTTAAAAAATGGGAGATAATAAATGCGTAAGTTAACTTGTTTCATTGGCTTAGGGCAAGCCTGCCTATCGGCAGACAGGAAGGCGAATGATGGATGAGCGCAGGATTAAGCCCAGATGGCAGATTAATCAAGGTGCGCAGTTAGCTTTTGAGAATGGGGTGCGTGCTATTCCTTGTGTTGTAGAGGATATCAGCCATGGAGGCATGCGGATCTCTTTAAAAAGAAATTTATTTGATGATGTTTTTTCTAATTTTAAATTAACCCTTGCGGAAGATTTTCAGTTAAACCTTGGAGCGCAGGTAGTTTGGCGCCAGGAAGTATTTGAAAGAAATGTTTACGGCCTTTCATTTAGCCAAATCGATGAATCGGCCAAAAACGAATTAGATCAGTATATAAATAATAATTTTCACGGTTTGGTAGTTAAACATTGGTGGGAAGGGTCTTAAGAAAGATGCGTGAACGCAGAAAATTGACGAGATGGCAAATAAGTAAGCGCGTTCCCATTAAATTGGAACAGGCAAACCCGCAGGGGGTTATTCGCTCGCTGCTTACTAAAACTACGAAAGAATTATTCTGCCAGATTAAAGATATTAATTGTACCGGGGCACAGATTACTTTAAATACAAAATTACCCCAGGATGTTACTTTCAGGGTTAGTTTGAAGCTTGCTGAAGATTGCACTGTTATGGCGAATGTTTGGATTGCCTGGCATAAAAAGATTGACGGCAGTAATCATTATGGTTTTTATTTCAGCCAGATATCGGACGCAGACAGGGATAAGATTAATAAATTCATTAACAATTTCTATCCTAATGATGATCCAAGAGATATACTTCGGCTGGGGATAGTTGATGCTGAAGGAGGCAGAGGAGGTGAAGAGATGAATGATCACCGGATATTCGAAAGATTTAAGAAAGAGTTTTCTGCCCGCTTTATCGGTTTAGACGGAAAAGAAGTGGTGGCGCAGACTTTTGACGTGAGCGCCAAAGGTTTAGGATTAACCACCGATCAGGAGTTGGAATCGCAGGCTAATTTGGAAATTTGGCTGGATGTTCCCAATAGTACTGACCCGCTGTATACCCGAGGGCAGGTTGTTTGGAGCAGGTTAGCAGGTAAGGGTAATTTCCACTCAGGTATTGAATTGGAGAGGGCAGACCTGATGGGTATTTCCAGGCTGCTGCGTGCCTGATTTAGCCTTAAAAATCGCCAGCTCCGTTGTTCTCTTGGCAGGCAATAAAAAACTTGACCTGCCGGCTAAAATATGTTAAGTTTTAACATTACGTCTTTTTATAGTCTATTCCCTGTGGATAATATCCCCCACGACAAACGGAAGGAGTATAGGATGTGGTTTAAGAACGTGCTCGTAGGAGTTTTTGTATTATTTTCGGCTTTAGGTTGTTCCGAAACAAAAGTAGATTCAAAGCCCACCATTAGTATCTGGCATTGGATGACCGACCGCGATCCAGCTTTTCAGGAATTAGCAAAAAAATATGAAACTTTGACCGGAGTAAAAATAAATTTTGAACTTTATGCTCCTTCGGATGCCTATTCGCAGAAGATTCGTGCGGCAGCGCAGGGAACAAATCTTCCGGATGTTTTCGGTATCCTGGGTGAGAAAAGAGACTTTGCTTCTTTTATCCGTGCCGGGCATATTCTGGACCTTACCTCTTATATGGAGGCCAATAACAATAGTTGGAAAAGCAGCTTCTTTCCTAAAGCGCTGGCCGTAAATGAATTTGCTCCCAAAAATAGCTACGGAATAAATCCCGGTATTTTCGGCGTGCCCATTGATATTATGACCATTCAAATGGTTTATAATAAGAAACTTTTTACACAGTTAGGGTTAAATCCTAATCGGCCTCCTAAGACCCTTCAGGAATTTTTAGATATAGGCGCTAAAATTCAGGCTGCCGGGATGCAGGGGCTGGTTTCCGGATGGGGCGAGGTTTGGATGATTGATTGTATGGCGAATAATTATGCTTTTAACCTGATGGGTAAAGATAAGGTTCTGGCCACGATTAAAGGCGAAGTGCCTTACACTGATCCGGATTGGATTAAAGTGTTTACGATTTTCAAACAGATGAAAGATTCCGGCGTGCTGGCGCAAGGCCTGGTGACCATGATTAATAAATCTGCCGAACAGCTTTTTGCTAATGAGAAAGCAGTATTCGCTTTTAATGGTTCATGGTGTGTAAATGTATATAAAGGAATGAATCCCGGTTTAGAATACGCGGCAATGCTTCCCCCGGAAGCATCAGATAAATACCCGATGGCGATCTGGGGAGGGGCAGGGTCTTCTTTTATGGTGAACGCCCGCTCTAAAAATAAAGAAGAAGCAGTGAAATTTTTAACTTGGCTGACTGATCAGGATCAACAGGTATATTTGGCCGCGGCAACCAATAATCTGCCGGCCAATAAAAACAGTTTATCGAAGATCCCGGAAATACTTGCCCAGTTTGCCCGCGGCATGGATTATGCTACGCATCCGAATGTCTGGGGTGTTTCGGAGTTCTCTTTGGTCATTGAAGCTTTTGACCGGGGGATCCAGTCAATTATTATCGGAGAAAAAACTCCCGAGCAGGTAGCTGATGAGGTGCAAAAGATTAAGGAACGCGAATTAGCTAAGAAAAGAGCACAATGAAATTAAGGAATTCATTAGAAAACTACGTTTTTGTCCTCCCGGCAGTAACCATCTTTGCTATATTTTATGTCATTCCTTTTATTTGGGTTTTTCAGTTGGGGCTTTTTGAATGGGATGGCATTTCTTTTACCAAAATATTTGTAGGATTAGGTAATTTTAAAGAAATATTTTTTCAGGATGTTAACTGGTGGCATGCGATGTGGAATGCCGGTTATATTACCTTGATCGCGCTTACTTTTCAGAACATCTTGGCTTTTATGCTGGCCTGGGCATGCGACCGTGAAATAAGGATGAAGAATTTTTACCGGGTAATCTTTTTTATCCCTCCGGTTTTGTCGGAAGTCGTCGTAGGGATGGCCTGGCGTTTTATTATTAATGATATTGATGGAGCAAATATTATTAACCGTATGTTAATCGGGATGGGGCTGCCGCAATTGGCGCATAATTGGCTGTCGGATCCGAACACTGCTTTGACTACTGTAGCGATTGTGCACTGTTGGAAAGGGTTCGGCTGGGGGTTTTTGATTTTTCTGGCAGGCTTGCAGACTATCCCGCGTGAACTTTACGAAGCGGCGCGCGTTGACGGGGCCAGCGCCTGGCAGTCGTTTAAAAAAATAACCCTGCCTTTAATGGTCCCGGTGATGGTTTTAGTGGCTATTCTTACCGTGTTGGGCACCATGCAGGTATTTGTATTGATTGTCAGTTTGGTGGGCGGAGAATTTGCCGGGCATACGTCGGTGCCGGTTTTAAGAATTTTAGCTTCCATGCGCGGTTCGTCGCGTTTTGGTTATGCTTGCGCGCAGGGGATTACCTTTGG
Source organism: Candidatus Omnitrophota bacterium (assembly GCA_028712375.1). Lineage (GTDB taxonomy): Bacteria > Omnitrophota > Gorgyraeia > Gygaellales > Profunditerraquicolaceae > UBA6249. The sequence continues at coordinate 33,064 of JAQTQG010000009.1, forward strand.
GATGGTGCTGATTATTATATCTTTTATCCAGTATCGTTTTTCCAAGAAAGGCCAGTAATTTTATGAAACATGCTATTTATTATAAGAGTAAAGAAGTTGTTGCGAATACACTGATCCATATTTTCCTGATTAGCGTGGCAATTACCTGTTTGTATCCGCTGCTTTGGATGATCTCTTCCAGTTTAAAAACCCAGGAGATGATCTTTAAAGATATTTCTTTAATTCCGCATCAGTTCCGCCTGGAGAATTATGTTTTAGCCTGGAGAGAGGGAGGGTTTGGCCGTAACTTTTTTAACAGCATTATTTATACTGTCTCGGTAGTTTTCGGTATCGTGATTATTTCTTCGATGGCTGCGTATGCTTTCAGCCGCCTGCGTTTTGCAGGAAGCAAATTTTTATTTATTATATTTATGGCGGCGATGATGATTCCTATCCCGGGAAGTTTTGTCGCTCTCTATGTTCTATTGAATAAACTGCATTTAAGGAATACGCCTATTGGCTATATCCTGTGTATGATTAATGTCGGGTTATCTACCAGTATATTTCTGCTGAAGACATTTTTTGATAAGATGCCCAAAGAATTGGAGGATGCTGCGCGCATTGACGGTTGTTCCAAGATTGGTATTTGGTGGCATGTTGCTTTGCCCCTGGCTAAGCCGGTATTGGCAGTGGTAATTGTTTTTAATGCCTTGGCGGTGTGGAATGAATATATCCTGGCCTTGATTATTTTTGATAACCGTTCGTATATGCCGCTGCAGGTGGCTTTGCAGTCTTTTCAGGGCGAGTTTGTTACCAATTATCCGTTGTTAATGGCCGGTTTGACGATTACGGCTTTACCGATTATTTTAGTGTATTTACTGATGCAGAAATATATTATTAAGGGTGTTACGCAGGGAGCGGTAGTAGGTTAAGATGAAACTTAAATTTGTAAAATTATTTTTTATGTTGGCAGTGATTTTCCAGTGCAGCAGCCTTCCGGCTGAGGAGCCGGCCGCGGTTGCCGTCAAGCCTTCTAGCGGTGACCTGACGACCAAATCCTGGATTGCCCACGGGAAGAAAGATATCGAAGCAACCAATAAATATACCCAGGAATGCATTGATCTATATAAGGAACAGGCAGCAAAGGAGCAGGCCAGCCTGGCCGCTTTACCTAAAAACAGAAAAGAAATTGAAGCCGTGCAGGCTTTAAATGATGTGGCAACCTGTTATTTTATTCAGGCGGAAAGCTTGATGCGCCAGCAGAAAAATGATGAGGCTAAAAAGGTTTTTAAAGTAATCATCGATAAATATTCTTTCGGCCAGGCCTGGGATCCGCGCGGGTGGTTCTGGTCGTTAAAGCTGGCTGCCGAACAAAGCATTAAAAAGATTGAAACCGGTTCCATTGAAGTTGAAACTAAGAAGAAAGTCAGCCAGTTGCCGACCAAGCTGGTTTTGTTTGACCCGGGCAAAGAAGAATTTGTGGATTATGGAAAATACGGCAAATTTGAAAATATCGGAACCAAAGATTATAAATATGTGATTACTGACCAGGAAGGCCTGATGGCGGCGGTCGGAGAAGGGGTTTATCCTAATAACGGCTCTGTCCGCAAAGACCCGATTTTTAAACAGGTGATTAAAGACAAGCGCCTGGAAGGTGATGCCTGGGATTTTCTTTATTCTCCGGATCTGGAGGCAGCGTTTGTGAAATGGACAACTTCTAGTGAACCGCAAGGGGTAAAATTATTCTGCACCGGTTTGATTCTGGAGAGAGCCGGTTTAATTCCCCAGGCGATTAAATGTTATTATTCTATCCTAGTGCATTTCCCGGGCAGCTACGGCTGGACTTATTGGCATACGCCCTGGTATGTCGGGCAGGCTGCGATCGCTAAAATAAATTTTCTGCTTCGGCGCAATCCACAGTTAGGTTATAAACTTGAGGGGGCGAAAGTAGATATTATTAATGGTTTTGATAATGAGATTGTTAATGATACCGCGGTGGTTAATCCCGGTAAATTTGTAAAAGTTGACCTTAATCAGGAAGCAGCTAAAATTAAACCTTCCGCTGAATCTTTGGGCGTTAAAAAAGAAGTCGGCCGGGGCAAGGTGCGTTTAGTGCAGTATGCAAACGATGATTGGCAGATGCTGGTCGATGGTAATCCGTATATTATTAAAGGAATAACTTATGCTCCGACTAAAATCGGCCAATCGCCGGATGACGGAACCCAGGGCAATTGGATGGAAGAAGATTTCAATAAAAACGGTAAAATTGACGGCCCGTATGATGCTTTTGTAGATAAGAATAAAAATAATCTTCAGGATGCGGATGAGCTGGCTATCGGTGATTTTAAATTGCTGCAGGATATGGGGGTCAATACCATCCGCCTGTATCACCATCCTTTAAAGGTAAACAAAGAATTAATGCGCGATATGTATAATACTTATGGCATACGCGTAATTATGGGTGATTTTTTGGGTAAATATGCGATTGGTTCGGGGGCTGCCTGGAATCCCGGCACGGATTATAATAATGAGGAACATAAAAAGAACATGATTGCTTCGGTGACCAAAATGGTCAATGAGTTTAAGGATGAGCCGTATATTTTATTCTGGCTTTTGGGCAATGAAAATGTTTACGGATATGCCTGTAATGCTAATGAACAGCCGGAAGCTTATTTTAAATTTGCCAATGAAGTAGCTAAGATTATCAAATCTATCGATCCGCAGCATCCGGTAGCGATTTGCAGCGGAGATATTTTGTTCCTAGATAAGTTCGGCAAAAATGCCCCGGATATTGATATCTTCGGCACGAATGCTTATCGCGGCGACTATGGGTTTGGCGCTTTCTGGAGGCAGGTTAAAGATCAATCAGGCAAGCCGGCTTTTATTACTGAATTTGGCTGCCCCTCTTATGCCGAAGGCAAAAGCGCTGATGAATCTGAAGAGTTGCAGGCGCAATATCATTTAGGTTCTTGGGAGGATATGGAGAATAATATGGCTTTTAACGGTGCCGCCGGTAATTGCTTGGGGGGAGTGGTTTTTGAATGGCTTGATGAATGGTGGAAGGCTTATGAGCCGGCAATCCATGATACTAAAGGATTATGGAGCGGGCCGTTCCCTGATGGATATATGCATGAAGAATGGCTGGGGGTTGCCGGCCAAGGGGATGGCAAAGAAAGCCCGTTCCTGCGTCAGCTACGTAAAGCTTATTATATGTATCAAAAAAAGTGGCAATGAAATTAAGCTTATCGCTTAAATTCGTTCAGGGTTTAATCTAGTAAGCAACAGAAATAAAAAGGGGAGGTGGGTATGAAAAAGTTATTAGTGGTGTTGTTGGCCTTAACTCTTATGGCTCCGGTTGTGGCCGTGGCTGAAGATAAGGCTGCGGGCCCTAAGGAATTTGTGGTTTACTTGGATAAAAATGCCAAAGATAATCATTACATTCCTTCCGGCTGGATGGGTGATTATGGTGATATTAAAATGAACGATCAATCTGCGGACAGCCCGCATACTGGCACAACCAGTATTCAGTTCATTTACAGCGGCAAGCAATCACAAACTCAAGGTTGGGCAGGTGTTTACTGGCAGAATCCGGCAAACAACTGGGGAAATAAAAAGGGCGGGTTTGATTTAACAGGGATGACCAAACTTACCTTTTGGGCACGTGGTGCTAAAGGTGGAGAGGTGATTCAAAAAGTCATGGTTGGCGGTATCAAAGGTACTTATCCCGATTCCTTGATGGTTGAGATGGGGCCGATTGAGTTAACCGATACCTGGAAGCAGTATACAGTTAATTTAGTGGGCAAGGATCTAACTTATGTAAATGGTGCATTTGGCTGGACGGCAACCGCGGACCTGAATCCTAATGGCGCGACATTTTATATTGATGATATCAAGTTTGAATCTGATGCATCATTAAAACCGGAAGGTAAAAAACAACAGGCGATGCCGTTTTATATTTATGCGGATCGTTCTTCCGTAGTCAACCACTTCATTCCTTCCGGATGGATGGGTGATTATGGCGACATCAAGTTTGATGGATCTTCCAAGGAAGACGCGTATTTAGGGGATACCTGCGTTAAGGTAGTATACAGCGGAAAAGCCACGCAAGGCGCCCGCTGGGCAGGAATCTTTTGGCAGAATCCGGCGAATAACTGGGGCAGCGTAGATTCCGGATTTGATCTTTCTTTAGCTTCTAAGCTTACTTTTTGGGCGCGCGGCGCAGTAGGCGGTGAGCGCATCGAAGAGTTTAAAGTAGGCGGCATTATGGGAGAGTTCTCGGATTCAGATAGCGCAACTATCGGCCCTGTGCTCTTGACTAAAGAGTGGACTCAGTATACTATTGATTTAAAAGGCAAAGATATGTCATATATTATCGGTGGTTTTGCCTGGAGCGCGAATGTGGATAATAACCCGGAAGGCGCAACATTCTATCTGGATGAGATTAAGTTTGAGTGATTCAAAAAAGACGGTGATTAATATTGCAGGCTACAGGCGTTTTTTGCTTGTAGCCTGCAGTGTTTTGTTGGTATTTATTTTGTCCGCCTGCCAGAATTCTCGCGGCGTTTATATTCAAAAGTTAAAGAATCAGCATTACCGCCTGATGGTGGGCGGCCGGCCTTATATTGTAAAAGGTGTTTGTTACAATCCTATCCCGATAGGTTCAAATCACGAATACGACTGGTGGAGTGATCCCCATAAGCCCTGGATTGCAGATGGTAAGTTGATGAAAGAAATGGGGGTTAATACTATTCGTCTTTACCAGGCGCATGAGAATTCCAAAGAAGTAAAACAGGTAATCAATGATCTATATAAATTATACGGAATCCGCACGCTTTTAGGTGATTGGCTGGGATTCTGGGAATATCCCTGTCCTTTTTATGGCGATAAAAAGTTTCAGGAAAAAGTTATGCAGCAGGTAACCGAGATGGTCAGTCTTTATAAAGATGAGCCCGGGGTTTTGGGTTGGATTCTGGGCAATGAAAATAATTATTCCTGCCTGGGGCATGTTAACCCCTGGAGCAGCCCGGAGGTAGATAGCGAGCCGGATCCGCAGAAACAGAAATTGATGCGGGCAAAGATTTACTATTCTTTTGTAAATGAAATTTCCAAACAAGTCCATAAAATAGACCCGCATCACCCGGTAGGCTTAGGCAACGGGGAGTTGGTCGGGTTGGATTCCGCGAATAAATTTTGCCAGGATGTTGATTTTGTCGCCTGCATTATTTATCGCGGAAAAACTTTTGGTAATCTTTTTAAGTCTTTAAGAATGACTTTTGATAAACCGCTATTGATGGCGGAGTTTGGCGCGGACTGTTATGATGCTTATTTAAAAAAGGAAGACCAGAATATACAGGCTTTCTTTTTGCAGTCGCAGTGGGCGCAGATTTATGAAAATTTGGCCAATAATAAATCCGGCGCGGGAAATTGTATCGGCGGAACGGTTTTTGAGTGGACCGATGAATGGTGGAAGCATAATTCTGATGATCCGCAAGGCTGGAAGATCCAGGATACTGAAAGCAGCTGGTCTAACGGCAGTTATTATTCCGATATTCGGGCTGAAGGCAATAAAAATATGAATGAAGAATGGTTCGGTATTATTGCTTTAGGCGCGGAGTTAGAAAATGGTATTAATAAACGAATACCGCGTAAAGCTTATTATGTGATTAGGGAATTTTGGAAGAATCCGGTAATTAAAAAAACGCCAGTTAAAAAACCACGCTAGCCGGTTGATAGATATTTTTATAGGAGGGAGTATGGCACCTTTATTAAGACACGCAGCAGTATTCTTAGGAATAGTTTTAGCGGTACCTGTAATTCTTTTTGCCCAGCCTCTGGAGCAGAAAGCGGGTTCCTGTTGTCCTAATATTGAAGAGGCCAAAATAAAGTATCTGGCGGATAACCAGTATAATGAATTTATTGATTTTCTGAACAATTTTAAAGATAAGGATAAGGCTGCCCAGCTTTGCCTGGATTATTATAAAGCCGACACGCGTTATGCGCAGCTTAAATACCTGGAGGACAAACAGTCTTGGGATGATTATTTTGCTAATGGCAATACTTATCGCGATCAGTTGTTAGAAAACGCTCAGAAGGTTATCAGCCAGGCGGATAGCGCTAATTGCCTGAAGGTTAAAAGCAGGCTTTTGGTTTGGCAATTTCATCATGGCCAGCAGGATGCTTTTACCCAGCAGGCCCTGGATGACCTGGTGGCGGATGTGCAGGTTTATGCAAAAGGAGCTGCCCAGTTAGATTTAATCAAGGAAGTGGCGGATAATCTTTTAGCTTATGAAGAAAAATCCAAAGCCCGTGAAGTTTATAAGCTTTATGTTAACGGATTGGTTACCAAAAATATGGCCCCGGAGCAATTGAAAAATGCCGCCGCCGGATTTTATAAACAAGGCAATGTAGAATTGGCGCAGAGTGTTTATGATATTTATATTGAGGAGATTTCTAAAGTATTTGCTGCTGATAAATTGACCGGGGAGCTGTTTGAAATCGCCAGCCTTTTTGTGTATAAGCCGCAAGGCGATGGTTTGGCTTCCGATAGCCAAAGCCATAAGCCTGTGGGTTTATATGATATGGCTTATGCGGAAAAAATTTATGCCAGGATAGAGTCGTTAGGGCAGCAGGATGCATTTAATCAGGATACAATCTATCTGCGCGCCTTGAATTTAGAAAAAAATAAAGATTATAAAGATGCGCAGAAATTCTATATTCAGCTAACCCAGGCTTATCCGGACACTAAGTATTTTGACGAAGCTACTTATAAAATAGCGATGATTAACGCTTATGCTTTAGCGGATATAACTGAAGCCAGAAAATATTTTGAGTTGCTCAGCGCTAAAACTGTATTAAGCCCGCAGGTAATTTCCAGCTTTTATCAGCTGGGCCTTTTAGCGCAGTGGCAGGGGGATTTAGTGAAAGCCAGCGGCTACTATGATTTATTGTTAAAGAATGCCCAGGATAAGTATGTTTTGACTGTAGCGGCGGCCCGGGAAAGGATGAAGGAGATTCAGGAAAATAAGCCGCTTAGTTATAATTTAAAAACCTTTCTCGATTTGTCTTTAAATAAAGATTCCGCATTAGCAGAAATGAATAAGGCGGAGTTAAGGGCTTCCAGTTATATATTGGCAAAGAACCAAAGCAATACAGTTTCTTCCGTTGTAAATATGCCGCAGAGCGGATGTAATCAGGTTGAGTTGCAGTACCTCTGGAGCGGTGATTTAGGAGGTGTTATTCCCGGGGTGACAGAAGGCAGTTTCCAGGGCGCTTATTCTGATAGCGGGACTAAAGAAATAAATATCGTTATAATTTCACCCGCAGGCACTGTAGACCGCTCATTTGCCATGGTGGATGTCTATTAGTTTATACCAAGCACGCCCGGAAAAATTCTTCTTATTCCGTATAGTATAAAGAAATTAAATGGCGCTTTTCTGCGCCATTACCGTAATCCATAAAATACCCGATTCTCTTGAAAATACTTGACTTAAGAGGCCATTAGTAGTATAAATAAGATAAATATAAAATCAAAATTTCTATTTTTTAAAGCAAAAGTTTATTAATTTTTACTTAAGAAAGTAATTATATAATGCGTGTCTTGGATTTACAAAAAGAAGAATTTACGGAAAAAGAAAAACGTAATATCGAGATATTGAGCATATTAAGAAGGCAGGGCCCGATTAGCCGTTCTGATATTTCGCAGGAGATGGGGATTAATGTAGTGAGTATCTCCAACTATATCGACGATTTTATTAAATATAACCTGGTTTATGAGAAAGAGCTGGATGTTTCTGAAGGCGGCCGCCGGCCGGTATTATTAGATTTAAATCCGCGCGCCGGGTATGCCATCGGCGTAGGGTTAAACCTGATGAATATGGTCGGGTTACTGATAGATTTAAAAGGCAATATTATTACCAAGACGCAAATTGTCCGCCCCCAGGCATCGGTTAAAGAAGTTTCCGAATGCCTCTTGGAAATCGTCCGTGAAATATTAAGGCGCTCCAAGGGGTATGTAGAAAACATTAAGGGTATCGGCGTGGGTATTGCCGGGTTGATCAATAAAAAAGACGGCTCAATTCATTGGCCTCAGAAAATGGATCATTATTATACTTATGCTTCAGTAGACCTTCCCCTGAGGGGGTTAATGGAAAGAGAATTTAATCTGCCTACGCTTATTGAAAATGATTCTACCAGTGCTTGCTTTGGGGAACATTGGTTTGACCTAAAAGAAAATTATAAGAATGTTCTGTATATGTTTTCCGGGTCCGGTTGCGGTATGATTATTAATGGAGAACTTTACCGCGGCGCGCAAGGTTATGCCGGTGAAACTTCCGTGTATAATTATAAAGAGCAGGATCTTTTTAATTGCGAAAGCGGAAAACCCTGTTTTGTTAAACGTTGGGACCTGGATTTGGGAATTGTTCAGGATGTAAAAGAAGTATTGTTAAAAGAAAAACAAAAAGCAGAAGAGTTTTTTCGTATTAGTTCAAGCAATATCGAAAGCTTGGGCTTAAAAGATATTTTTCACGCCGCGCGTTTAAAAAATCCGCTGGCTTTGGAAGTTTTGGAAAAAGCGGCTAAAAGACTAGGGATTAAAATTGCTTATTTAGTTAATCTGCTTAATCCGCAGGTAGTGGTGATCGGCGGAGGGTTTGAAGATGCCGGAGAAGAATTCTTAAACACGGTTAAGTCTACAATTGTTGATTGGGCTTTTCGTGAATCGACCGGGAATCTAAAAATAGTTTATTCGCAATTAAGAGAAAATGCCGTAGCCATGGGCGCGGCCAGCTTAGTCCTAGAGAAAGTGTTCGCCCAATTATAAGCCGTAAGGCAATGGTTTTTTGTTAATTAAAACCATAACAGGGGGGATTATGGAACAGAAAATTAAATTTATTATTATCGGCTTGGCGGGTTTTTGTTTGCTGTTTGTTTTTCTTTTTATACAGGCATCCAGCCAGCAGCAAAAGCTGCTTAGAGAAAGCAACGATTTAAAAACTGAAAATACTGCTTTGATGGGCAAAGCCAGCAAACTGGAGAATGATTTAAAAGAAACTCAAAGCAGAATAAACTCTCTGAAAGCCGAGAAAGATAGAGGGGTGGAAGAGCTTAATGATCTGCAGAAAAGATTTGAGTCAGTAAGCCGGACCAGGGATGAGTTGATTGAGAAGTTGAAGCAGCAGAGTCAGGCTCAGGCCTCTGCCCCTGCCCCTGCGCCGGTACAGCAGGAGGTATCTGTCCCGCAGAATACCGATGCTTATTGGGGGACAGTGCTTAAGTCTAAAGCGGATTTAGAAATACAATTATCCAGTATCCGGACAGAGCTAAAGAATTTACAAATCAGTAATGAGTCCTTGCAAAGAGAAAAAAATGTCCTGGCAATTGATATCAACAGTTTGCGTAATGAGAGAAAAGATCTGCTCAGGCAGCTTGATTATAATCAGAAACTTCTGGATAGTATGTCCCAGGAGGTTGTGCGGGAAAGAAATGATAAGGTGGCAATTCAGGACAACCTTAAAGATATCCGTGTTGAGAACGGTATGCTTAGCCGGCAGCTAAAAAGTTTAGTCAGCCGCAAGGAATCTTTGGATAAAAAAGTCCAGAGCCTTCAGGAAGATAAGTCGACGATAGAAAAACGGCTCAACGAGATGGAGGCAATGCTTACTGATAAAATTACTAAGATTGATGCGCTTAAAAATGAGCTGGAGGCAGTAAAAAACAGTAAAGCCTCAGATGCGGGTAAAGAGTCTAAGGGGTCTGTGGAATTACCGGCAATTGTGGTGCGTTCAGCTTCCTCTTCGGATAAGGGGTCAGTGCAAATACAGGAATATCCGGGCAAGATTCTGGCTGTAAATTTAGATAGTAACTTTGTAGTCATAGATTTAGGTTCTACTTCCGGGGTGAAAGTGGGCAATACTTTTAATGTTTACCGTGATGCTAAGTCCATCGGTACGATCGCCGTAATTCAAACCAGGGCCGGTATTTCTGCTTGCGATATAAAGAGGATGAATACTCCGTTAAAAATCGGAGATGGCGTTAAGTGAGCACCTTATAGGTTTTATCCAGCGAAATACTTGCGAGCGTCAGCGAGCAAGTATGAGCACCTTGGGAGTTGATTTAGCGTACCTTGTTTATTGTGCGAAATATTTGGCGAGCGTCAGCGAGCAAGTATGAGCACCCCGCAAAAGTTTTTAGTAATTCTACAAGATAATTAGTGTTAAGTTAAAATATAATGACTCGTTCGAAAAAGACTCCTTCCAAGAATATCTCCATAGTTGATGTTGCCAAAGTCAGCGGCGTATCTATTACTACAGTTTCCCGGGTAATTAATAAAATTGGCACAGTCAAGGAATCTAACCGGGCCAAAGTAGCCAAGGCGGTTAAAGATTTGAAGTTCCAGCCGTCTATCTTTGCCCAGCGCCTGGCTACCGGCAGAAGCAATGTTGTGGCTTTGGTTATCCCGCGCTATGAAGGCGTATTTTATTCATTCTATGCTTTGGAACTTATCCGCGGCGTAGGCACTATGTGCGAGGTTCTAAAACTAGATTTGCTTTTACATCTTACCGATGCGCGTACTCCATTGTCTTTACGCGGAGTAGGGGGAGTGATATTCTCGGATATTATCGGTAATCGCGCGCAACTAGAGGATGCTTTAGCTAAAGGCATACCCAGCGTGGTAATTAATTATTATGTGGAAGACCTGGATGTTTCTTGCATCGCCGTGGATAATGCCGGCGGGGCGGAGAATGCCGTTAATTACCTGATTGAATTAGGGCATAAAAAGATTGCGCATATCACCGGTGATATAAAAACTCAGTCGGCGGCCAAGCGCCTGGAGGGTTATAAACGGGCATTGGAGAAAAACGGTATTGCGATTAGGCAGGATTACATTTTTGAAACGGATTATTCCCGGGGGGCAGCCAGAAGCGCGGCAGAAAAATTGATTAAAGCGGCTGATCCGGTTACTGCTGTTTTTGTGGCTTCTGATGCGATGGCTTTGGAGGTAATGGCGGTAGCCCGTGAACGGGGAAAGAATATCCCGGATGATTTATCAATTGTTGGTTTTGATGATAATCCTTCGGGGCTCTATGGCCCGGTAGGATTAACTACCGTGCGCCAGCCGTTAATCCGTATGGCCGAAGAAAGCGTTAAAGAATTAAACCGTTTGATTGGATTAAACAAAAAATCGGTAAAAAAGATTCTGCTTCCTGCAGAATTAGTTATCCGGGAATCCTGCAAGCCCCGGTAGGCGTGTTCTTAATGTATATTATTAATAGGGCATTTGATGAGGCAAGCCTTTTTCCGGCGGATAAAACATAAGGCAATGGTTTGTTTTACCCTGGCCAAAGCCACAAGCTCTTTCTACAACCTATTGTATATTGTTGCAGATGTTTACCCCATATCTTGTAAAATTTTTTGTTGACAACTGTTGGCTGTTTTGTTATAGTGCTTAAGTAATTTGTTACTAATCCCCCATATTATTCGAGGTGAAAAATGGAACTAAAGTTAACTCCCAATGCCATCAAAGTCCTGGAACGCAGGTATCTGCGTAAGGATCAGGAAGGCAGGCTCATTGAAACTCCGGAACAAATGTTTACCCGGGTAGCTAGTGCTATTGCTATTGCTGATAAAGAGTATGGAGTAAATGAGCAAGGGATTAAAGCCCTGCAGGATGCATTTTTTAAGATGATGATTAATTTGGAATTCTTGCCGAATTCTCCTTGTTTAATGAATGCGGGAAAAGAGCTCGGGCAGCTTTCGGCTTGTTTTACTCTTCCGATTGAAGATTCCATGGAATCAATTTTTGAAACCTTAAAGATTACCAGCCTGATTCATAAATCCGGCGGCGGGACAGGATTCAATTTTTCCCGCCTGCGCCCGAAAAATGCCGTAGTTAAAACTACCGGCGGCGTAGCTTCGGGGCCGATTTCTTTTATGCGTGTTTATGATGCGGCAACCGAGGCAGTTAAACAGGGCGGGACCCGGCGCGGGGCCAATATGGGGATCCTGCGGGTGGACCATCCGGATATCATGGAGTTTATTACTTGCAAAGAAAACAACAATCACATTACTAATTTTAATATTTCCGTCGCAATTACTGATGAGTTTATGCGCCGGCTGGCCAAGGGTGAAGACTATGATTTAATTGACCCGCATACGCATAAGCCCGTGCAAAAAATTAACAGTAAAGAAGTATTCAACTTAATTGTAAAACAGGCGCATAAAAACGGTGAACCGGGGATTATTTTTATCGACCGGATCAACCAATATAATCCTACTCCTGAATTGGGGATGATTGAAAGCACCAATCCTTGCGGCGAGCAGCCGTTATTGCCTTATGAAAGCTGCGATTTAGGTTCGATAAACCTGGATCAGATGTGTAAAAAAACAGGATCCAGCTGCCAGATTGATTGGGAGAGGTTAAGGGAAGTAACCAGTTTAGCGGTGCACTTTTTAGATAATTTAATTGATGTAAATAAATTTCCTCTTCCGGAGATTGAGAAAGCAACTAAAGCTACCCGTAAGATAGGTTTAGGCGTTATGGGATGGGCAAGCCTTTTGATCCGCTTGAATATTCCTTATAACAGCGAAGAGGCAGTGGCTTTAGCAGAAAAAGTAATGTCTTTTATTTTGGATGAAGCCAACAGAAAATCCCTGGAATTAGGCAAGACCAAAGGCGTATTTCCTGCTTTTAAGGGAAGTATTTATGATAGAAAAGACGGTTTAACCAGAATGCGTAATGCTACGTTAACCACCATTGCTCCTACGGGAACTATTAGCATCATTGCCGGGCCTTGTTCTTCCGGGATTGAACCTTTGTTTGCGTTATCATACCATCGCAGCGTAATGGACAATGATAAATTGGTGGAAGTGGAGCCTCTTTTTGAACAGGTTGCCCGTCAGCGTGGATTTTACAGCAGCCAGCTGATGGAAAAGATCGCTCAGAACGCCTCGATCAAAGATATTAAAGAAATTCCCGAGGATGTGCGCCGGGTTTTTGTGACTTCGCATGATATTGCTCCCGAGTGGCATGTGCGTATGCAGGCGGCTTTCCAGAAATACGTGCATAATGCTACCAGTAAGACAATTAATTTCCCTCATGAAGCAACCATTGAAGAAGTACGCAAGTCTTATGTCCTGGCTTTTGATTCCAACTGCAAAGGCATCACCATCTATCGCGACAGAAGCCGTGAAGAGCAGGTATTAAATGTGGGCAAGCCCAAAGAAAAGCAGGAAGTAAGGAGTATCCATGAAGTTAAGAAAGAGATTGCTCCGCGTCCGCGCCCGGAAGTAATTATCGGGACCACGACCAAAGTGTCCACCGGCTGCGGTAATCTTTATGTAACGATAAATATTGATGAAGACGGTAAGCCTTTTGAGTTATTTACTCAGATGGGTAAAGCCGGAGGATGCGCCGCCAGTCAGCTGGAGGCAACCGGCCGTTTAGTTTCCCTGGCCTTCCGCGCAAATATTGAAGTAAAATCGATTATTGAACAGTTGCGTAATATCCGCTGTCCTTCTCCTTCCTGGGAAAAGGGCCAAAGGATATTTTCCTGTGCGGATGCGATTGCCCGCGTGATCGAACGCCGCTTGGTAAATGTGCAGCCGGTGGCAATCGCGGATTCCGTAACTATTCCCATGAAACATTCGCATGATGATCAACTGCAGCCTGTAGATTTAGATGAACAGGTTAATATTGTCGGAATGTGCCCGGATTGCGGAGGCGCTTTGCGCCATGAAGAAGGCTGTGTTAAATGTCATGGTTGCGGTTATTCTAAGTGTTAATCCTTAAGTTAGAGGCAGCGGTTATTTAAGCAGCCGTTGCCTCTAACATTCTAATTTTCCCTAAAGAAAATGAATAATTATGATGTAATTGTTGTCGGTGCCGGGCATGCTGGTATCGAAGCCAGCCTGGCGTGCGCCCGGATGGGGGCAAAAACCCTCATGCTCACTTTAGATATTGATTCTATCGGCAGGATGAGTTGTAATCCGGCTATCGGCGGGGTAGGCAAGGGGCAGTTGGTAAAAGATCTGGATGCTCTAGGCGGAGCGATGGGTATTGCCGCGGATAGCTGTGCTATACAATTCCGCGTCCTCAATTCTTCCCGGGGAGAGGCAGTGCAGTCGTCGCGGGCGCAGATTGATATGCGCAAATATAACCGGTATATGTGCAGGTTGCTTAAGCGTCAGGAGAACTTGACGGTCAAGGAGGCAGAGGCGCTTAAGTTGATAGCCAGCGATGGAAAGATTTCCGGAGTAATTACGGATAAAGGATCAATTTCTGCTAAATGCGTGATTATTTGCCCGGGAACTTTTTTAAACGGCTTAATTCATGTAGGCCTGGAGCATTCTAGCGGCGGAAGGATTAATGAACGCGCCAGTATCGGCCTGGCGGATAATTTAAAAGAACTGGGATTTAATCTGTTGTGTTTTAAGACCGGCACCTGCCCGCGCCTGGATAAAAATACCATTAGTTACCAGGGCCTTATAAAACAAGATGGTGATTTAATCCCAAAGCCGTTTTCCTTCTCGACAAAAAATGTAAAACGTAAACAAGTCCCCTGTTATATAACTTATACCAATAAAACAACGCATGAAATTATTCGGAATAACTTAAGCCGTTCTCCGCTTTATTCAGGGAAGATCAAGGCTACCGGAGTCCGGTATTGCCCGTCTATTGAAGATAAAATTGTTAAGTTTGCCGATAAACAACGGCACCAGGTTTTTCTGGAACCGGAAGGTTTAGGGGTGGTGGATGTTTATCCTAACGGTGTTTCAACCAGCTTGCCCA
>JAQTQG010000010.1 GCA_028712375.1 Candidatus Omnitrophota bacterium
AGCAGATTATGAAATCCGCTAAAATTTTATTGTTGTCGGTAGCAGCTGTAATTTTCTGTAACAGTTATGCTTTAGCCGGGATCTTCGCGACACAGACCATTTCACAGGATTTTCAGCCGGAAGGCATTGTTTTGGGTAAAGATTTAACTAAAGAAAATTCCGTAAGCGTCGGCCAGGCAAGGTTTAAGACTGCGGTTACTGTTTCAGAAACATTTGATGACAACATTTTCCTGACCCCCAGCGATAAGAAATCAGACTATATCACTGAGCTTAACCCGCAAATTTTTATGGATTTACCGTTTGGGATTGATGAGCGCCATAATTTCCAGGTGCTCTACGATGTCCAGCTAGGCAGCTATGCTGACCACAATAGCCAGAACTATCAGGACCAGGCATTAACCAGTTTGCTTAATTTCAAGCTTCCTTTCGGGTATTTCGCGATCAGGGATTTCTTTAATAAAACCTCTAGCAGGGCAGGCACCGAATTTACTAATCTTATCCGGCGTACGGATAACCAGGCGGATGCTTTGCTCGGGATTGAGTTTAACAAGCTGGCAAATGAGTTTAATTATACACATTTTACCCGCCATTTTAACAGCCGCGATTACACTCCTTATAATTATACTGAAGATGTGGGTACCAGCACCACTTATTATCAGCTTTTTCCTAAAACCAAAGCATTATTTGAATATAACTACGGAAATATTGATTATACTTCGGATAACTCCCGCGATGGTTATTTTAACCAGTATAGGTTCGGGTTTAAGGGTGATTTGACCGGCAAAACTATCGGTATCATTAAAGTAGGTTATCAGGATAGAAAATATAATGATGATTCCGAGCAGGGATGGAGCCATTTTGTCGCGGAATTTGGTTTAATGAGCCAGTTAAGTGACCGCACGAAATTAACGCTCAGGTTTATTGATACCGCCATTGAATCCGTCTATGATAATAATAACTACTATAATAATAACTCTTTGGTTATAGAATTAAACCAGGGTTTGGCCGGGCATCTTTCACTGAATGCTCTTTTCGGCGTTGACCGCAATCTTTATCCGGAAGTAGGCACGATTGTGGATAAAAAACGTAAAGATACCATTCTTACCGGTGGTTTAGGCCTGGAATATCAGGTAAAAGACTGGGTTAAGGCTGGGTTAAATTACCAATATAGAGAAGATATCTCTAACATAGATCCCCAGGATTACAACCAGAACCAGGTGATGGCCAGCATCACCTTCATGATCTAATCCGCTTTCCAATCCTTATGAGAGAGCATTTTATATTTAAGTGCGCAATATTCTTGTCGTTAATTTTTTTCCTGCAAACCCCGCTTTTTGCCGACGGTAAAGACTACCGTATCGGCCCGGAAAATCTCCTGCAAATCGATGTGCATTACGGTAAAGACGGAGTAATTTCGCAAAAGGTGCGCGTTTCTTCTAAAAGCCAGATTACCTTCCCATTAGTCGGCGAGGTGGATGTTACCGGCCTTACCGTTTCGGAGCTTGAGAGAAAGCTTTTTACTCTTTTAGAAAAAGATTATTTAGTAAATCCCCAGGTAAATGTGGTAATTGAAGAATATAGCACGGTTTCGGTGATCGGAGAGGTAAAGAAGCCCGGTTCATATCCGGTTAAAGGAAGGCTGACTGTGGTGGAGGCGATTTCATTAGCGGAAGGGTTTTCCAGGATCGCTTCTCCTAATAATACTAAAGTTATTCGTACTAATTCAGATGGCACAAAAACCGAAATTCCCGTTAGGTTGGGGGATATTATGAAGGGTGGCCGGCAGAAAAGTAATATTTATCTTCAGGGTGGGGATGTGGTAATTGTCCCGGAAAGCCTATTTTAATATGGTAGAACAGAATAGTAGAGAAAATTCAATGTTGTCCGAAGATAAGATTATAGAAATTGATTTACACGAAATTTACGCTAAGATTGTCAAACATCATCGAATAATCCTTAACTTTATTTATGTTTGTTTGGGGATCGCTCTTTTGTATTCATTTATAGCCCGCCCGGTATATAAATCTACTGCTCGGATTATGATTGAGGGCCAGGCTCCTAAAATTACCAAGGTAGAAAATTCTGTTTTTACTGATTATGCGGATCGCACCAATTATTTTAACTCTCAGATTGAGGTTCTAAAAAGCCATTCGGTTGCGAATTTAGCTTTTGATGAGCTTGGTGGCTATCAGCCCTGGGGAAACTTGCGTGGCAGAGGCAGAGACTCGGGAAAGCTCGGTAAAGATGAGCGAGTAAACAAGCTTTTAAAAACTATTCGTATTAACCCGGTGCGCATGACCCAGATTATTGAGATAAGCGCTGAAGATGTCGACCGCGAGTTAGCGGCTCAAGTAGTAAATAGCTGGGTGAATGCTTATAAGGTGTTTTCATCGATGGATCAACTGCTGCAGCGTAGGAGTGAGCTGGAAGCGGATATTGACCAGAATTTAAAATACGTTAAAGAAAAACATCCGGTTATTCAGGGTTTGCGTTCAGAGATTGCGGCAATTAACGCTAAGATTGATGGAGAAAAACAAACTGCCGTTAATGCTAATGTAAAAGTGCTGGATGCCGGGCAGATTCCCAAGTCACCAGTTAGGCCAAAACCTTTGCAAAATCTGATATTCGCACTTTTTATCGGTGCTTTCGCAGGAATCGGATTTGTTTTTATTCTGGAAAATATGGATCAAAGTATTAAAACTCAGGCGGATATTGAGGCTGTTTTACGCATACCTTGTCTTACCGCTTTGCCTATATACTTGCCGGAAGTCGGTAAAGATCCTTTCCCCTTTGGATTTATCTCTGTTAAAGATAATAATTCTATGTTTGCTGAACGTTTTAGGGGTTTACGCACCAGTATTATTTACAGTAACCCGGACTTAAGGAAAAAAGTCCTGGCAATCACTAGTTCCGGGCCTTCAGAAGGCAAAAGTACTTCGGCGATTAATTTGGCTACTGCCTTTGCCCAGTTTGAGGGTAAAGTGGTCTTAATTGATGCTGATTTACGTAAACCCACTTTGCATAAGATCTTTAATTTGCCTTGCGAGAATGGCCTTACTGAACTGTTGATCAGTGAGGATTTTGATTTCAAAACCTTTGTTAAAAAAACGGAAATTGCTAATCTTGATTTTATCTCCTGCGGGACCATTCCTTTTAACCCTGCCGAATTATTAGGGTCAAAAAAGCTGGAGTCATTAATAGCCGAGCTTTCTAAAAGCTATGATCGTATTATCTTTGACGCGCCGCCGGTTCTGGCGGCGACGGATGCGGTAATTCTTTCTACTAAGGTAGATGCCACTATTTTTGTATTAAAAGCCGGCTCTATGCATAAATTAGCAGCTAATAGAGCGATAAAACTTATTCAATCTGTGCATTCCAAGGTTTTAGGCGCGGTATTAAATATGGTTAAGGCCGAAGATTTTCGATATTATCCGTATTATAATTACTACCAGCAGGAAGAAAAGAAAGTATAGTTTTATCACCCGTAATTGAATAAAGGGGACAGTTCTGTTCTTCCCGAGTCTAGTGTTAGAAGAAGAGAATTGCCCCCTTTATTATATTAAAATGTCAACCAGGCCCATAGATGTATTACTTATTTCCCTTTTAGTTTTTCTTCCTTTAGCGCTAGGTGCAGTTCATACCTGGAGCATCACCATTTTTGCAATCGTTGCAGTAATACTATTTAACTTCTGTGTTTTTCAGCCAGATTTTAGTTTAAAAAAACTTATCCGGATTCCAGTCGTAGCACTAAGTGGTATTTTTCTCGCTTACCTTATTCTTCAACTTATCCCCATTCCGCCTAATGTTTTAAAATTTATTTCCCCTAATACCTATAAATTGTATTGTGATTTTTCTCTTACTTATCCCTGGGTTAATAATTGGCGCCCGCTTAGTATCTATCCGTGGTTATCGGTTTTGGAGTTAATTAAGCTTATTAGCTGCGGCTTGATATTTCTATCGGTTATTTGCAGATCTTTTATGCAAGATAATGATAAAGAGATTAAAAATGATGAGTTTATTTCGATGACTTATATACAATTGGGTTGTTTAACCGGAATCTTAGCAATGCTTTTACATAGCATTGTAGATTTCAACCTGCATATTACTGCCAATATTTTCTATTTTAGCGTTTTTTTAGCTTTAACTGTTGCCCTTAGCAGAAAAAATGAGGGGATAGATAAAAAATTTATTTTAAAAATATCTAATAGTATTATTTTTATTGGTTTCACTATTTCGATATTTGGCATAGTGCATAAGTTAAGCGGGAGCGAGAAAATTTATTGGTTATTAGAGAAAGATGGATATCATTTTGGCCCGTATATAAATTATGACCATTATGCGGGCTTTATGAGCATGTGTTCAAGCTTAGCTTTTGCGTCTTTTATGGCTAAGGTGCGGTATTCTTCATTTTTTTTGATTAAGGGAATTAGAAATAAGTTGGCTTGGTTTTCGACCAAAGAAGCCAGCTATTCTTTACGGCATTTATTTTATGCAGTTGTTATGGTGGGTTCACTATTTTACTCTTCATCTAGAGGTGGAATATTGAGTTTTTTAATCGCTATGTTAATATTCTACTTTTTTATTATTATTAAAACTAAAAGCAGCCGCAGAGGGAGGCTGGTGTTCTTTTTTGCTCTCATGGTTTTATTAAGCCTGGTAGTTATTTTTTGGATTGGTCCGGATGAAACTTTTGATAAATTTCATCAACTAAATAAAGTCGCTCGTTCAATAATTCATGAACCATCAGTATTAAGTGAAGTGAGGCCGCAGATTTGGAGCGATGTAATAAAAATAGTGCCGGATTTTTATCTTATGGGAACAGGTTTTGGAACGTTCCCAAGCGTTTTTTCTAAATATCGAACCCATAGATGGAATGGCGGGTTTTTACGCTATGCGCATTGTGATTATCTTCAACTAGTATCAGAAACCGGCATTATGGGTTTTATTTTCATTATAGGGTTTCTGGTTTATTTTATGCGTTTATATGCATCAGCATTGCGTAAGCTAAAGTAGCTATTGTATATAATCACTAGGGAGTGGTGCCTGTCCGCCAACGATTTGTGGCGGGAGACTAGTCTTATTAGTAATACTATGAAAACTAAAATTACTATATTAATCTTAAGCATAATTTATTGTGCATATTTGCTAACTGCTTTAGCCGCTAGCCACTATGCTTCCGCGGTTTTAAATCCTTTAAACTCCGAGTATCATTATAAAAATGGCAATTTAATAAAAGCAATCGAAAGCGAGCCGGCAAAAGCAGAATACCATATGGATTATGGTTTAGAATTAATAAAATCTTTGCCTAACGATAAGTTCGCAGCTTTAAATCAATTGCGCCTGGCAAAAGAAGAATTTTTCCGTGCAGCCAAGCTTAGGCCGTATGATCAGTTATATAAGAATGCTTATAATATTTACACCGTTTGGATAGATGAACAGTTTAGCAAAATGCGCTAGTGTGGACAACCCGTGGTTTGTTGATAGGCGCGATTTAAGATTAAGAGAGAATTCGTAATATGAAGATACTTATTTTATCTAAGAAAGATCTATTTGCTTTAAATATTATACGTTGCTTGTCGAAAACAAGGATGGAATGCCATGTCTTTGGGCAAGGAAAAATGTGGTCGATTATTCTCTCAAAATATTGCCATAAATATGTAGATTGTAATTTCGGCACATTGCAGGAGCCCAATGATTCAGTTATTGATAGAATTAACGATTACTGTTTGAAGCATAAGATATCTTTTGTGATAGCAGGAGATTATGAAACAAGTTATTTTTTCTCTAGGATTAAAAATAAGTTGAGTTTTGGGATAAATGCTTTTCCTTGTTCAGAGCCAGAAAAATTAAGAATGCTTGAGAACAAATGGGAGTTTTCTCTTTTGCTTGAAGATCTTAAATTACCATATCCTAGGACTGTATTGGTTGAAAATACTCAGCAGTTAAGCGCGGTGAAAATGGAATTTCCGCGTCTTGTAAAACCATTATGCTGCGAAGGTGGGAATGTGTTTGATTATATCAAGCATGATCAGAAAGCATATTTAGAAATTGCCCAATCAAAACCCGTTTTTCCTTTAATAGTCCAGGAGTTTATCCCGGGAATAGATGTTGATCTAAGTATTTTAGCCCATCAAGGTAAGATTGTAGCTTGGTCTATGCAGAAATGGATTAACCGTTATACATTGCAATTTTTTGTTTCCGATGAATTGCTTGAATTAGGTAGAAGGATCGTATCCGCGACTAATTACGAAGGTGTAGCGCATTTTGATTTAAGATTAGATGAGCGCGATAATTCTTTTAAGCTTATTGAATGTAATCCGCGTTTTTGGAATTCTTTGCGAGCTTCTTGGAGGAATGGAGTCAACTTTGCAGAGTTAGGGCTCTTGCTTGCCGCAGGGGAAAATGTTGTTGAACAGAATATTTCGAAAAATATTCAGTATATAATTCCGGGCATGGTGTTCAGCGAGCTTAAAAAAAGGAATATTTCCATTTTAAATAAGATTCCCCGGGCCACTTATGTTGATCTTGCGCAAATGCTGCTTGATCCGCTTTCGTTTTTATGTTCGTTAATTTCTAGGAGGCTATAGGAATATATGGAACGATAGAAAAGAGGAAAATGGAAAAACAGAACCTTAAAAAACAATTTCCGATTAATCTTATTTCGAATTTCGTTTATTTTGTGCTTAGTGTTTTAATTGGGATATGGTTTACGCCATATTTAATTAAACACTTAGGGGTAGCTGTCTATGGACTTGTGCCTCTGGCGATGTCGGTAATCGACTATATGGGTATTATGACTACTTCTTTTAATAGCGCCGTAGCTCGTTTTTTGACAATCGGTTTACATAAGGAAGATGAAATAGAGGCGAATAAAACTTTTAATACGGCTTTGTGGAGCAGCCTGTTGTTTATTATTTCAGTTATGCCGGTTTTGATATTATGTGCATATTTTTCACCTAAAATTTTTAATATTCCTTCTGGTCAAGAATATAATTCGCAGATATTTTTTACTACCATGGTTGTTGTGTTCAGCATATATGCAATCAGCAGTAATTTTCTGGTTTCTTCTTTTGCGGTTAACAGATTTGATCTGCGGAACATTATTAAATGCAGTGATATCGTAGTAAGAGTTTTGATTATTGTTTTTTTATTTTCATTTAGCGCTAGCAAGCTGTGGTTTGTAAGCTCTGGTTATTTAGGTGGAGCGTTGGCTACTTTGGTTGGCGCAATTTTCGTTTGGCGCATTTTGACCCCTAATCTTAAAATAAGTTTTCGCAATTTTGATAAATCCAAATTAAGCAATCTTACCCATATGAGTGGGTGGGTTCTGTTCGACCAAATTGGAACGGTGCTATTTTTAAGTACAGAATTGATACTGGTGAACAGGCTGTGCGGTAGCGAAGCAGCAGGTCAGTATGCTGTTATTCTGCCCTGGGTAATTCTTCTGCGGGCTATGTCTGATATAGTAAGCAGCACTTTAACTCCCATGTATTTTGCATATTATGCTAAAGGTGAAATAGCCAATATTGTAAATCTTTTAAAAAAATCTATTAAATTCTTGGGTTTGTTTTTAGCTCTACCAGTGGGATTAATTTGTGGTTTTGCATCTTCGCTCCTGACTGTTTGGGTGGGGCCGAGTTTTGCCGGTCTTGCTCCGCTTATGTGTATTTTGATAGGACATCTAGTTTTTAGTCTGGCTATTTTACCCGTTTTTGCCATCCAAGTAACTTTTAATAAGGTGCGTATCCCGGCGATCGTAACATTTGTTATAGGGGTATGCCAGGTGGTTTTAGCAGTATTCTTTGTGCGCGTATTCAACTGGGGTTTCTATGGCATAGCTTTAGCGGCCGTTTTATCGTATCTATTAAGAAACATTGGTTTTAGCCTTATATATGTAGCGAAAATATTAAAAATTGATATTTACGCTTGTTTTGTTTCTTTGGCGCCAGGAATTATTTCCATGCTGGTAGTCGCAGCTGCATCTTTTTTCTTAGAGCAGGTTTTAAGGCCCGGAACTTGGCTTGTTTTGTTGTGTTGCGGTATTTCGATAGCTTTGATGTATCTCTATGTAATTGTTAAATTCATTTTGAATCCAGAAGAAAAAAAATTATTTTTATCAGTTATACCTATTAAAAAAATTGCATAATTAGGAGATTTTGAAATGATTATTAGGAAGCTGCTGACTGCTACACGAATTATTCTATTTGAATTTATAAAATTTGCCGTTATCGATCTTACGGCTACTGCGGCAATCAAGAATCTTTTTATAAAAAAATTCTTTGTAAGGCGGATGGCGGGTAATGTGATTATTTATCCCGGGGTGCGTTGGTTCAGCGGTAAGAATATAGAGCTTGGCCGCCACGTTCTTATAAGTTATTCTTGCTACCTGGATGATTATGCGGAGATTAAAATATTAGATGGAACAGGTATTGGTCCGTCCTGCCGGATTGTTACAGGTACCCATAATACGGAAACAATGGATATGATAGGTAGGCCTGTAATTATTGGGCGATTTTGCTGGTTGGGCGCGGGGGTTATCGTATTGCCGGGAGTAGAAATAGGTGATTTTTCGATCATCGGCGCCGGCAGCGTAGTGACTAAAGACATTCCGGCTTATTCGATAGCAGTTGGAAACCCAGCCCGGGTTATTAAAAGCAGGGCAGTTAAGATTCCATTTAAGCTTTGGAGTGGAGAATATATTAATAATTTTGATAATTTGCCGTAATTTGTGAGGCTAGGTGCGTACCTTATTAAATATGGGACAGATTTCTATTGTTATTCCTCTTTATAATAAAGCTTTGTATATTAAAAGGGCTATCGATTCTATTTTGCACCAAACGAATCAGGATTTTGAAATTATTGTTATTGATGATGGATCGACGGATGAAGGGGATAAAGTTGTTCGGGCTATTAGTGATTCCAGGATTAGGTTAGTTCAGCAGATCAATCAAGGAGAATGTGCGGCTAGAAATAAAGGAATTGAAGAAGCAAAAAATAACTTAATTGCGTTTTTGGATGCTGATGATGAATGGAAGCCGCTTTTTCTAGAAACCATATCCAGGCTGTCTTCCAGTTATCCTGATGCGGGGGCTTATGCTACTGCATATGAAATGAGAGAGCCAAACAGTAAGATTGTAAAACCCCGGCTTAAATCTATTCCTTCTTTTCCCTGGGAAGGTATAATTCCTAATTATTTCGAAGCGGCGCTGACCAGTTTTCCTGTTTGGTCCTCTGCTGTTGCTATTCCTAAAAATGTATTTAACGTAGTGGGTGGTTTCCCGCATGGGGAAAAGCTTGGTGGAGACATCGATATGTGGTTAAGAATAGCTTTAAAATATAAAATAGCCTATAGCACTTACCCGATGGCCATTTACTATAAAGACGCGTTAAATCGAGCATGTAATCAACACCTCAACCTGAACGGTTATAGAATAGTTAGGACAATAGATGAAGTTCTCTCTACCGCCGGTCTGGATAAATCCACGCAAGATATCCTGCTAGAGATGCAGGCGGTAAGAATTATCCAGTCTGCTAAACAATGCGTAACTGCTTTCAGGCCGGATCTTGCGCGGGAGCATTTGAAAAAGTGTAAGACTAGAAGGTTTATATTGAGAAAACTATTTTGGCAAAGCATATCCTATCTTCCGGAATCTTTAATCAGGGTGCTTATTTATTTAAAACATTTGGTGAATAAATGCTTTGGCCTGTAGGAAATTAAGTATGCGAATATCCTTAAAGGAAATTATTTTTAGTTATTTAGCAATAATTATTTTTCTTATCCCGATAGAGAATATGACCCTTATGGGAGGGCAGGCAACCTTGTTGCGTTATTTAGGTTTCGGGATTGTTCCTTTATTTTTTGTAGATATTTTTAATCGGAAAAAACTTTATCGTTGGAGCATAGAACAGTGGATTTTTTTTATTTTTGTTTTCTGGGTTATTTTATCAATGACCTGGTCTTATAGTTTTGAGGCTACAGCTACTCTTATATTAACCTACATTTCGCTTTTATTTTTTGTATGGCTTATTATATCTTATATCGATAGCTTGAAAAAAATCTCTATGGCTACAGTAATTTTCTTAGTTGGTTGTCTAGTTTCTTTGTTTTTAGGACGTTACTCTTCTGCGGATTGGGTTTTAAATGCAGGATACATGCGTTATGGTGGCGGAGGGATGAATTATAACGACTATGCGTTTATTTTAGCTTTCGGCTGCGTTATTTCATTTATGCACATTTTTCTAAGCCGTAGTCGATTAGTAGCAGGATTCTTCTTTATTATTGCTATAGTTATGTTGGCAGGAATAATTTCAACATATTCTCGCGCAGGTTTTCTTGCGGTAGCTATTCTGTTTTCGGGATTATTATATTTTTACTGGATGAGTTTCAAGAGAAGTTTTTATATATTTATATTAGTCTGTATTTGTGCCGGAGTTTTGTCTTTATTGATTCCTGATGTATTCTGGGCAAGAATAATGGAAGGTTCATCAGCTGAAACGTTCATTTCACGTAAAAATATGTGGGAAAGTGGATTTGGAGCCTGGAAGTCTCAACCAATCACAGGCGTAGGAGCCGGAGCATTTGTTCCGGCAACCATTCTTTCAAATAACCGTTTATTTTTAGTGGCACACAATACTTTTATAAGTGTTTTAGTGGAATTGGGAGTTGTTGGATTGGGCCTATTTGTTTTTCTGTATTTTTCATTGTTACGTATTGGCTGGCAAAAGTTTGTTTTATTTAAAACATTTGATAACCATAAAGCTGTCTATATGTATTTTATTGGTTTTATGGGACTTTTAATTTTTATTCCGGCTTTTTTAAGTTTAACTTTTGAATATAAAAAAGTATTATGGTTTGCTATAGCTTTGGCTATTTCTTGTAGAAGGGTGTTAGTAAATGAAAAAAGATCTTAGAGTTGTGTTCTACATGCCATCATTAACTGGTGGTGGCGGTGAGCGGGTTATGAGTTTATTGGCAAATGAATTGACTAGGCTTGGTTGCAGAATAGATTTTTTGCTTGCAAAAAAAAGTGGTATTTTTTTGGATAATCTTAAAAAACATGTGCACATTGTTGATTTTAACAAAAATTCTACTTTTAAAAGCATCCCTTTGTTAATCAAATTTATTCGTAAAAATAAGCCTCAAGTATTAATATCTGCTCTTGAGCATGCAAATCTTTATGCTTTGATCGCCAAAATTTTTTGTTTTAGGAAAGTTAAAGTTATTGTGACTGTCCATAATTCTCCTTTGAGATCTATGCTAAGCCCGAGTAGGAAAAGTAGGTTTATTTCTCGTATGAATAAAGTATTCTATCATTTTGCTGATGCAGTAGTTGGGGTATCAGAAGGAGTAGTAGATGAGATTAGGGATAATTATTGGGTAAAAAAAGAAAAAGTTAGAGTAATTTATAATCCCGTAGTCAGCGATGATTTTAGAAAAGAAATGCTAGCTTTACCGCAAGAAGTGGTAGGGTTAAGCGGTGAATATATAATTGCTGTAGGTAATTTAGTGCCGGCCAAAGATTACCCTAATTTATTGAAAGCGTATGCATCCATAAAAGATCAATGTAGATGTAAGTTACTTGTTTTAGGAGAAGGCTCGGAAAGAGCAAGTTTAGAAAATATGGTTGTTCAACTCGGTTTAGAAAATATGGTTTTGTTTCCTGGTTTTATTCGGAATCCTTATCCTTTAATGCGAGGTGCTCGGATGTTTGTGCTTTCTTCCAAAAGAGAAGCATTGCCTACAGTTGTAATAGAGGCTTTGGCTATGGGTATTCCGATCATATCTACTGATTGTCCATATGGCCCAAGAGAAATTCTAGAGAATGGCAAATATGGAATATTAGTTCCTGTTGCTAATTCGATCAGCCTGTCTGATGCCATTATGAATGTTCTAAAAAAAGGAGGAATTAAATATGATCCAGCGCAAGCGGTAAAGAGGTTTGAGTCTACCATTTCGGCAAATCAGTATTTTGATTTAATACGGAGGTTAACATCAGAATAGTCTTTTTGACAACTTCTCTTGCGCTTGCCGGGGCTCAAAATCAATTAGTGAGCTTGGCGATTGCTTTAAAAAATAAAGGTTGGGATATAGGAATTATTTCAATGATTCCGCCCCAAGCATATTTAGCGGAACTTAAAGAGCAAAATATATTTGTTTATTCTCTAGATATGCAGCGGGGAAAGATTGATTGGAGAGCGTTATTCCGTTTAGTCAAAATTTTAAAGAAAGTGCATCCTGATATATTACACTGTCATATGGTTCACGCCAACTTGCTTGGTCGTATTGCACGAATTTTTGTTTCTATTCCCGTTGTGGTTTCTTCAGCTCATAACGTGTACGAGGGTGGCCGTGAGCGTAATTGGTGGTATAGATTAACCGATTTTCTTTGTGATATGACAACCCAGGTAAGTAAAGATGGAGTTCGTCGTTATGTTGCATGCAAGATGGTTAATCCTAAAAAAATTGCATTTTTACCTAACGGAATTGATATCCAGAAATTTAATGAAAACTTAAAAATACGGCAACAGAAAAGAGAAGAACTAAAGATAGGCCAGTATTTTGTTTGGCTGGCTGTTGGAAGGTTTGATGAAGCCAAGGATTATGGCAATATGATCAGTGCTTTTAGTGTGCTTCATAGGGATTCTCCTAACAATATTTTACTGATTGCAGGAGATGGCGATTTACGTTTTTCGATTGGAGAACTGGTGAGTAAAAAAAATCTTACCGGTGCGGTAAAATTTTTAGGCGTACAGCAAGATATTTCTGGCTTAATGAACACTGCTGATGCTTACGTTATGTCTTCTGCTTGGGAAGGTATGCCCATGGTTTTATTAGAGGCGGCGGCTTCTTGTTTGCCTGTAGTAGCCACTGACGTTGGCGGAAATAAAGAAATAGTGCAAGAAGGTAGAACCGGATTTTTAGTTCCGTCAAAGCAGCCTGGAAAACTAGCAGAAGCTATGTTAAAAATATCCCAGTTGCCAGATCGTGCACGCCGGGAAATGGGGCAAGCGGGAAGAAAATATGTAGAGGAAAATTACAGCTTAGAAGAAATAACTACTAAGTGGGAAGAGCTGTATTCCAAATTGAGTAACATAAAATGAAAAAAATAGCTTTTGTTTGTAACGTTGCATATCCTTTCTATATTTTCCGTTTAGGTGCTATGAGGCGCTTAAGCAAAGAATATCAGATATATTGCATTGCTTCTGCTGACGGGAGAGTGGATGATCTGCGCCGCGAAGGATTCAAATTTGTCAATGTAGATATCGAAAGGAAAGGTGTTAATCCGTTTAGAGACCTACGTTTATTATTACGTTTATATAAGATTTATAAAAAGGAAAAATTTTCATACATTTTTCATTATTCAATTAAACCTAATATATATGGTTCAATAGCAGCCGCAATGGCTGGAATTTGTTCATTTAGTGTGATTACGGGTTTAGGCTATGCATTTTCAGAAAAAAACCTGGTTTCTTTAGTTGTGAAAATTTTGTATAAATTTGTTCTGATATTTCCCAAAAAAATATTTTTTCTTAATAATGATGATAGAGATGTATTTATAAAGAATAAGTTAGTTTCTCCGGATAAAACATTTACTTTGCCAAGTGAAGGGGTAGATACTGATTTTTATGCTCCTGTTCTACAGGTAAAAGCGTCAAAAAGCCAGTTTGTTTTTCTTTTCGCCGGACGCTTTCTTTGGGATAAGGGTGTAGGAGACCTTGTAGAGGCAATTAAATCGGTTAAAGAGATATACCCTCAAGCCGAACTTTGGTTACTGGGAATGATTGATAAGGGTAATCCTCGGGGCATTCCGGAAGATGTTATACATTCATGGGAACAAGATGGTATAATTAAATATTTAGGAGAAACAAATGATGTGCGCTCTTTCATTGCCCAAAGCGACGTTGCGGTATATCCTTCTTATTATCAGGAGGGGGTTCCCCGTTTTTTACTGGAATCCATGTCGATGGAAAAACCAATAATTACTACAGATTCTGTTGGTTGCAAGGAAGTTATTGAGGATGGAAAAAATGGTATTATGATTAAACCCAAGAGTGTCGACTCATTAGTCAAAGCAATGATGCGCATGGTTGGATTGTCTGAACAGGAACGAATTGATATGGGTAAATATGGACGACAAAAAGCAGTCCAGGAATTTGCGGAAGAAAAAGTTATAAGGATATATTTAAAAACTGTTTCTGATTGTGCTAAAGAAGGGGGCATTTTGAAGTGAAGAAAATACATGTTCCATTTCACCGTGCTTATATGCGTCAAGACGAAATGCGAGGCGCAATAAAAGCAATAAAATCCGGTTGGATTACTATGGGGCCGATGACTGTAGAGTTTGAAGATAAATTCAAGGCTTACGTTGGCGCAAAATACGCGATTGCCGTAAATTCCTGTACAGCTGCTTTGCATTTGGCATTAGAGGCTATTGGAGTTAAAGAAGGGGATGAAGTTATCGTTCCCGCTATAACTTTTACGGCTACCGCGGAAGTGGTGTGTTATTTTAAAGCCAAGCCGGTTATTGTGGATGTAGAGAAGAGTACATTAAATATTAACATTAGAAAGATCAAAGAAAAGATTACTTCTAAAACCAAAGCAATTATTACTGTAGATTACGGTGGACAAGCTGTTGATTATGCTGAAATATTAAAAATTGCCAAGAAACATAAGCTATTTGTTATTGAAGATGCCGCACATACTTTGCCTTCTTGGTATAAAGGCAAAAAAGTGGGGACTTTGGCCGACATAACTTGTTTTAGTTTTTATGCTACTAAAACTTTGGCTACCGGAGAAGGCGGCATGATTACTACCAACAATTTACGCTGGGCGGAAAGAATGAAGATTATGCGCCTTCATGGTATGAATCGGGATGCTTGGAAACGTTATGATAAAGGCGGCAGCTGGTATTATGAGGTTATTGAGGCTGGTTATAAATATAATACAACTGATATTAATTCCGCATTAGGTTTAGTTCAACTTAAGAAGCTTGAGTTTATGTGGAAAAAGCGCAGGGCGATTGCGCAAGCATATGATTCGAGTTTTAAGAAAATCCCGGAAATAATCACTCCGGTTATTAAAGAAGACAGGGTAACAAGTTGGCATTTATATGTAATTAAACTAAATCTGGAACTTCTTTTGATTAATCGGGCAAGATTTATCGAAGAGTTGGCAAAGCAAGGGGTTTGTGCGAGCGTACATTTTATACCTCTCTATAGGCATCCGTTTTATCGGGATAAATTTAAATATAAGATGGAGCAGTTTCCGGATAGTGAATGGGCGTATGAGAGGATTGTATCTCTGCCAATTTTTCCGGGGATGACAAAATTTCAGGTAAAACAAGTAGTGAATACAGTTAGGGATATTATAAGGAAATACAGAAATGTATAGGCGATTTGGGAAAAGGCTATTTGATTTATTTTTTTCTTTGTTAGGAATTATTGTTTGTCTTCCAGTTTTTTTCTTTGTTCCTATTTTGATAAAGATTGATTCCCGGGGACCGGTATTTTTTAAACAAAAAAGAATGGGCAAAGGCGGTATTTTATTTGAATTGATTAAGTTCAGGACTATGTTTTCTGATTCTGCTGGAGAGAAACTTATGTTTGAGCCGGGGAGAAAAAGCAGGGTAACAAAAATCGGAAGATTCTTAAGGTTTTCTAAAATAGATGAATTTCCTCAATTAATAAACGTTTTAAAAGGGGAAATGAGCTTTGTCGGGCCTCGCCCGGAGGTTCCTAAATATCAGCAATTTTACACAGGAGATAATTCTTTGGTATTAATGGTACGTCCCGGGATTACCGACATGGCATCGGTAAAATACAGGCATGAAGAAGAACTTTTGGCTAGAAACCCGGAACCAGAAAAATTATACACCGAAGTTATCTTACCGGATAAGCTAAGAATAAACAAAGACTATATAAATAATAGGTTGGGATTGTTTGATGATTTTGTTATAATATTAAGAACATTACTTAAAATAAAATGACCAAACAAGAAATATATCAAAACTTCCTGCTGTATTATCGTAAGTCGTTTATCATTATTGCTCATTTCCTGGTAATTGCAATTTCTTACCTGGTGAGCTTTCTTCTGCGTTTTGAGTTTAGTATCCCTAAAAACGAGTTCTCCGGATTTTATCTTGGGCTTATTTGTCTGATTATTTTAAAACCTGCTGTATTTTGGGCTTTTGGGTTATATCATGGCTTATGGGCATATGCTTCGATCGATGATTTATTAAAGATCATTAAGGCCAACATAATGGCCTCAATTATTTTAATAACTAGTGTGGTTATTCTGGGAGGGCATGGTTTTCCAAGATCCGTTTTTATTATAGATTTTTTCTTATGTACCAGCCTAGTAGGAGGATTAAGGTTTATATCGCGTTTCTTAAAAGAAGGTTATTATCGGAATTACGATTTTCATTCTAAAAAAATCTTGATTGTCGGAGCCGGTGATACCGGTATTATGCTTTTGCGCGAATACCGCAAGAATCCGAGTATGGGCAGGGTCATCGGCTTTATGGATGACAGCCATATGAAATTAAATGGGAGTATTCATGGTTTAAAGATACTGGGTACGCGTAAAGATATCCCCCGAGTTGCCGAAAAATATGAAATAGATGAAATTATTGTGGCAATGCCTCTAGTTAGAGGAGACCAAATGCGCGATATATTATCATATTGCGAAAAAACGCAAGCTAAGATCAAGATTGCCCCGCAGTTAAATAAGATATTAAGCGGGAAACTGGTTATTAAGCCGCGTGAGGTGCAGCCGGAAGACTTGCTGGGCAGGGAAACAGTAGCAATTGATTTAAAGGGAGTTAGCCAGTATATCAAAGATAAAGTAGTGTTGGTTACCGGAGCCGGCGGATCAATCGGGTCGGAAATCGCGCGGCAAATCGCGCGCTTTGAGCCCAAAGAGGTGATACTTTTTGATCATCATGAGAACTTTATCTATTTTTTAAATCTTGAATATAAGGTCAAGTATCCCGGGATTAAAGTAAAAACATTTATCGGAGATATCCGGGATGTGGGGCTCTTGAAACAAATATTCTCCAAGAATAAGCCCAGGATAGTTTTTCATGCTGCTGCGCATAAGCACGTCCCCTTGATGGAAGAAAATCCGGTAGCTGCGGCTAAAAATAACATTTTTGGCAGCCGTAACCTTATTTACGCGGCGCATCACTATGGTGTCGAGAAATTTATACTTATTTCAACGGATAAAGCAGTCAACCCCAGCAGTGTGATGGGGTTGAGTAAGCGGGTTGCGGAAATGATCCTGCAGGCCAAGTCAAAGAATAGCAAGACTAAATTTATGGCGGTGCGTTTCGGTAATGTTTTAGGGTCATCCGGAAGTGTTGTGCCGCTATTTAAGAAACAAATCGCTGAAGGCGGCCCGGTGACGATTACCGATCCGAATGTTGAGCGTTATTTTATGAGCGCCAGGGAAGCGGTCATGCTGGTGTTGCAGGCCGGGGCGTTAGGCCAGGGCGGGGAACTTTTTATCCTGGATATGGGAGAGCAGATCAAGGTTATGGATATTGCTAAAAATTTGATTTCTTTGTCCGGGTTTACTCTGGGTAAAGATATTGAGATAAAGATTATCGGGATGCGCCCGGGAGAAAAGCTTAGCGAGGAACTACTGTTAGATAAAGAAAAAGATAAAGTAACTAAGCATGAGAAAATTTATACTAATCAGCCGCAGGAATTAGATAATGCTTTGCTTAATAAAAAACTTAAAGAATTACAATATCTGGCAAAAATGATGAATAACGCGGAAGTAATTAAGAAGATGAAGGAAATTATTAAGTTGTAAAGTTTCTAAAAAACTAGGCAAGTATAAAGTAAAAAACAAGGGGACGGTTCTCTTAAGCAAGAGAGCCGTCTCCTTGTTTTTTGTGAGGAATTAAGTTAGATTTTGTTTCTTTGTCCGTCTATTGAGGTAAGGGGAGGATTAAATGAAAGAAAAAGAGATCGCAGTTGAATTGGTGGCAACGAAAATCTTGTTGGTGAGGGGGAGGAAGGTGATGTTGGATAGGGATTTGGCGCAGTTGTATGGGGTGGCGGTAAAGCGTCTTAACGAACAAGTTAAACGTAATATTCGTCGGTTCCCGGAGGATTTTATGTTCCAATTATCATGGGAAGAGGTAGAAGCTTCAAGGTCGCAAAATGCGACCTTGAAGGAAAATGTTTATAGTAAAAGAGATACAGACTTGAAGTCGCAAATTGCGACTTCAAGTTGGGGTGGAGTGCGAAAAGCCCCTTTTGTATTTACCGAGCAAGGTGTTGCAATGCTCTCAAGCGTGCTTAATAGCGAACGCGCTATAGAGGTTAACATTGCTATTATGCGGGCGTTTGTGCGGATGAGAGAGATTCTGCTCACGAATAAGGATCTTGCTGTTAAAATCGAGGCTCTTGAACTGAAGTACAAGAATCATGATTTGAAGCTTGCAGAGTATGATAAACATATCGGTGCAATCTTTGAAGCAATTAAACAGCTTATGGCGCCTGAAGTTGCTCCGGAAAAGCCAAAAATAGGGTTTCATCAGTGAAAGATACAAAACGAGGTGGTCGCAAAATGCGACCTTGAACAATATAACAAATGATATTTCTAAGAGAGGGATGCAACCTATGAAAGATAAAATTATTGGAATACCATCAAAAGGTGAAATTGTCATTTATAAAACTAAAGATAAGGAAGTCCAGCTTGAGGTTAAATTGGAGAAGGAAACAGTTTGGTTGACACAAAAACAGATCGCACGATTGTTTGGGACACAAAGGCCGGCAATAACAAAACATTTACATAACATATTTAAAACAGGCGAGTTACAGGAAAATTCAGTATGTTCCATTTTGGAACATACTGCACCGGATGGTAAGCGATACCCGACCAAATTTTATAATATCGATATTATTATTTCCGTAGGTTATAGAGTTAATTCTAATCGTGCTACACAATTCCGTATTTGGGCAACGAATATCCTTAAGCGGCATTTAATTGAGGGCTATACGTTAAATGAGAAGCGTTTAAAGGAACAGGCTCTAAAACTTCAATCCCTTCAGCGGGCAGTAAAGCTTATTGGCAGCATGAAAGACCGTAAACAGCTTGAATATAAAGAGGCGATGGGGCTGCTTGAGGTTATCAACGATTATAATTATGCATTAGGCCTCTTGGATGATTATGATTATAAGCGGCTCAAGGTTTCGCATACTTCTAAAGAAGAAAAATTCATATTAAGCTATAAGTCTGCCTTGAATGTGGTGGAAAAGCTAAAAGAAAAATTTGGCGGTTCTGATTTTTTTGGCGTGATGCGCGATAAATCATTTGAAAGCTCGATCCTTTCAATTTATCAGACATTCTGTGGGAGAGATTTATATCCTAGCGTTGAGGAAAAAGCAGTAAATCTCCTTTTTTTTTATTGTCAAAAACCATTCGTTTGTTGACGGCAATAAGCGGGTTGGCGTTTCAATCTTTCTATGGTTTTTAGAGAGAAATGGCATTTTGTATAAAGAAGATGGCTCAAAGCGTATTGCGGATAATGCTTTAGTTGCTTTAACCTTGATGATTGCTGAAAGCAAGCCCAGTGAGCGCGATGTTATTGTGACGCTGGTTGTGAATTTAATAAATAGAAATAATTAAAAACAAAGGGGACGGTTCTATTAACTCAATTTTGACGTTAGATAACCGTCCCTTTTTTTGATGTTAGATTTTGCCTTTTTGGCCGTCTATTGGGGTAAGGGGAGGATTAAATGAGCGAAAAAGAGATGGGAGTTGAGGTGGTGGCAGCAAAGATTTTGATAGTGCGCGGTAGGAAGGTAATGTTGGATAGGGATTTGGCGCAGTTGTATGGGGTTACTACAGGAGCCTTGAATCAAGCAGTTAAGAGAAATCAGTCACGATTTCCATCTGATTTTATGTATCAGCTTACACGAGAAGAGGTTATAAGTTTGATATCACAATTTGTGATATCAAAAAGAGGGGGACAAGAAAGCTTCCATATGTATTTACAGAGCAAGGCGTGGCAATGCTTTCTACAGTTTTGAATTCCGAACGGGCAATTCAGGTTAATATTGCTATTATGCGGGCGTTTGTTAAGCTTCGCCAGATATTGCTTACTCATAAGGACTTGGCGCAAAAGCTTGAAGATATGGAGCATAAATATCAATTACATGAGCAGGATATCCAGGTGATATTTGAAGCAATTAAGAAATTGATTGAACCACCGGATGAGCCTCCTAAACCGCGATTTGGGTTAAATTAAGATAATCGTATCAAAATATATGATTTATTCTTGATAACTCCCGGGAATACGTGTAAAATGAAATCATGTATTGTAGATAACTTTAAATAGAATAAAAAGGAGCCTGAAATGAAAAAGTTGCTTAATAAGTTTAGTTTTGTGATTGTCGCCGGTTTGATGGCGGTGTTAATTACCGGGTGCGCAAAGAAGCCCGATAAAGATAAGATGGTCGCTGAAATAAATAATTTTCAGTTAATGGTGGATGATTTTATGCACGAGGCGGAATTCAGTTTGTCCGGGGCGACTAAAGAGCAAATCTTTCAGGATGTGGTAGTGAAAGAACTGCTTTTGCAGGAGGCCCAGAAAAACAGCCTGGATAAAAACAGGCGTTTTATGAAAGAGATTGAGGATTATTGGAAGCAGGCGCTGATTAAGCGGTTGATTTTTATAAAAGGAGAAGAATTCCTGGCGACGGTCAAGGTCGGCAAGGATGAGGTTAAAGCGCAGTATGATTTTATGGCTAAAGAGAGTGAAGGCAGGATTAAGCCTTATGAACAGATGGCACAGCGAATTGAGGGGGATTTAAAGATCAGAAAGGCCAGGGCTTTGCTTGATCAGTGGGTGGCGAAAATAAGAAATAATGCCAAGATAAAAAAATATGACCGGGTTTTTGACAGTATTGTGATTGAAAAAGCTGATAATCAGGATGGAGGTACAAATGAAGAATGATATCCGCCACCGCAGAAGAATCCATATGGTAAAGATGGAGTTCCAGAGGGATTTTATAATTAAATTTTGCGCGATAATCGTATTTGCGGCTCTGATCCTTGCCGGTATTGTTTATGCCTTGTCTACTAAAAGCACGACGGCAGTCTTTGAGAATTCCCGGCTGATAATTAAGAGCACCGCAGATTTTCTGCTTCCGCTTTTGTTATTAAGCAGTTTAGTGGCAATTATCGCTACGGGGACCTTGACGATTATTTTTACTTTGATTATCTCTCACCGCATCGCCGGGCCTTTATACCGGCTGGAAAAAGATATCGCTGAAGTGAATAACGGTAATTTAAATATGGAAATCCGCGTGCGCAAGGATGACGAGCTTCAGGATCTGGCTAAATCTTTAAACCAGATGCTTAAATTAATTAATAATACAGTCTCGGTGGTCAGTAAAGAAATTATCAATATCCCCGCCACATCTTTACCGGAGAAAGACCAGCAGCATTTGGAGAATGCCAAGAACATTTTAAAGAAATTTAAATGTTAAACTACAGGTAAATGAAAATACGCTTACTTAGCCTTGTTGTTGCCGCGCTTATGCTTGCCGGATGCCAGACGGGGAATATTTCGGCGCCTATCGGCACGGAAATAGCCGTTTCTGAATGGCTCTCTTATGGAAGCAGCCAGGTTACCTTTTTATATCCTTCCGATATTAATCTTAGAAGGCTGGAGGCCAGGTTACGCACGCGGTATTTTTCGGTTTCTTCCACGGAAAGAGATTTGTTTACCAATCCGGCTTATCCGGTGGAAAAAAGGATCCTGGCGCGCCTGGAGTCTGTATTATTACGTACAGAACAGGTTTTGGCAATGTATCCTCCGATGGATTTAAAAATAAAAATATTCAGGACCCGGGAAGAGTTAAGCCAGGAGCATGTGCGGCTTACCGGTTCGTTGCAGCGCTATAAGTCTTTCTATGTCCACGGATTTGAAACAATCTATTCTTCTATGCAGGATATTTCTGATTCGGTGATCGCGCATGAGATGGCGCATGCGGTTATTGACCACTATTTCAGGGTTCCGCCTCCTGAAAAAGCCGCTGAACTTTTGGCTACGTATGTCGATAGCCATTTAGAAAAAGATTAATTAGGGTTTTACGAAATACTTTCTAATGTATAATAAACAGCTAAAGCAATATAAATCTGTGTTATTTTCCCCCATGGTTTCATTGGTGTATATTTTGGTGTTTTGCCTATTTTTATTTCTGCAAATTTTATGCCTCAGAACTGACTTGTCTTTGGATATGTTTACTTCTGACATCTTTGCGATTGCCAACCTTCCATCTTATATGGGGGTATTTTCAAATATCGGAGTATTGATTTGGTGTTCTACCGCGGCTGTGTGTTTTTTTAGTTCAGTAGTGCTGCGGGAAATTAATAAAGAATTTAGTAGGTTTTTCTTATTTGCCGGATTTATAAACTTGACTCTTCTCTTAGATGACTTCTTTTTATTCCATGATTCTTTGTATTCAAAAGTTTTACACATCCCTGAAATTATTACTTATGTTGTGTATGCGGCGTTTGTGGTAATTTGCATAATAAAGTTTAAAAGAATACTGTTGAAAACCGAATTTATAACTTTGTTATTTGCTTTGGGATTTTTTGCCATTTCAGTAGCTGTGGATATAATCGCTGTGCATTTTGATTTTTACGGAGTGATTTTTTTTGAAGATTTATCAAAATTACTTGGGATTATTTCTTGGTGTTTTTATTTTATGCAGACAGCTTTTAATCAGATCTACATTTTAATTGGTCACAAAACGCAGAAAATATCTTAAATATATTCAAGAACAAATGATTTATGGCAAGCCGCCTTAAATTTAAACACAACCTGTCGTTTATCCTCGTGAGAAAACATCCTTTAATAATCCTTTAGCATCATGCAGTAATCCAAGGAATCTCAATATGTTCAGCGCAGTTATTAGTATAGCAGCATAGGAAAGAGTAGAAAGCAACAGCCTGCCAGTATCTCTTTCCGGAAAAACAAGTATAAAAGCCCCCAGCAGAAATACCAGGTATTTTAGAACCAAGTAGATTGTCCGGGAGGATTTGGAAGCTACGATGTAAAATCCCAGCTTGGATTTATTGATGGCGAATGTACCGATACCTTTATGAAAAGCCAGGTTTCTTATAAAATCCGCGATAAATGACCGGGAAACAAAAACTACCGGGATAAAAAACGGAATCAGCCCTTTATAGGCAAGGAAAATTAGCAGCACATTTTCAGTGATCCTGTCTCCCAGCGTGTCAATAATCGAGCCGATATTGTTGGAAGAGTTAAGTTTTCTGGCGATAAATCCGTCTAATCCGTCCAGGAGTAAAGTGAAAACTAAAAGTATCAATCCCGCTATTTGCCAAGCAGCATTAGCTTGATTTAGGAAAGCAATAATAAAGAAAACTAAGATTACTCTAAGTAAGGTTGTGAGATTTGCCAGGTTTCGAAGGAGCATTTTATCGGTTATCCTCGCCATAGGTTAAAGTCAAATAAAGATCCGCCAATAGCGCTAAAAGCGTCACAAGGAGACCAGCAGGAGGGGCATTTACCTTTTGCGCAATCCACGCTTACTTTTTTGGCCAGTGGGCTAGACCATATCCTTTTTAAATTATACTCGTAATCTTTAATATTTGCTATCTTTACTGCATAAGTGCCGCAAGGGTATAGATCGCCCTGCGGCTCTAGAATGCAGGTAGCCGATAAAGCCTGGCATTTGAGGGGGCTTTTTTTCAGTTGGATGAATTTTTTATAAAGTTTCAGGTATTTACGCCTTAAGAAATTGTTGATGGTTAGCGTGTCCTTGTCCATTTTTAATATTTCATCAATTTGGCTTATTACTTTAGCGGAATCCAACCCTGGCATATCCTGGTTATTATAATAAAATGATGATTTATTGAAAATATTAACATTAATATCGTCAAATTTAAGTTCAGGATAGGCGTTTTTAATTGAGTGGAATATTTCTTTAAATTTCCCCAGGTTATTCTCTGAAAGCGTGATCCCGATGCGCGCCCCTACCGATTTATTTTTCTTTAGCTCTTTAAAAGTGTTCATACAGTTGTTCCAGGTTCCCGTAACGCCCCGGATATTATCATGAAGATCAGGCGTTCCATCAATACTTAGAGTGAATAATAATTTCGGCTTTCTGTTTTTAGCACCAAGGGTATTTTCAACAGTTTTTATAATCCTGTCCGTAAAGGTCCCGTTAGTAGCGAAATGGATTGCCGCTAACTCTTTGCAATTTTCTCCGGCAATCCGGATGATTTGGTTTAAATCTTCCCTTAAGAAGGGTTCTCCCCCGGTAATGCCGATCCAGGAGAAACGGTTTGATTGTGTGAAGAATTTTTCTATTTGGCTTAAGGACAATTCCGTCACCGGTGGTTTTTTCCAAATATTGCACATTTTACAGCGTAAGTTACAGCGGTAGGTTAAGACATAAGAAATTTTGTGGGGCAGCCGCAGGCGCCCGAAGTTGGAGCGGAGGATTTTGTTGAAATAAGTTAATTCTTTAAGCATATATTTTTATAAATATGTACTTTGGACTGAGCAATGTTTTCTTCTTGGGAAGGATCAAGATCGGGTTCTTCTTTGTCATCGGCAATAGAAGCGTCACTGGTAAATAAAATAGTTTTAACAAATTGGAATTTACTTTGATGTTGCTTGAAAGATTTATTCAATTCCCGCGCGTATGGCAGTAAATTTTCCGGAGGAATATCTTCAATAACAATAAAGTCCGGCCAAAGAACCAGCCTGTTATAGTCTATGATTTTGGGTTTGCCGGGAGTCAGGTAGAAGAAATCATCTTCGGACTGCAAGATCTTCATGGGGAGTTTTTTCGATATTTTTAAATATTTTAGAGGAGAATTGATTTTCCAATCCTGGGTAATCAGTAAAACCTTAATTTTCCTGCCTGAATGTTTGGCAGCCGGGTCATCGGCCACAGTTTTAATAATTTCTTGGGCTAAATCATAATAGCGGCTTTCGTCAACTATGAAAAATAAGCCGCTTTCGCTGATTGATGAATTTTGAAGCCCGGGAAGGGAGTGTTCAAAATAACTCTCAAAGGCGGGAATACGGTTTCCGTATGAAATTATGAAATATTGCAGAAGGCTAAATAGAATCAGGGCGGTAACTATCGTTTTCCTGAATTTCGGTAAAGAGAGGATAAAACCTGAAATTATTACCGCGATACAGGGGAATATGGGCAAGATGAACCTGTCCTGTTTATTCGGAGATAACGAGAAGATTAGTAGCAGCAGGAGGGTTGCTATAATCAGTAGATAACGCTTTTGTTTGAACGCCCATAGGGCGCTGATTAAAAATAATAATGAAAAAACTGAAAGCAGCTGGCGGTCCAGAATGTTTTGTAGATAAAAATAAGGATTAGGATTAGACTGGCATTGCAGTAGATGAAAACTGTATAGGGGGTCTTTAAATGAAAAATCGATATAAAAGGTTGAGGCGATGGCCAGTCCGAGTATAAGCGTGAAGACAAAGTTTCTTAATGTTGTTAAACTTTTTAAGTTTTCTTTTTGCAGGAAGAAATATGCCAGGGCGGGTATGAAAAAAATAAAATAAGCCTGCTTGGTCAGAGAACCTAGGCCGATAATTAATCCGGTAAGCAGGGCAAATTTCAGGCTTTTGAAATTATTCAGCAGGAAGAGATAATAGGTTAGGGTTACCATCGCCGTTAAAGAAA
Source organism: Candidatus Omnitrophota bacterium (assembly GCA_028712375.1). GTDB lineage: Bacteria > Omnitrophota > Gorgyraeia > Gygaellales > Profunditerraquicolaceae > UBA6249. The sequence continues at coordinate 25,708 of JAQTQG010000010.1, forward strand.
AATCCGTCATTAATACCCTGGAGAAGGCAAAGATAGTGGGAAACATGGATACTAAAAACGCACCAAGCAGCCCGGCTTTGTGGCTGTATAATTTCCTGCCGATTCCGTAGGTGGCGAATAGCAGGATAGTAAAATAAAGTAAATTAGACATAACCATGTTGACTTTATTAATTCCGAAACAAAGGGAAGCGCTGGCGGTTAGAAAAAACAGCGGGGGTTTAAAATCCCACATGAATATAGATTGCAGGGTGCTGAATAGCAGGCTCGGGTTTAATATAGCCCTGCCCAGGCTGTGGAAAATTTTGATAATATGCTCAAAATAACAGATTTGATCGGGATTCAGGCAGTGTTTGGTGTTAGCAAGGATGTAGTAATTGTTTAAGCCGTAGAATACCAGCAGGGCCAGGATGAGAGTGAAGGTGGTTGCCTTATTTTTCATATAACCTAGCTTAATGTTGTCTGATTAAATTAAAGGTAAATAGCACTATAGATCTAAGCATAGTTAACCAAAGGCCATGATCGTAAGCTTTGCTACAAGTTGAATTAAAAAATAAGATGTAGCGGCTACAATGTATTTTTAAGGATTTTTAATAGTAGGCTCTATCCCCGTTTGTATTGTAAGAATAATACCATAGAATAATTTAATTAACAATGAGATTTATAGCTTAGCGGTTACTCTATAAAAGGCGGGTTTATCATAAGCATATGATAGCGGGCGGACCGTTTTGGTTGATAAAATAAGTGTTTCCACGGTTGCCGGTTTTTACAAAGCAGTATTTTCCATATTGCAAATTTAATATTTTTAGGGTAGAATAATTAAACTAAAATTCCGGGCCATTAGCTCAGTTGGTAGAGCAGGACACTCTTAATGTCAAGGTCGTTGGTTCGATCCCAACATGGCTCATTTAACCTTCCTAAAATCCGCACTATATCTTATTGAAAGAATTAAAATCTAAAGGTATAATGATGTCATTGTTTTTGTAGCTAATATATACACAGAGTAGGCAATTACGCTTTTCCGGCAAAAAAAGAGGCAAAATGCTAGATATACGGTTCATAAAAGAAAATCAGGATTTAATAAAGCAAGGGATTAAGAATCGCGCTTTGAAGATCGATATCGATAATCTTATTGAGATCGACGATGCGCGGCGTAAGGCTTTGAGCGAGTTTGAAGAATTAGCCTCGCAGCGCAATAAAGCCAATGATGAGATAAGCGTTTTGCTTAAAGAGAAGAAAGACGCTAAAGCCAAAATTGCTTCCATGAAGGATATCTCCAGGCGGATTGGTGAACTGGAGGCGCAGATAAAAGAGCAGGACGCGGAATTAAATAAACTGCTCTTGGCTATTCCTAATGTTCCGCATGCAACTTTGCCGGTGGGGGATGTTTCAGCCAATAAGGTGGTGCGCAGTTGGGGCGAGGCGAAAAAATTTAGTTTTAAACCTCTTAGCCATATCGAGATCTGTCAGAACCTGGATATTGTAGATTTTAACCGGGCAACTAAGATTACCGGCTCGAACTTTATTCTTTTTAAAGGGTGGGGGGCAAAATTAGAGCGCGCGCTGATTAACTTTATGCTGGATCTGCATACTAATAAGCATGGTTATACCGAGATTTTTCCGCCTTTTCTGGTTAATCGCGCTTCCATGCTGGGGACCGGCCAGCTTCCCAAGTTGGAAGAAGATATGTATAAGCTAAAAGATGATGATTTGTATCTTATTCCTACTGCGGAAGTGCCGGTAACTAATATGTTCCGCGATGAGATACTGGAAGAAGATAAGCTTCCTATCTATTATACCGCTTATACGGCATGCTTTAGAAGAGAGGCGGGTTCTTACGGAAAAGATACGAAAGGTTTAGTCCGCGTGCATGAATTTGATAAAATAGAGATGGTTAAATTTGTAAAGCCCGAAGATTCTTTTGACGAGTTGGAGAAGCTGGTAGTGAATGCTGAAGAGGTTCTGCAGCTTTTAGAATTGCCTTATCGGGTGGTTATGCTGGCGACGCAGGATTTAAGTTTTTCCGCCAGCAAATGCTATGATTTGGAGGCTTATGTTTCCGGAGCTGATAAATGGCTTGAGGTGTCCAGCTGCAGTAATTTTGAAAGTTTCCAGGCGCGCCGGGCCAATATTAGATTCCGCCGCAAAGAAGGCAAGAAAGTTGAATTTGTGCATACTTTGAATGGCTCAGGCGTTGCTTTAGCCCGCACCGTGGTAGCGATATTGGAAAATTACCAACAGGAGGATGGTTCAGTGCTGATTCCCAAAGCACTTCAACCATATTTAAATGGCCAAGAAAGAATTACCTGAAAAACTGCCTGCGTTAAAAGGTAAAGAAAAGCCCGTTCCAAATGAAGCCGGTGGGCTTTCCGGGGATTTTTCCAGCAAGATTTCCGGGTTATCCAGCAAGATTTTCGGGATAATTAAATTTATCCTGGCGGTGATCATACTGCCGATGGTCTATTCATCTGTTATGTCTTTTATCAATGAATTTACCCAGGTTGATAAAGGGTTGCAGCAAGCTTTTTATAACGGCATAATTAGTTTCCTGGCAATCTACTTGTTTGTCTGGGAGCCGGCGTTAATTTATAATAAAGGGCATAAGCTGTTGGAAATTACGTTTAGTTTTTTTAAGCCAATGGTTAATGTCGCCCCGTTTCTTTTGCCGATATACACAATTGTAATCTTTGTTCTTTATGGTTTATTAGCGCTTGGTATCCATTCAGGCTGGTTGATCGAATATGCGCTTTTTCTGATTGGTTTTAGCACTATTTTACATTTGACCTTTTCCGCTAAAGCCATTCGTTCGAAAAAAGGGGATTTTCTGAAAGCAAATTACATTTTTGGGTTTTCATTCATTTTTATTACTAACCTGGCTTTGTTAGCTTTCGGGTTTAGTTTTATGTTTGAAAAATTTTCATTCGTAAATTTCTGCAATATTTCTTTTACGATATTTCAAAATATATTTATTTCGGTTTTTAAGCAGCTTTTTATATTTTAGGTAGAGGTGGGGTGGCAGAGTGGTCTAATGCGGCGGTCTTGCCCGCCACAAATCGTGGCGGGTCCGCCTCCGGCGGAAAAACCGGCTTATAAATGAATTGGGTTTATGTTTTAAAAAGTAAAAAAGATGGCGATTTATATATAGGCAGCACTTCGGATTTAGAGAAACGTTTACATTGTCATAATGGCGGAAAAGTAAGGTCGACTAAAGCGAGGAAGCCACTGACGATTGTTTATAAAGAACAGCATAGTAATGTTTCAGACGCAAGAAAGCGTGAAAATTTTCTCAAGAGCGGACAGGGGAGAAAATTACTTAAAGACCTGATTAAAGATAGTTAAAGTGTTTAATCTGGTGGGGTGGCAGAGTGGTCTAATGCGGCGGTCTTGAAAACCGTTGTGGGCGTAAGTCCACCCAGAGTTCGAATCTCTGCCCCACCGAATACAAGTTTGGAGGCGTCGCATAGCTGGTTGAGTGCACCGGTTTCGAAAACCGGAATGGTCGTAAGGCCATCGGGGGTTCGAATCCTCCCGCCTCCGTAAATTTAGTTATTTAAATTTGATTATAGATCTGGAGAGGTGGCTGAGCGGTCTAAGGCGCACGCCTGGAAAGCGTGTGAGCTGAAAGGCTCCCAGGGTTCGAATCCCTGCCTCTCCGATATACTTTTTAAAGCGAAAATTGTAACAAGTATGAAGAGGGGTGTTTATGACGCAACTTATTGATAAAGCAATAGGTTGCGTTTTGTTTTTTGTATACTTTTGATTGTTTCCAATACGTGTATGTTTCTGTTAAAATTGCATACCTAAAGGAGCAAGGTTATCTAGCCTCTTGCTATAATAACGCTTAGAAAAGGAGGTTACTGCCCCTTTGAATTAATTTTCTATCTTTGTAAATCATTGCTTCGCAGCATACTCCGTTAATTGATACAAACTGGATTTTCATTATGCCTGAATTATTCTCTTGAGAATATAGCCGGCTCAATGGTAAATTAATTATTATAGTGGTATAATAAAAATATACGGTATTTTATCAATTTAACCAAAATCAGGGGTTATTGTTCATCATGGCATTTGAGATTATTCTGTTATGGTTTGCAGTTTTAATGTTTGTTAGTGTTTTAGCGAGCAAGCTTTCTGGTAGATTCGCTGTGCCTGTTTTGCTGGTATTTCTGGCAATAGGAATACTCGCAGGTTCCGAAGGGATAGGAAGGATTTATTTTGACAATGCTCCTTTAGCAAGGTCTATAGGTATTATAGCTCTTATTTTTATTATTTTTTCCGGGGGCCTGGATACAAATTGGGGTGATACAAAATCAGTTATTTGGCCAGGCATAATTCTTTCAACCTTGGGCGTATTGTTTACAGCAATTATTATGGGATTTTTTGCTGTTTTAGTTTTAAAATTTACTGTTTTTGAAGGGATGCTTCTTGGGTCAATAGTCTCCTCAACAGATGCCGCAGCTGTTTTCGCTATTTTGAGGTCAAAACGCATTAACTTAAAAAAGCCCCTTGAACCGCTACTTGAGTTTGAATCCGGCAGCAATGACCCCATGGCCGTTTTTCTTACACTTGGTTTTATCAGCATACTGACCGTAAAGAATATGCCTGTTTTGTCTTTGGTTCCAAGATTTGTTCTAGATATGGGGATAGGGGCTTTAGCCGGGTATATTATGTCAAGGCTTATCGTGTTTTTTATTAGACGGCTAAAATTAGATTATGAAGGTCTTTATCCTGTAATAACCATCTCGCTGGTTCTTTTTACCTACACCGTGGCTGTTCTCTTAAAAGGAAACGGAATCCTCGCGGTGTATATCGCAGGTTTAGGATTAGGAAAAGCGGATTTTCAGCACAAAAGAAGCATTATGAAATTCCATGACGGATTGGCTTGGATTTGCCAGATTATAATGTTTGTAACCTTAGGGCTGTTGGTTTTTCCTTCCCACCTGGCTCCGTTGATGGGGGCCGGGTTATTGCTCACTTTACTTCTTATGATTGTGGCCCGGCCGATAAGTGTATTTTTGTGTTTATTGCCATTCGGAATAAGCTTGCGGAAAAAAACCATGATTTCCTGGGTTGGCTTAAGGGGGGCGGTCCCGATTATTTTGGCAACCTTTCCGTATATGGCAGGCATAGCCCAGGCAGACGTTTATTTTAACATTGTATTTTTTGTTGTTATTGCTTCGGTATTTATCCAGGGAACTTCAATTCCCGCAGTTTCGAAGCTATTAAAACTAGACCTGCCAATGGGGAATAAAAAGAATTATCCGATAGAATTCGAAAAAACAGCAGCTATTGACGCAGAGATGACAGATCTGATAGTTCCTTATAATTCTGTTGCAGATGGCAAGATGATCCGTAATTTAGATGTTCCGGAAAGATGCCTTATTGTGCTTATTTCCCGAAACGATATTTTTATTATTCCGTCGGGAAATTCAGTTATAGGGGGAGGGGATGTGCTGTTGGTGCTTGCGAACAAACCGGATCTTTCTATTTTACGCCAGAGAATAACTCGTCTTAAAGAAGAAGAATGATGCCGTGTATTTAATATATATGCGCCTATCCGGCATAAAAACAGATTAAGTAAATCAAGCAGCTATGCTTAAAAGTTACTCTTGCAATAAAAAGCAGATTGCTGTAGCATATTGATATACCGACGGAAGATATAATTATACAGGCAAATTTTCTGCCTCTGCGAAAAATTCCCGCAGGAGGCGTATGATTATTCAGGCAACTGTTTTTCATCTAACAAATTATTAACTATTTCGTAATTTATGTTAAAATATTAATCAAAGGTTTGAGAAGGATATAATATTGATAGCAGATTGGACAATTTATTAAAATGCCCGATAAAAGAGCTTTCCGCAGATTTAGCCTGGAAAATAATATTTTTTTAAAATTCGAAAACGACCCTGCGAAAATAATTGATTGTAAATTATTGGATATCAGTTTTGGAGGGGCGAGTATTTTTTTAAAAGAAAATATTAATCTGGATACTATGCTTCAGTGTATCGCCCAGTTTGATTATCCTGTTTCCGTAGAGCGGAATTTAATCGGAAAGTGCAGAGTGGTTAGTGTTAAGAAGCATAGATTATATGCTCAGGACGGTTTTAGGATCGGGGTGGAGTTTGTAGAGGTAGATAAGGACATTTTGATTGAAACTATTACCCGCATTGAAGCGATAGTTTTAGATCAGATAAGAAAGAAAAGGCAAATATCTTAAGAAACCCCCGGTCATTTTAAAATAAAAAGTAAATTTTACCGGCATTTCTTAATATGGGGCGTTCCTATAACCATTAACACTACAAAAAAATGAAAAAAATCATTCTTTTATTATTTATCCTAATGTCAGTTTGTTCTACCGGGTTAGCGGAAAGGCAGACATTTAAACAAGAGATTCTGCAATCGCAAGCCTTTAAAGGCCAGGTGGATTCAATTATTCTGCCGGATCCTGTCAGAGGGATTAAGCACCAAATTATTGTTATCAACAGCCTGGGCAAGAAAATGATTTTCGTTTTAACTTCTGGCCTTGGTGTTTATGGCCCGGACTGGGAAGTGTTGAACCTGAAAAAAATTAAACCCGGGGATAAAGTACTTGTTGAGTATACCACCGCCAATAAAGACAATTTTAACCGGGCAATATCCATTATGATAATGCCCGGTTAAAAAATAAGCTTTAACCGGATGAAATCGGAGTAGTTAATTGCAGGCTAAATTTAACCGTTTAGCCTCTTTTTATTTGTACCTGGGGAGGCGTTATTTGCTTAAGAAACCATGGGAAAAGCAGTATCATCGGGGCAGTGTTTAAATTTTAATTAATCTTGTAATAAATAACGGATTGTTGTAACATATTGATATATCGACGGAAAGGTAGATTTATCCAGCAGGCTGCCGGCTGTTTACTTTTTTAATAGACTTATAAAAAAATTTCTTCTGCCTACAAGATGAACCGGATTAACTTTTTAATATCTAAAAAGAATGCTCGCATTATTGATCCTTGTAATTTTTATTGCAACGGTATTTTTTTCTTATTTCTAGCTTTAATTTTATCCGGTTGCGCTATGCGGGTTAGCGGCCCGGAAAGAACTCCCGCCGGACAATTTAGTCAATCGCCGGCTATTTTACCGCAGGGCCCGATTATCGATAGCAATATTACTTTATCTGAGGCGTTAAAAAAATATGCCCCGCCCGGGTTTAAAGAAAAACAAGGGCTTGTAGAAGTAGAATACTATTCATTCGATGGTAAAATACACAAAGGCCAGCTGGTGATCGATAAAAGGCTTATTGAAGATATCCGGGAAGTCTTCCGGGTAGCCCTGGAAAACAAATTTCCTATTGCTTCGGTGATTCCTATTTCTTCCGAACGGTTCCTTAAGAATGGAAAATGGAATGAAGATAACCAGTCCATGCGCGCCAATAATACCTCTGGGTTTAATTATCGAACAGTTACCGGCGGAAAAACTCTTTCCAAGCATGCTTATGGTTTCGCGATTGACATTAATCCTGTGCAAAATCCTTATATTAAGGGGGATGTGGTATTACCCGCCGGGGCTGTATACGATATATCCCGGCCGGGAACGCTTAGGTATGATTCTCCTGTTGTAAAATGTTTTATACGTTTGGGTTGGACTTGGGGCGGGAATTGGAAATCTTTGAAGGACTACCAGCATTTCGAGAAAGTTTTGCTGGATTAGTGTGTATTTATATTTAAGTTTTTCTAAGCGTTAGTTATTCGGGAGGAATATGAAAAAAATTATGAATTTATGGATAATTATAAGCTTAGCCGTTATTTTAAGTTCTTGCGCCAGGATGCCGGTTAAACCAGCGCCTTCTCTTACGCAGGAAATTTATCCGCAGTTAACCGGGCCTATTGTGAGGCAGGATATTTTTCACGTGGTAGCTCCCGGAGAAACCCTTTGGCGAATAAGTAAAATGTATAATGTTAAGATTGAAGATATTACGCGGGCAAACAATTTAAATAAATCTACGGCTCTGGAGATAGGCCAGCGCCTGCGTGTCCCGCAAGCAGCTCCGATAAGGCCGGTAATCGCTTTATTTCCTTCGGATAAATGGAAATATATTATTATTCATCATAGCGCAACAGACGCTGGGAGCTCGCTTAATTTAAATGAATTGCATAAGCGCAGGGGCTGGGCGGGCATAGGGTATGATTTTGTGATCGATAACGGAACTGATGGCAAGGGGGATGGCCAGATTGAAGTTTCACCGCGTTGGATTAAGCAAGAAAAAGGCGCTCATTGCCAGGCTGCGGATATGAATTCTCAGGGGATAGGTATTTGCCTGGTGGGTAATTTCAGCAAAGAAGCAGTTTCTGAAAAACAGATGGTAGCATTAGTCTATTTGGTAAATATTCTGAGGGAATATTACAAAATCCCCAAAGAGAAGATTATGGGGCATGGCCAGGTTCCCGGAGCCAGGACGGAGTGCCCCGGGAAATATTTCCCCTGGCGGGAATTTTATAGTGAGTTGAACTCGAATCTTCGGTGAATTTCCTCATGCCAAATGTAAGGTCTAAATGATTGTCATCTCGTAAAAAGAGTGGTAATTTGCAGAGGCATATAAATTGGTTGTGATGGTAAGAGTACCGTTAGTCAGACGGCTTTGGGCGGAGATAGATGGTGTTTTATCGATTTTTAAGATCCGGGAGGCGGTAAAAGGAGCAGGATGGTAGCTTTCATAGCATCTTTTATATTTGTGGTTTTGGCGGAGATGGGGGATAAAACGCAGCTTTTAGCAATGGCTTTTGCCACGCGCTATAGTGCCGGCAAAGTGCTTGTAGCTGTTTTTTTAGCGACTATTCTAAACCATGCTTTTGCGGTAGTTGCCGGGTATTTTTTAACTACGGTTATTTCTATGGACGTCATATCATTTATAGCGGCTTTTTCTTTTATTATTTTTGGTTTATGGACGATTAAGGGCGATAAGCTTAAAGAGGATAAGAAAGAAAGCCGCTTCGGGCCTATTGTGACTGTGGGGGTGGCATTTTTTTTGGCGGAGATGGGGGATAAAACACAGCTTGCTACGGTAAGCCTTGCCATAGAATATCGAAATATGGTTAATGTCCTGATGGGGACTACTCTTGGTATGGTAATCGCAGACGCGATAGGTATTGTCATCGGTATTGTGTTGAGAAAACATATTCCTGAGAAAGCAATAAAGTGGGGTTCGGCGGTTATTTTCGTATTGTTCGGGCTTAATGGCGTGTATAAGGTTTTATCTTCCCGATTGAACATAATCTTTGCCGGGGGGATTATTTTGTTTATCAGCCTTTGTGCGGCATATGGGATGTATTATTTGATAAAAATTAACAGGAAGCAATAGTTTCAAATGGCTTACGCGGAGCCGGAATCAATCTCTTGATCTGATGAAACCGGGTAATAGGCCTTGTAAGCTAATTGTTTATTCTGGATTATTTTAGCAGCATTATTTATTAAGAAGGGAACGCGGTGATTATGGGCAACGCGGTTTATCAAGAAATAGCGGAGGATAAGGTTAGTAAAAGGGCAAACACATTTATTATCGCCGCTCTTATTGCCATCTGTTTATTTCATATTATTAACAATTGTTTGTGGATTGGTAAAGATGTTTTATCCTGGTATCCGGAGAAATATTATCAATTGATACATAAAAATACAATATTCTTTTCTTTAGAGAGCATCCTTGCCAGCGGCCAATCATTGCCAGAAAAAATTATTTCTTTTCTTAAGTCGTTGAATACGGATAGCGGTTGCGGCTGGGGGGTGATCTTTTATATTTACACGGCTTGTTTTAATTTAGCGTTTGGCAATAGTATAGGCGTTTCTTTAGCTGCTAACCTGCCTTTTTTTATCTTGCTTATAATTTTTACTTTTTTAATCGGGAAAGAAATAGCCGGAGCAAAAGAAGGGCTTTTTGCCGCTTTTCTTGTTTCATTTTACCCGGGAATTTATGGAATGTCCCGCAGCTACGGGGTAGATTTTCCATTAGTGGCCATGGTAACCGTCAGTATTTATATTTTGATTGCCAAAAATGTGGCTAAAATAAGGTATTCTTTGTTATTTGGTTTGGTTTCAGGCTTGACATTATTAATAAAGCTTCCGGGAGCGTATTTTCTTATCGGCCCCGCGGTATATATATTTTTTGATCGAGTTCGTCAAGTGGTTAAAGCCAGCCCGCAGAATAGTTGCGTTAATAAGCATATTTTTCAAGTTGTCTTTGCTTCGGCATTATTCGCCGGAATTTCTTTTTTATTGCTGAATTTCGGCTGGGGTTCCGGACGGGTAGAATATGTGCTTAATTGTGTATATTCTATTAATTTCCCGATGTTTATCGAAAGAAGGCATTTTTATTGGGTTTGCCCGTATAATATCGGGGAGTGGAAGTCTATTTTTTTCTATATGTTTGAAGCGGTGCATAGTATGTCTAGGCTGCTTTTTTTGTTATTTTGCGCGGGGTCCGTGTTGTTTTTAATAAAAAAAATAAAATATAAAATGGTCATTTTGCTTTGGGTAATCGTTCCCTATATTATTCTTATGTTAAGCGTTAATAAATGGGGCCGTTATTACTTGCCGGTTTTTCCTGCGTTGGCTTTGATTACCGCTGTAGGCATATTCCAGATAAAGGAGAAAAAATATAGAATATTTTTGGTGGCACTAGCCGTATTTATATCTTTCGTACAGTTTTATGATTTATCATTCGGAGCGTCTTTTTTTCCGAGGGTTTTGTACCGGCATCCCGCGTATAGTTTTACGGCTTATCCTCCCAGGCAGCGCCTGGAAGGTAAAATCGTAGCGGGTTTTTTAAAGATAATTAATAAAGAGCATAAGGGTTTAAATTATAAACCCAAGGTATTATTCATTGCTCCCCACAGCCACATAGATTTGGGGAGGATGGAGTATCTATTCCAAACCGAAGCAAAGAATGTGGAGTTCACCAAGTTTTTTATGGCAGGGTCCGGATATGAAGATTGTGATTACGCCATTGTTCTTAATGATAAAGCGCGGCGGATTAATTATCCGGATTTGGCTTTCTTAAAAATTCCCGGCTATTATGCTGATTTTTTAAAAATTAGTTATCCGCAGTATTCTTTAACAAATGAAGAATTGGCGAAGATGTCTGAGTTTTTCGCAAAGTTTGAAGTAGTTGATTATTATTTTGCAGGCAAAACAGCATTTTATTTGTGTAAGAACAATTACAAGAAATAACGGTTAAAGTGTTAGAGATTAATATTTGTTGCAAATGGCTTTATGCAATTATTTAAAAGAATTCTTTCCGGGTGAATGTTACTTTTGCCCGGGTTGACTTTTGTATTCTGGCAATGTATTATTAATATGTAAGTTAGGTAAGGCTGGGATTTTAGAAAATAAGTTCATTGCGCTGTTGATTGGGAGCCAGGAGGGCAGCCAGCATATGATTTATTTATCTTACATGGTATTTGCTGCGGCCGGTTTTTTATTAAAGAAGGCCGATGGCAGGGCTAGTTGTAGTTAAAATGGGAGCAATCCTTAAAACAGGGATTGCTTTTTTATTGCTGAGGAGGCCAGGGTATGGTTAAAAAGGAAAGCAGGGCTACTAAGCAGGATGTTTTAAAAAGAATTGAGGGTATCTTGAGGCGGGATATAAATATGGAAGTTAAGTTGGTATTTGCCAAGATAGAAAAGTTTTTAGAGCCTATTGATAAAAAAGCGGAGGGCTTTCCCGGTGCGGGTATAGGCTATGTGCATATTGATGAAAAGCTGCAGGCAGAATACATGGCATGGGAGAAAAGTATTAAACAGGAATGGTTTGAGGTTATTGAGGGTATAAGAGAGAGTCTCAGGAGTGGATGATTTTGTTGGTTGCGCCGGGGAGGTAAACATGGAAAAAGCCAGGAGAGGGCAAAGTACGTTAGAATATATCGTTCTTTTTGCGATTGTTGTCGGGATAATCATTGTGGCGGCGGGAAAACTTAAACCTAAAATACAGGGCGCTTATGGCCATTTCTCTGCGGGTATTCAATCCAAAGTGGGGAATTAGCTGTTTTGTTGATGCTGTTTTATGGAAAGATTAATAGCTGTAGATGTTAAGTAGAAAGTAAACCTTTATAATTTAATGTTTTTAAAAGAAAAGCTGTTTTATCTTGCAAATAATTAAAAATTATATAGTTTACAAAATACCGGCATTGTTTTAGCGGAGGGGCGGATGATTAGAAGATTGATAATAGTTACTTTGATAGTTTTGTTGGTATATATATTCTACGCAGAACTTATGGCAGATTCAGTGGAACCTTTTTACAAGAAGTATATAGGAAAACCGCTGTTTTATCAGGTAAGGATCCCGAAAGTCGCGGTAGAAGAATAATCGGCCCTCCCGCATTAAATCCGCGCTGGTTTTTTTGCAGATTTATATAATCAAATAGAGTTGTGTTAGTTTAAATTATTGGGTATAATTAAATAGGTATAAAATGGCCAGCTAGTCTATTTTTGTTAAAAATATAAAGCCTTTTAAAGCAATAGGCGCATTCCGGCCTTTCGAAATTATTTTGCAGTTCTTTAGAGAAGCATTTTTAAAGAAAAGAAGGAGGGGAAATGGAAGATTGGCTTTTTTTCGATTGGATGCGCGTGATTATTTTTTGGACTAGCCCGGCAGTCTTTTTAGTCGGGGTGGCACTGTTGATTTACAGCAATTACACCAAGATTGAGGCAATTGCCGGCAAAGAATACGGTTTGCGCAAGAGAATATTGCCAAAGCTAGAGCAGAATATTTATATTTTTCATGAGTGGTGCTTGAGAAAACATGTTTTAATCGGTTTGGTTTGTATTATTTACGCTTTGGTTGTCTTCCTGCTTTTGAGAAGGTTTACTTCCCTGGGCGAAGTTATCGGGGAAGTCTGATGAGCCATAAATTTTTTATTTACCTGCCGATTAAGTAGTTTAAGCCGGCATAAAAACAGAAGGAGATTTTATATGATTGAAGCTGAAGTTTTAAAATTAGCATTAGCGAAAGAGGAAGATGCGATTAAAGCGTATCAGGGAATGCTTATAAAATACCCTTCTTTACGGGAATTGCTTTCTTATCTGGTTACCGAAGAGCAAAAACATAAAAAATTAATCGAAAAGAAAATCGCGGATTTATCCTGTTGTTAATTATTTTTTCTTAGGTTTAAATATAGCGGCGGGCAGGTATTAAGAAAAGATCTTTTGTCCACTTAATAAATAGCGTGGGCTTAAACCGCCACCGGCTTAATTTTAAAATACCCTTGACAAAGGGATTTTTTTATGGCATATTGTTAATGTGATTAATATTTAATATAGTTAAATATTAAGGAGATTAATATGACCGGAATCTCAATCAGCGATTTTGCCCAAAAAATGGAAAAGATTATGCCTGAAATTATGCGCGGGTTTTTACGCCTGCATCATAGCGACATATATAAAGGTAAGATTACGCTTTCACAATTGCTCATTTTAAATTTATTAAGCAGCCAGGAAGCTTCTAAAATGACTGACCTGGCTAAGCTGATGAAAGTTACTACGGCCGCGACAACCGGGATTGTCCAACGCCTGGTAGTTTTGGGTTATGTACAGAGAGAGTATGACCAGCAGGACCGCAGGATAATCCGGATCAGGCTTAGCGCTAAAGGGGCAGAATTGCTGAAAAAATTAAATCAACAACGCACGCAGTTGCTTATTAAGATCTTTAGCCAGATATCTGAAGATGACCGCGGGGAATATCTGCGTATAGTTACCCAGGTAAAAAATATTCTAGATAAGGAAGTGGATAAATAATGAAATGCAGGTTTTGGTTAGTTATTTTTATAACTCTAATTTTTGGAACAGGTTATATTCCTGATTCAGGAAAGCCCGGGCTTGTTTACGCCGAAGAGATCACCTTGACGTTTAATGAGGCGGTGGCGATAGGCTTAAGGGATAACCGGGATATTCTACTTAAAGCGCAGGATGTAGAAAAAGCAAAGTCGCTCATTGCCCAAGCGCAAGCAGGGCTTTTCCCCACGCTGGATTATACCGGCAGCTGGTTTTATACTTCCGGGCTTTATACTAAAGACCTGGGCCAGAGTACTTCACAGGTTACTTTGAAGCAGTATATTTACAGGGGCGGTAAAGTTATAAACAATATAAAATACAATGGTTATAAATTAGAGGTGGCAGAGTCACTTTTAGATAAAGCAAAACTGGAAAAAATATTTGATTTTTCCCAGGCTTATTATACATTATTGCTGGCAAGCTTTTATGTGGATTTGAATAAGCAGATACTCGAAAATAGCCGCCAGCATTTAGATTATATTAAAGCGCGCTATAAAAACGGCGAGTCTTCCGAGTCTGATATTTTACAGGCGCAGGCTTCTTTGTCTAGTGTTGAGCAGGCTTACGAAGCTTCTTGTTCGCAGCAGGAGTCCGCCCGGGCTTTATTGAATAATTTATTATCTTTGGATAAGGATATAGTGATTGTGCCTTCTACCGAATTTAAATTTACTCCCAAAGATATAGCTTTTGATCAGGGGTTTTTAAAAGCTATGCAAGCCCGCCCGGAAATAAAACAGTTTGAATCGCAGCTTAAAGCGGATAAAAGCGCAATTGAAGTGCAGCGTGCAGGAAACCGTCCGGAAATCTATGCCTCCTGGGATTATTACGGGCGTTCACACGCCATTACCACAACCGTAAATACCAAAAATTGGAATGATTATAATGTTGTAGGATTGACTGTTTCCTGGCCTGTTTTTGACGGATGGCAGACTAAAGCCAAGGTTCAGCAGGCAATTATCGACTTAAAGCAGACAGAATTAGGGAAAGCGAAGTTAATCCAGGATATTGCTTTAGAGGTAAAGAACGCGTATTTAGCATTGAGAAATTCCATTGACCAAATAAAGTCCAGCCAGGCAGACGTTTTATTCTATAAGAATAATCTTGCCACGGCCGAAGAAAAATACGCCCAGGGCTTGGTCAGTTCTTTGGGCAGGAATGATGCGCAATTAAAATATGCGGTCTCGGTGTTTAATCAACAACAAGCTACTTATGATTATACTATTGCTAAATATAACTTTGATAAGGCTACAGGAGGTTTCAATGAAATATAGAAATATATTAATATTGATTTTTTTTGTGTTTTTGTTGAATGGCTGCTCAGGGCAGAAGGCTAAGGAGGCGGTTTCGAATGCTATTCCGGTAAAAGTCGATAAAGTTAAATTGCAGGAGCTTTATGATACTCTGGATTATTCCGGGGATATTAAGGCTCAGGATGAAGCAGTGATTTATCCGAAAGTCAGCGGAAAGATTATTGAGAAAGTAAAAGAAGACGGGGCTTTAATTAATAAAGGCGAGGCGATTTGTTATATTGACCGCGATGAAGTCGGGCTGCAATTCCAGAGAGCCCCGGTAGAGAGTACGCTTACCGGTATTTTGGGCAGGGTATATGTTGATATCGGAGAGAATGTTTCAGTAAGCACCCCGATTGCCCTGGTAGTAAGCGCGGATAAGGCCAAGATCGAATTGGATATTCCCGAAAAATACCTGCCTAAGGTTACTCTTGGGCAACAAGCCGAAATTAAAGTAGACAGCTGGCCGGATGAAAAATTTTCAGGCAGTGTAACTAAAGTCAGCCCGGTGGTGGATTTGTCTACGCGCACTGCCCCAGTTGAAATTACGATACCGAATAAAGAATACCGTTTAAAATCCGGGATGTTCGCTAAGGTGCGGTTAGTAATTGAAGCCAAGGAAAATATCCCGGTAATCCTGAAAGAAGCAATTATGGGCCATCATCCGGATAATTACGTATTTGTGGTCCAGGATCATAAAGCGGTATTGAAGAAAATAAAATTAGGTATTCGCCAGGGCCCGTATTTTGAAGTCCGCCAGGGTTTAAAAGAAGGGGATTTGGTTGTGATTATGGGGCAACAACTGTTGGCCGACGGGATGTTAGTTAAACCGGAGGAAGAAAAAGAATGAGCCTGCCGGATTTTGGCGTTAAGAAGCCCGTTACAAACTTAATGATCTTTTTAGCGATCATCGTCGTTGCTCTTTATTCTTTAAGCCGCCTGGGTATAGATATGATGCCGGAGATTGAGCCGCCCTCCATATCCGTAATCTCAACCTATCCCGGAGCAGGCAGCGAAGACGTAGAGGTAAAGGTTACGGAAGAGCTGGAGAACCAGCTGGGGACTACCCCGGGCTTAGAAAAGATTACTTCCACTTCTTCAGAAGGCAGCTCTGTAATTACTTTAAAATTTGTCTGGGGTACAAATCTGGATGAGGCTTCTAATGATGTGCGCGACCGGATTGATTTAGCCAAGCGGTTCCTGCCGGATATCCCGGATGAAATGGAGAATCCTTTTATTTTCAAATTTAATACCGCCAATATTCCGATTATTTATTTTGGCATAACGGCTCAGCAGACTTATCCGGATCTTTATGATTTAGTAGATAAAAGAATCGGGGATGCCCTGCGTCAGTTACCGGGGGTTGGTACGGTACAGATTAACGGCGGCGGTCTGGAACGTCAAATCAATATTTGGATTGACCGGCAGCGGCTGGAAAGTTATGGATTTTCTGTTTTAGATATTGAAAACAAACTAGCGCAGGAAAATATTACTCAGCCCGTCGGAAGTTTAAAAACCGGGCTTACGGATTATCTGATTCGGCTTCCCGGAGAATTTGTCCGGCCCGATGAGATTAACCTTCTTATTTTGGGTAAGCGTAATGGAAATCCCATATATTTAAGAGATGTTGCCCGGATTGAGGATAGTTTTAAGGAGGTTACCAGCTTAGTGCGGATTAATAAAAATCCGGGGATTATGGTAATGGTGCAGAAGCAGAGCGGGACAAATTCCGTGGAAGTGGCTACGCAGGTTAAAAAGAGAATGGCGGAATTAGCTAAAACTTTGCCTCCGGATGTTAAGGTTACCACCATATTTGATACCTCTAGCGATATTATTAATTCGTTGAATTCTTTAAGTTCTTCCGTTTGGCTGGGTATTGTATTGGTCATCATGGTGGCCTGGTTTTTCTTCCGGTCTTTCGCTCCCAGCCTTATCGTTGCATTAACCATTCCGTTTTCCCTGTTAATTGCTTTTATCTACATATTTTTAAGCAAAGGCACGATCAATACAATTAGTTTATCATCTTTGGCGATTGCAACCGGGATGGTCGTGGATAACGCGATTGTCATCGTAGATAATATTTTTAGAAGGTTGGAAAGAGGGAACCGGCCGACGGAAGCGGCGATTTTCGGAGCCTCGGAGATGTTTCTTTCAGTAGCCGCGTCAACATTAACTACGGTAGTAGTATTTGTGCCGATGCTTTTTATCCCCGGAGTAGTCGGGGTAATTTTCGGCGGGCTGGCAATGATTATTATCGTAACCTTAGTTGCTTCGTTATTTACGGCAAGCACCTTTACTCCGATGCTTTGTGCTAAATGGTTGCGTTTTAACCACTCCGGCAAAAAATCAAAGTTTACGCGTAAGTTTTATGAGATTTCGGAGAATTGGTTTAAAAGATTGGAGAATGCTTATGGGCGGGCTTTGGGGTTTTCTTTGCACCATAAAAAACTGGTTTTAATCGGATTTGTGATTATTTTTATTTTGAGTATACTGCTTCTTCCGTTTGTCGGCAGTGAATTTATGCCGGAAGAAGATTCCGGCGATTTAAGGATTACAATCAATCTGCCGATTGGAACACGCATAGAAGAGTCTGATAAAGTTGCCCGAAGAATCGAGGATATCCTGGCTAAAAATGTCCCGGAAGCAAAATATTTTTATGCCCGCTGCGGGCAGGTTACCGGGGTCGGCAGGTTAGTGGGGGGAGCCAGCGGCACGCATATAATTTCCGCAGGAGCCAAGCTTGTGCCTAAAGATCAGAGAAAGCGCGGGGTAAAAGAAGTCGGCCAAGCGGTGAGGAACAATATTAATCTCATTCCCGGAGTGTTAAGGACGGATATTTCTACGGGAAATCCTCTGGGTAACCTGATTACCGGGGGAGGCGGTAAGGCGGTGCAGCTGGAAATTATCGGAAACTCTTTTAAAGATACCAACGCTTTGGCTAAAGAAATAAAGGCGATTATGGAAAAAATCCCCGGGGCAGTAGACGTGAGTATTTCCCGGGAAGATAACAGCCCGGAGTTAAGGATTGATGTGGATAGAGAAAAAGCCGCCAGCCTGGGATTGGATATGAATACCATTGCGTCCACTTTAAAAACTTATATTCAGGGGTCGACGGCTACGAAATACCGCGAAAAGGGGGAAACCTATGATATTTATGTTAGATTGGAGGATTCTTCGCGCGCGAATTTAGAAGATATCGAGAATCTGGCAATTACTGCTCCGCTGCCGGAGGATAATACTCCTTTTGTAGGGTTGGAGGATTTGGCCAGCCGGCAAGGCGTTAACCGGCCACAGATTAAATTAAATAATATCGCTGATATTTATGAGACTAGCGGCCCGGATAGGATCGAACGTAAGAACCGGGAGAGAATGGTGAGGGTTATGTGTAACGCTTATAAACGGTCTACCGGAAAAATTGTAGAGGATCTCACCCGGGAGGTTAATAAGCTGGTGTTACCGGCAGATGTTTCCATAAATATAGGCGGAGAGGCGGAGGAGCAAAAAAAGGCTTTCGGCGATCTTACGCTTTTGCTTGTTTTAGGTATTGGATTGGTGTATATGGTTATGGCGGCGCAGTTTGAATCTCTTTTAGATCCTTTTATAATTATGTTTGCTATACCTTTTACTTTTATCGGTGTAATTTTAGGGTTTGTCCTGACCGGGACTACTTTAAGTATTAATACTTTCCTGGGGATTATTATGCTGATGGGTATAGTTGTAAATAATGCTATTGTTTTGATTAGTTATATCATTATGCTCAGGGCGCGGGGATTTTCCATGTATGAAGCGGTAACTACCGCCGGAAGTAACCGGTTGCGCCCGATACTAATGACCACGATTACTACGATTGCCGGCCTTTTGCCTTTGGCGCTTTCCCGCGGGGAAGGCTCGGAGGTTTGGCAGCCTTTAGGCATTACGATGATGGGGGGCTTAACCGTTTCAACTCTAGTTACTTTATTATTTGTTCCGACGCTCTATGCGGTATTCCACAGAAAATCAGCTTTACCGGGGGTAAATAAAAAATGAAAATGGTTATGCTGGTGTATAATGAGGCATTAGATAATGAAGCGATGGATATCCTGGAGAGTTGTGCCTTGAAGAATTATACTAAGGTTATCGGTGTTTTTGGCTGCGGCACTTCCAGCGGGACGCATTTAGGCACGGATATCTGGCCGGGAAGGAATAATATTTTGTATGTTGCCTGCGAGGAAGCCGCGGGCAAAAAAATAATTTTGTTGGTTAAACAGCTGCGTAAAAGTTTGGGGGCAGAGGGGATGAAAGCTTTTCTTATGCCGGTTGAGGACCTGACTTAAAAATGAAAATTTGCCGTTTCTGTGAAAATGTAATTGCCCCGCATGATGAAATTTGCAGTAATTGCGGTTACAATCCCCGGACAGATACGATGACCGCTTCTTTTGTAAAGAAGAATAAGCCGGCTGGTTTCTTGCGGAAACAAAGCAAGCTTAGCCCTGCGGTTAAGAGTTTTGCATTTTGGGGGATAATTATAAGTTTGTTTTCTTTAGGAATAAAATACCAGGGGAAGTTTGGCGATATTGCTTGGAATGCCAAAAATGTTTTTCTGGGCATCCGGGACGCTAAATCCGCGCGATCTTTAGGTAAAACCGTGCCGGTTAAAGCAACCAGGCTAATTGATGTGCGTTCATATAAATCTCCGGTGGATGGGTCCGCGGCTGATAATAAAAAGATTGAGGGGATCTTTTTTGATCCGCAGGGTAAGAGTTATGTTATAATCAACGGCCAGCTGGTTTCTGAAAAGGAAAATTTCGCCGGATGGTTTATTAAGAAAATTAATAGTGGTTCCGTAGAAGTTGTGGAAGAGGGTAGAGAAAAGCTGCTTACAGTGAATAAGTAGAGAATAAAATATATCTGTTAAAAACAAATATCCCACGGATTAAGTTCCGTGGTTTTTTTATTGATAAATTAAACAGAGGAGCAAGAGGCAAAAAGGTTTACGGGTTAGTTTCGGGTGCCCAATCGCGGTTTCTATAAGTAAGTATGGGGTTAGTAATTGTTTAAAGTTATTTTTAAAGTTGGGGATAGTTTTATCCCTGTTTTTGAGGTATACTTTATATATGAGGAAAAAAGATTATTGCCTTAGGGAGGCAAAAATGATCAGGAGATTCAAAGAAGGATTTGTTTTATTAGAGGTGCTCATCGCAACGGCCATTGCTGCTTTTGCGGTGTGTGGAATATTGTTTTTGTATATTGCCGGTATGGATTTAATCCGGACCTCGAAAAATGCCAGTCTTGCTTCCAGCGCTGCCTGGGGGTTAATTGAAGAAATACGGACTACGCCTTTTCCGGATATTGTTGCTAATTATAATGGCCTGAAATTTTCTGTTAACAGCATTCCTTCCAGCAGCGGCATAGTATATGTTGACGATACAGACCCGGAATTTTTACAGGTAATTATAAGCGTATGTTGGCTTCAAGGCAATAAAATCGTCGGAGAAGATACGAACCTTAACGGAGACCTGGACACAGGAGAAGATGCTAACGGCAACGGTATAATTGATTCAACTGTGGAGCTAGTCACGCAGGTGGCTAACCGGTAAAAGATGAAAGGGCTAACGATATTTGAAGTTTTGGTGGCAATATTAATTTTTTCGGTTATTGCTATGGGCTTGGGGTATGCGGTAGTCGCCGGCAAAAGTGCTCTGTTTGTCAGCGATATTCCCACTCAGCTGCGGCAGAATGTTTTATTTGCGGTTATGCCGATGGCCAGGGAGTTGCGCCAGACCGCTCCTTCTAAAGTAAATTTAGGAGAAGGCGTATCGGGCAATTCGGTTACCTTTAAAATACCGCATGATAATAATGCCGACGGTGTTGTTGTGGATGTGATTGGCAATATAGAATGGGGGCCGGATATTACTTACGCGCTTAATGGTTCAGGGCAGCTTACGCGCACGTACAACGGGGCAACTTCCGTGATTGCGCCGAACATCAGCAGCTTGCAGTTTATCCGCCCGGCCGGTGAAGATGCAATTATGCAGATTAATATTGTTGCCCAGAAAGCCGATGGGCGGGGAGTTTT
>JAQTQG010000063.1 GCA_028712375.1 Candidatus Omnitrophota bacterium
GGGCTACTATTGAAGATAAGCAGGTTGATTTATCTCCCACGGAGTATGATACCCTCAAGCTTCTACTTTTAAACTCTGGTAAGGTTCTTACGCATAAACAAATTCTGCGTGAGATCTGGGATAAAACAGAAGATTATGAAGGTATTTTACATTTATTACGCGTAACAATGAGTAATCTGCGCAGCAAAATCGAACCTAATCCGGATCGCCCGATGTACATTCTTACGGAACCGGGCGTGGGCTACCGCTTGCATTCTGATGATTAATTCCTCGTTTTGACCTTTTTTTGACTTGTTTTCTTTGTCCGCCAAGCGTATCGTAATTCCATAGAATAAATACAAAAATAAGCTGATTTTACACAATGCCAGAGTGACTCATTCTCTGGTTTTTTGTTAAATACTATGAAGAAAATAACTATTTTTTATACTGTTACGCTCGGAATATTTTGGGAAGCGGTGTATGCAATGCTAATTATTGGCATAGGCTCACTATTTGCATTAGCCTTTCGGTATATACGATGATACTTAGGCCGCAAATAAATGATATTAAGAATATTGGTTATTATCTGGGAAGGATAATCCTCGGTATTGGCCTGACTATGTTTTTGCCGTTTATTACGGGGCTTGTTTTATTTAGAGAGCCTAATCCCGCTTTGGATTTCTTGATTAGTGCTAATATCGCTATATTTATCGGTTTGGCTTTAAGCTGGCGGTGTAAAACAGACAAGGAGTTGAATACCGGCCAGGCCATGGCGGTGATTGCCCTTTCGTGGTTGGCAGCGATGGCGCTTAGCGCTATACCGTTATTATTAAGCGGCCATTACAAGTCGTTTCTTGATGCTTGTTTTGAGACCATGTCCGGTTTTACTACCACCGGGCTGACCCTTGTACAGGATTTGGATCACCTTTCCCGAACTCATAATTTATGGCGTCACTTAGGGCCTTTTCTGGGAGGGCAAGGGATCGCGATTATTGCAATTTCATTTTTGGTTAAGGGTACCGGTGGGACGTTTAATCTGTATCTGGGGGAAGGGCGTGATGAAAAATTAGTCCCTAATGTTATTAACACGTCGCGGTTTATTTGGGCAATCAGCATAGTATATTTGATCTTTGGAACTATTGTGTTAGGCCTGGTAGGAATGTCTATTGGATTGGCTCCCCAAAGTGCGTTTTTTCACGGCGCTTGTATTTTTATGGCCGGATTTGATACCGCAGGTTTTTCCCCGCAATCTATAAACATTCTTTATTATCACAGCTTGATCTATGAAATTGTCATAATTTTCTTTATGGTTATTGGCTCGCTTAACTTTAATTTGCATTATCAAATCTGGAGGGGGAATTTTAAAGAAATTTGGAAAAATATCGAAACACGAACTCTTTTGTTTGTGATTATGATTGTTACTTTGATTGTAATGGTTGGCTTAAGGCGACTGGGTGTTTATTCGGATGGAATGATACTTTTCCGTAAAGGATTCTTTCAGATCATCTCAGGACAAACCACAACCGGCTACATGACAATATATGCTCAGCAATTTATTAAGGAGTGGGGGAATTTAGCGTTAACCGGAATAATTATTACTATGGCTTTGGGAAGTTGTGCTTGTTCCACATCGGGGGGCATTAAAATGCTGCGCGTGGGAATAATATATAAGGCATTCAGGCAAAATATAAAAGAAATGATGCTTTCGCCAAGCGCAATCGTGGTGCAGAAATTTCATCATATAAAAACAATGTTTATCGAAGATAAACAGGTGCGGGCAGTTATGATTGTTACCTTGGGGTATCTTTTTCTTTACGGATTGGGTACTTTAATAGGAGTATGGCTGGGGTATCCTTTTCTGGAATCTCTTTTTGAGTCAACTTCTGCGGCGGGAAATGTTGGACTTTCCTGCGGGATAACCGATGCAAGTATGCCGGCAATATTAAAAGTGACCTATATAATCGAAATGTGGGCAGGAAGATTGGAGTTAATGTCGGTTTTTGCGCTATTTGGTTTTTTTGTAGCGTATGTGAAAGGTAAATAAAAGTGAAAAGTTTATTCTTTTTCGTAATTTTGTGCTTAATGTTTAGCATTTCTAACTGTTATGCTCAGGTATATACGAGTTTGGATTTGTTAAATAATGCTAAACAGTATGATGGTAAAGTTATTAGCTATAAAGGAGAAGTTATAGGAGATGTAATGATTCGCGGAGATTACGCGTGGTTGCATGTGAATGATGGTACTATCGCGATTGGTATTTGGATTCATAAAACGATGCTTCAGGATATCCGTTATTCCGGGAATTATCATATAAAAGGAGATATTGTAGAAGTTTCAGGGACGTTTCATCGAAGCTGCTTAGAGCATGGTGGTGATTTGGATATCCATGCTTCTGAAATAAAGAAAATAACTTCGGGGAGTTTGGATATTCATCCAGTCAGTAAGAAAAAAGCCTATCTTGGAATCTGCTCTCTAGTGGTTGTTTTACTATTTTATGTGTTAAAGAAAATTCCCCAGAATAAACATCGTTAATATTCTTATTTAGTTATAGAAGCTCTTCTTATAAAAATACAAGAGCCTGATTTTTCCTCGTTTCTTGCCGCGTAGAAATCATTCCAAGCGAAGCGATGGGCAGCATGAAATATGGGCATAGTTAAAGGGATTGTATTTAGTCGGTAACCTTTTTGTTTAGCTGTATTTTCCCGCGCAATATTGTTGCCTGGTCTCAAGGGAGATACTGCTTGATGTATTTATTTAAAGTAGAATAATATAAAATAATTCTATAAG
>JAQTQG010000011.1 GCA_028712375.1 Candidatus Omnitrophota bacterium
TCCGTATGTTTTGGGGGCTTTGTTGGCGGGCCGCTTAGGGGTATTTAGCTGGCCGGTTTTTTTAATCGGATTATGCGGATCTTTGCTGGTGCAATTAATTGCGCATTATAGCGGGGAGGTTTATGACCTGGCGGAAGACCGCTTAAGCGCGAAATTAGAGAAAAATTTCTTTACCGGCGGCAGTGGAATTTTAGCAGAAAATAAAATCGCTCCGGAAAAAGTAAAAAACTTAATCCGGATAGTTTTTGCCCTGGCGATTATTATCGGGTTAATCCTGCAGTTTTATTTTAAAACCGGCAATTGGACTTTGATCCTGGGTATTTCAGGAATAATTTGCGCGTATTTTTATTCTAAGCCGCCTTTACGCTGGGTAAGCCGGGGAATCGGTGAAATGCTTATTGCTTATGCTTTTGGGTGGCTTTCCGTAAGTACCGGTTTTTATCTTCAGGCATCACGATTCGATATTTTAACGCTGCGGGCTTGCCTGCCGATTGCCTGCGGCGTAGTAAATATAATATTAATTAATGAATACCCGGATTATCCCGCGGATAGACAGGTATTTAAGCAGAATATCCTGGTGCGCCTGGGGAAAGAAAAAGGAGCGTTTCTTTATGCCTGTTTGGTATTTTGCACGGCGGCTACATTCTTTTTAGCTTTGATCAAAGGGATGCCGGAGCTGTCGGGGGTTTTTTATCTGCCGTTTTTAATTGTTTCTGTAATTTCAGCTTATCAGATGCTCAAAGGCGCCTATAATAATAAAAAGAAGCTGGAACAATTATGCGCTTTAACTATTCTGGCAAATTTAGGCGTTTCTTTGAGTTTTATATCGGGATTATTATTTAGTGCATAAAATGCAAAAAAATGATTTAAAATTTATGCGCCTGGCAATTGCCAAAGCCATTGAAGGTATTAAAAAAGGGCAAACTCCTTTTGGCGCCTGTATTGTTAAACATAATAAAGTTATTGCCTGCAGCCATAATTTGGTCTGGAAAAGCAAAAATATTACCGCACACGCTGAGATGGCGGCGATCAGTTCTGCCTGTAAAACACTTCAAGGAATAGACCTGACCGGCTGCACTATTTATTCAACCTGTGAGCCATGCCCGATGTGTTTTTCTGCTTGTCATTGGGCAAGAATTTCGCGTATAGTATCCGGATCAGCAATAAAAGATGCCAAAAGATTTGGTTTTAATGAAATGACAGTTTCTAATTTGAAGTTGAAGAAATTAATTAAAAGCAGGGTCAAAATTACTTCCGGGGTGGCCAAAAAAGAAAATATCGCGCTTTTTGAATTCTGGCAGAAACAGGCAAAAGCTCCTGCTTACTAATTATTTTGTCTCCGAATAAATAAAGGGGGAGTTTAGAGAATGTATAACGTTGAGATTACGCACAATCAGGATCAGGCTTTTACCGTAAAAGCAGGGCAAAGCGAATTTATTATCGATGCCCATGGGCAGGGGTTAACTCCGTTGGATGCATTTTTATCTGGATTAGGCAGCTGTGTTGGCGTGTATATCTGTAAATACGCTCAAGGGGCTAAATTAGGTTTAAAGAATTTTAAGATTAATGTTTCAGGTGAACTTAGCAATCAATCCCCGTTTTCTTTTAAGCTGATTAATGTCCGGATAGATTTAAAGAATTCCGGATTTGACGAACGCCGGCAAAGAGCTTTGCTGGAATTTATTAAGAACTGCCCGGCGCATAATACTTTAAAAGGTAATCCGGCAATTGAATTCAAACTACTATGCTAGAGATAAAATTAAGACAAATCGGAAATTGCGTTATCCTGGACTTAAGCGGCCGTATCGATGTGGATTCGGCTAATTTGGTGGAGGTGGTTGGTCAATGCGTACACGACGGGTATCTGAATATTCTTTGTAATTTAGAAAGTATCCAGGTAGTGGATTATATGGGTATTTCGGTAATTGCCATCGCCTATAAAGAAGCGGCTAATCATCATGGAAGGATGAAATTTGTAAATATTCCGGTACATTTAAGGGATATGTTTACGGTTGCCGGACTGGATAGGGTGATGGAGATTTATGCTTCTGAAGATTTGGCGATTCAGAGCTTTAAGGAAGATAAGGTAATTGAGGAGATCAAAAAGATGCAACTGCGCCGCAGGTTTAAGCGGCTGCCAGTTGACTTGAAGATAGAGCTAAAACCTAAGCAAGACAATTCTCCGGTATGCCTTAAAGTGGAAATGCTTAATTTAAGCGCGATAGGGGCTTTTATCTTTGGATGCGGTAAATTTAAGCTTGGTGATGAAGTAGCCCTGAAGATGAAACTTGCGCCGAATCCGGAGATATTGGAACTGGACGCGCGGGTGGTTTGGATTCCGGATAAAACTGTCCAGCCGCATGAATATCCCGGAATCGGAGTGGAGTTTTCCGACATTTCTCCGGAGAATCAGCGTAAGCTGATTGAATTCATCGAACGTAATCTTTCCTCGATTTCTTCAGATTAATTATAAGCATATGCAAAAACTAAAAAACCGCCCCCAAGCAGTTATTTTTGATATGGATGGAGTAATTATTGATTCTATGCCGTATCATTTTATTGCCTGGTATGAAGCTTTGCGTCCCTGGGGAATCCGGGTAAGCTGTTTTGAGGTTTATGCCCAGGAAGGCGAGCGCTGGGAAACTACTTTAAAGGGGTTACTCAAGCGTAACAAGATTAAGCCTACGCGTAAGGTTTTAAATACAATTTTTGCTTTACGGCAGAAGATATTTAAGCGTTATTTTAAGCGGTTCATTTTTTACGGAGCTTATGAATTATTGGCGGATTTAAAAAAACAGGGGTTTTTTTTGGGGTTGGTTACCGGTACTCCGCTGGATGGAATAAAGAAAATTATGCCGGTTAAAATGCTCAAACTGTTTAGCGCTATAGTAGCCGGTAACCAGGTCAAGAATGGCAAACCTCACCCTGAACCATATCTTAAGGCAGCCAGTATCTTGAAGGTTACGCCTGCGGCTTGCCTGGTTATTGAAAATGCGCCTTTTGGCATTACCTCCGCTAAACAGGCAGGTATGACCTGCATTGCTGTTTCCACCAGTCTTCCGAAAGAGTATTTAGCTGCTGCCGATTTAGTTGTGGAGAATTTAAGTCAGATCCTTCAGCTGATCCCGCTTTAATTCCATATCTTGTTGCTATTCTTACGTTTTTATACTTGAAATCATTTGCCTGGAAGCATCAGGTATGATATTATATTTCTTTGCGCGCATCGAATTATAGAAAAAAGCCTAAGGCGGCCTGAACAGTTTGCGCTCCTTAAATTTAAGCAAGCGTTTTGCAGGGGTAGCGATAATCTAGAGGAGTTTTTTTGAAAGAATATCTTTATAATTTGGCTATCGGTAAGGATAAGAGGTTTCCGGGAGAAGTTTTAAAAGGGGTTTTGTTTGTTCTCTCGTTGGTTTATGGGGTGGTAGTGGTCGCTCTGGCCGGTTTTTATAGAATAAAACCTGTGCGGCTGGGTGCCAAAGTAATCAGTGTGGGAAATATTACCTTAGGAGGTACAGGTAAAACCACTTTGGTAGAGTATTTGTCAGCTAAATTAAGCCTGGCAGGTAATAAAGTAGGGGTATTAACCCGGGGGTATAAACGGGATTCCAGGCGTGCAGGTGCTCAGGGTATGGGTGATGAGCCGGCGATGCTGGCTAAACAGCTTCCGCAAGTGCCGGTTATCGTTGACAAAAACAGAGTAAGAGCAGCGCAAACGGCTATCCGTGATTATGCCTGCGGCATATTGATACTTGATGACGGATTGCAACAGTGGAGGATATTTAAAGACCTGGAGATTGTGGCGATTGATGTCAGTAATCCTTTTGGTAATTATCGCATGCTCCCGGCGGGTTTTTTACGTGAACCCCTGTCTGCTTTGAAGCGGGCGGATATTTTTGTTTTAACGCAAATTTATCCCGGCCAGAATTTAGATAGTTTGACTGCGCGGCTAAGCCGTATAAATGCCAAGGCTTTGATTGTAGAGTCAAGCCATAAGGTCGAAGGGGTGAGCCGGATTGACCAGCCGGATAAGCTGATTAATCCGGAATTCCTCAGAGGCAAGCCAGCAGTAATATTTTCCGGCATAGGCAACCCGGAAGGGTTTCAAAGATCTGTTGGTGATTTGGGGGTGAAAGTCGCCAAATTCCATAAATTCCCGGATCATTATGATTATGCTCCGGCAGATATTTTACAAATTGCAAAAGAAGCAAAAGAAAATAATTTGGATACGGTAATTACTACCCAGAAGGACGCGGTTAAAATCAGAGATTTAGGGATTAAGGGGTTGGAGATACTGGTTTTGGAGATCAGGTTAAGTATAATAAAAAATGAGGCAGAATTTGATCGCAGACTACGCGAGCTGTATTCTTTTTAGGGCAGCAAGTTTTTTTACATTTTTTCTTCCTTTGAGTTTCAGCCTTTTTTTAGGCAGAAGGCTAGGGGATTTGATTTATTTGTTCGACCGCAGGCACCGGGCGATTGCCTATAGTAATATTAGAAAGACGGTTGCGGATAACCTGGATTGCGCATCCAGCGCCAGAATTACGCGTAAGGCTTATCAGGCTTTTGGCCAGAACCTGGTAGAGATATCTTTTATTCCCCGTATAAATAAAAAATACATCGATAAATATATCAAGATTGAGAATAAAGATTATATGCTGCAGGCTTTCAAAAGAGGTAAGGGGATAATTTTTCTGATTGTGCATGAAGGTAATTGGGAGCTTTCGAATATTATTTGCGCAAATTTGGGAATACCTTTTGTTTTATTCGTCCGTGACCAGGGCTTTCCCAGGTTAAACGCTTTACTTAACGCTTACCGGCTTAAACATGGAGTGCTTGTCCACAAAGGTGCCGGAGTCAGGCAGTTAATTGAGGTGCTTAAGAGCAATCAGTCAGTCGGCATGACTGTGGATCAGGGAGGTAAAAAGGGGCAGTTGGTTAGTTTTTTTGGTAAAGAAGCTTCGATGTCGACGGGTGCGGTTAAAATGGCATTAAAGCATGATTGTGCGATAATCCCTATTTTTTATACCCGGATTAAGGGGCCGTATATCAAAGTAATCCTGGATCAGGTTTTTACGGCGGACCGCAGCGGGGATTCTGAAAAAGACCTGCAGCAAAATTTGCAAAGGTTAATCAGTATTTATGAAGAATATCTACGGAAATACCCGCATGAATACCTCTGGACTTATAAAATATATAAATATGGCAAAGAAAGGGAAGTTTTAATTATTTCCGATGGCAAGACCGGGCACCTGCGCCAGTCTGAAGGAGCGGCTAAGTTGGTTGTTCAGCAGCTGGCGGTCCGGGGAATAAGGGCCAGTTTATTTGTGCAGGAAATAAGATTTCGTTCAACTTTAAGCGGTTTTCTTTTGGGGTGGTTAGCTAAATTCAGCGGTAAATATCAGGGTTCCGGCAGGGGAATGCGTTATTTGCGTTATGCCTTAGACCCGCAAAGCTGGAAGTCTTTGATGAATTTTAAGCCGGATCTTATTATTTCGGCGGGGAATTCAGCCAGCGTAGTTAATTATTTTTTGGCCAGAGAAAATCAAGCTAAGTCCGTGGTATTGATGCGTCCGGTAAACATCAGTTTAAAGAAATTTGATTTAGCGATTATTCCCCAGCATGACTGCCCACAGGGCCGTGGTTTGGCTTCAGATTGCCGGGAGGATAAACTATTTCAGCGTAACAACATGGTAATCACCGAAGGAGCGCTTAATTTAATTGACAAAGAGTATTTATCTTTGAAGGCTAGAAGCCTGGAGCAATCAGGGTTGTTAAAAGGCCCGCTGCTTCACCCTTGTATTGGAGTATTAATCGGCGGCAATAGCAAAAAGTTTTCTTTAGGGGAAAAGATAGTATTGAATTTAATCGGAGAGATTAAGAAATCCGCGGAAGACTTAAATGCGGATATTCTGATTTCGACCTCCCGCCGGAGTTCTTGGGAAGTGGAAGAAATTGTTAAAAATGCATTTATTGATTATGCGCGTTGTAAGCTTTTAGTGATTGCGCGCCAGAATAATAATCCGGATGTGGCAGGCGGGATACTGGGGTTGAGTAACGCAATCGTTATTTCTCCAGATAGTATTTCGATGGTTTCTGAAGCGGTTTGCGCGGAAAAATATGTGGTAGTTTTTAACTCCGCTAATCTTAGTACTAAGCATCAAAATTTTTTGAAGAATTATTCTCATAAAGGGTATATTTATAGGGAGCAGGTTAACAACTTATCTTTGCGGATTAATCAGTTACTTAAGGATAAGCCGCAGATTAATTCTCCAAAAGATAATCTAAAAGTTATCGAGGGGATAAATAAAATATTATGATAAAAGGAAGGTGCAAAAGGGGCAAACCCCGCACCTTCTTCTTATTCAAGTATTAAGAACTAATGGTTTAAATGGATTAATAAAAGGAAGGTGCGGGGTGAAAATATTACAAATATTACCGGAACTTAATGTGGGCGGGGTGGAAACCGGCACAGTGGATCTTTCCAAATATTTAATCCGCCTGGGGCATAAATCGGTAGTGGTCTCTGCCGGCGGAGCTCTGGTTAAAGAGCTGGAATCCGGCGGAGCTAAGCATTACATTTTACCGGTGAATAAAAAATCCCTTATTTCAATGTTTAAGCAAGTTCCTAAATTAGTGGAAATAATCAAAAAGGAAGAGATTGATATTGTTCATGCCCGGTCGAGGGTTCCGGCCTGGATTGCATATTTTGCCTGCCGGCAAACCCGGGCGATATTCGTCACTACCTGCCATGGTTATTATAAAAAACATTTTTTTAGCGCGGTGATGGGGTGGGCAAAAAGAGTAATTGTATTAAGTAATGTAATCGCCCGGCATATGATTGAAGATTTTTCCGTGCCGCATGAGCGGATTAAGCTTGTGCCGCGCAGCGTGGATTTAGAAAAATTTAAATACCAGGATCCGAAAACAAAAAGAAAAGAAGATTTTAATGTCGGGATTATCGGCAGGATTACTCCTTTAAAAGGCCATCTGCATTTTATCAAAGCGATGGCCCGTATTTCCAGGCTGGTCCCCCGTTTGAAGATTTGGATTGTCGGGGATGCTCCGGCTTCCAAGGAGGCGTATAAAGAAGAGCTGCAGATTTTAGTGCGGCGGCTGGGTTTGTGGCATTGTACGGAGTTTTTGGGTACGCAGCGGGATATTCCCGGGATATTAGAGCATTTGGATTTAGTGGTTCTAGCTACGACTACTCATGAGGCTTTTGGCCGGGTGGTGGTGGAAGCGCAAGCCGCGGGTGTCCCGGTGGTAGCCACAAAAGTCGGAGGAGTGATTGATATTATTGAGGACGGTAAAAACGGCCTCCTGGTGCCGCCGGCAGATGCTAAGAGTATGGCCGAGGCGATTATGCGTATTTATAAGGATGCGCAGTTTGCCAGGGAACTGGCGGAAAATGCTTATGCCAAAGTTAAAGAAAAATATAATCTGGAGTTAATGGTAAAAAATACATTGGAGGTATACCGGGAGGTTTTAAATAATTTTAAAATCCTGGTAATTAAACTCAGTTCTTTAGGCGATGTGATTCTTTCGACGGCTGCCCTGCGGGCGATCCGGGAAAAGTTTCCCCAAAGCAATTATAAAATAAGTTTTCTCGTCGGAGAAGAATCCAAAGATATACTTTTAAGATGCCCGTATATTGATGAATTACTGGTCTGTGATTTAAAAAATAAAGATAAGGGTCTGGCGGGTTTATGGAATATCGGGCGTATTCTAAGGAAAAAGAATTTTGATTTCGTAATGGACCTGCAGAACAGCCGCTCCAGCCATATCCTGGCTTATTTGAGCGGATGTATTAACCGCTATGGTTATAATAATAAGAAATTTTCTTTTCTGCTTAATCATACTATTGTTGATCAGAGGCCGGCAATTGACCCGGTTACTCACCAATTCCGGATTTTAAAAATGCTGGGGATCGATTTATTAAACAATGCGTTGGAACTTTGGCCGTCTAGCGAGGATCAAAAAACAGTTGATGATTTGTTTAACGCCCAGTGGCTCAGCCAGGCGCAGAAAGTGGTAGGGATTAATATCAGCGCTTCTAAAAGATGGGGTACTAAGCTTTGGCCGTTGGAATATTTAGCCTGTTTGTGTGAAGAGTTGGGCCTAAAAGATATCCGTGTGATTATTACCGGTACCGCTAGCGATCAGGCGTTGGCCGGGGCTTTAGCTAATTCCTTAAAGAATACAAAAATTATTAATGCCTGCGGTAAGACTAATATTAATGAATTGGCGGTATTAATTAAGAAATGCCAGGTTTTTATTTCCGCCGATTCTTCGCCTTTGCATATCGCTTCGGCCGTCGGTACTCCGTATATTGCCTTGTTTGGCCCTACCGATGCGCGCCGGCACCTGCCACCCGGTAAAAATTATGTGGTGATTGATAAAAAATTACCCTGCAGCCCTTGTTATAAAACCAGGTGCCGCTCCAAGAACTGCATGATGCAAATTACTCCGGCGGAGGTATTTGCGGCAGTGATGAAGCTATTGAAATAACTGTAAAAGGTGAAGGGTGAATCCCGCACCTTCTTCTTATTCAAGTATTAAGAACTAATGGTTTAAATGGATTAATAAAAGGAAGGTGCGGGGTGAAGATACTTTTTATTGCTAATCATCTTAATGTAGGCGGGATCACCAGCTATCTGCTTACTTTAGCCGGCGGGCTTAAAGAAAAAGGTCACCGGGTTTATTTAGCTTCCAGCGGCGGAGAAATGGAGAATAAATTTGTTCAGGCCGGGATTATCCTTTTGAAAGCCCCCTTAAAAACAAAAAGCGAGATCAGCCCGAAAATATTTCTTAGTTTCTGGAAGTTAAAAAGAATGATTCAACAATACAACATTGATTTAATCCATTCACATAGCCGCACTACGCAAGTTTTAGGCGCTTGGCTGGGGCGTTCTTTGGGGAAGCCGCATCTTTTTACCTGTCATGGGTTTTTTAGGCCGAAATTATTCCGGAAAATTTTCGGTTGCTGGGGGCAAAAAATAATTGCGATCAGCCAGCAGGTAAAAGAACATTTAGTTACTGATTTTGAACTTCCAGCGGATAAAATTATAGTAATTAATAATGGCATTGATACTAATAATTTCGGTGATTTTTCGGCAAGGGTCAATATGCGCCGGGATTTAGGCGCCAAAAATGATTTTTTGGTGGGGATTATTGCCCGCTTGTCCGATGTTAAAGGCCATATTTATCTGATCCGGGCAATGCGGGAGGTTGTAAAAAAAATACCAAATACCAAATTATTGATCGTTGGCCAAGGAAAGACCAAAGGCGTTTTAATTAAAGAAACCCGGGATCTAGGATTAATGGGGCATATCATATTTATTCCGGAAGCCAAGAATACTAAAGATTTGCTTGCGGCGATGGATGTTTTTGTAATGCCTTCGCTGCAGGAGGGGCTGGGGTTAGCTTTAATGGAGGCGATGGCGCAAGGGGTGGCGCCGGTAGGTTCTGCGGTAGGCGGGATTAAAACCTTAATCCAGGATAAGGTGAATGGATTGTTGGTTGCGCCGGCGGATGCCGCGGCTTTGGCGCAGGCAATTATCCTTTTATTTGGCGATCCGCAGTTGCGCGGCGATTTAGGTTCGCATGCCCGCGAATTTATTATAAACAACTTTTCTAAAGAAAAGATGGTGAGGGAAACCCAGGGGGTTTATCAGGAGTTGCTTGAAGGGGTAATCACCGGAGAACCTAAATGAGCCAGAATTTAAAAGCCCAACGTATTCTTATTTTTAATGTTAACTGGTTAGGGGATGTTTTATTTTCCAGCGCCGCCATTAGGAATATCCGCAGGAATTATCCGGATAGTTATATTGCCTGCGTAATTCCCAGCCGCTGTTATCCGATATTAAAAGGCAACCCGTATTTGGATGAAGTAATTATTTTTGATGAACAAGACCGGCATAAAGGGATGCTGGAAAAACTTAATTTTGTTAATCTACTTAAGAAAAAAAATTTTGATACGGTGTTTTTACTGCACCGGTCATTTAGCCGCGCACTAATCTGCCGCTTGGCCGGGATTAAACAGAGGATCGGGCACTATACTAAAAAACGCGCATTTCTCCTAACCCAGAAGATTACTCCTCCTAAAAGAGATTCCGTGCATCGGATAGATTATTATCTGGATGTGATTGAGAAAGCGGGTTTACGTGTTGAAGACCGTTATCTGGATTTTTTTGTCAGTCCGGATGATGAAGAGCATGTGAATAACTTTTTTAAGAAGAATTCCATTGCCCCGGATGATTTTGTAGTAGTGATTAATCCCGGCGGGAATTGGATGCCTAAGCGTTGGCCGGCGGATTATTGGGCGATTCTGGCGGATAAATTAATCAGTGAAGCCAAGGCCCGGGTAATTATTACCGGTAGTATCTCAGATTTATTGTTGGCCAGCAGGATTAAAGACGCAATGAGGCAGGTGCCATTAATTGCCTGTGGAATTTTTAATATTAAACAATTAGGAGCATTAGCCAAAAAAGTTGATTTATTCATCACAGCGGATACCGGGCCTTTGCATATTGCTAATGCCGTGGGAGCCAAAAAAATAATTGCTATTTTCGGGCCTACATCCCAAAATATTACCGGCCCATATCCGGCCAATAATGTTGTCATTTTGCAAAAAGACGTGGGTTGCCCGATACCATGTTACCAGGTGCATTGTCCGGATAATCGTTGTATGAAAGCGGTTACTCCCGAAGAAGTTTTGAAGCAGGCCATTTTAGTTAAAAATTCTGTTTTACAGCCCCGGAACGGCCGGGAGAAAAAATAATAAACATTAAAAATGAAAATTCTGTTTGTTACCTTAAGTAATATTGGTGATTGTATTCTAAGCTTGCCGGTTCTGGATTGCCTGCGCCAAAAATATCCGGATGCCCGGATTACCTGTCTGGTGCCGGTCCGGCCGCGGGAAATTTTTGCGGATAACCCCGGCGTTAGTGAAGTGGTAATTTTTGATAAGCATGCGAAGTTAACGGAGAAAATAAAATTATTTTTTGCTTTAAGCAGGAAGAATTTTGACCTGGTTGTAGATTTACGGAATAGCTTTTTCGGCGCCTTTTTGCCGGCCAGAAAAAAAAGTTTATTTTTCGCCCCTTTGCGCCGGATTCCTGCCAAAATTAAACATATGAAAGAGAGGCATCTTTTTTGGGCAGGCCTGTTCGATTATTCTAAGGCAAATAAAATATATCCGTCTGTAATTGTTGTTCAGGAAGATATTGATTATATTAATCATATCTTAACCGGACGGAATTTAGCCGATAGCGCTAAATTGATTGTCATTGCCCCCGGCGCCCGCAGTCAAGTTAAATGTTGGAATAAGGAAAACTTTAGCCAGCTTTGCAGCCAGTTGATTGAAGAGGGGTATCATATTATTTTGGCCGGGGATCAGCTTGATCAGCCTGTATGTGATTATCTTACACAAGCTAATGGAGATAAAATTATTAATCTTTGCGCTAAAACTAACCTTGGCCAGCTAGCCGCTTTACTTAAGCAATCGCAGCTTTTGATCACCAACGATAGCGCGGTAATGCATCTGTCCAGTTATTTAAATGTGCCGGTGGTTGCCATATTCGGACCGACTGATGAAAAGAAATACGGGCCTTGGTCAGCAAGAAGCGCGGTAGTTAAAAAAGATATCTTTTGCCGCCCGTGCGCTAAAGCTCAATGCCGGTTTGGCAGCCTGGAATGCCTGGCTTGCATTAAGCCGTCTGATGTGTTGAATCAAGCTAAGGCTTTATTGTCTGGCCGGGAGAGAGCCATTGGCCAGCAGCAATACCGCAGGATTCTTATTGCGCGTACTGACCGGCTGGGGGATGTGCTTTTATCCACGCCGGTAATTAAAGCTTTAAGGCAAAAATACCCGCAAGCTTATATTTCGATGATGGTTTCTCCATATACCCGGGAAGCCTTAGAAGGTAACCCGGATTTAGATGAAGTAATTACGTTTGATAAAAATATTAAAAATTCAAAAGGCTGGCTGGCAACTCTTAAATTTGCCGGAATACTCCGGAAAAAGAAATTTGACCTGGCGATTGTTTTACATCCTACTAAGCGCGTTCATTTGCTGGTTTTTTTAGCCGGGATACCTAAACGTTTAGGGTATGACCATAAATTCGGGTTTCTGCTTACGGATAAAATTAAGCATACTAAACAGTACGGAGAAAAGCATGAATCCGAATACGCTTTAGACTTAGTAAGGTTTTTGGGGGTTGAGCCTTTGGATAAATCTTTATATATGCCGATAAAACAGGAGTCTGAAAAGTGGGTAGAGGATTTGTTTGCTCAGGCACAAATTAAAAATGGAGACCAAATACTGGTAATTCATCCGACGGCAAGCTGCCATTCCAGGATTTGGCCTGCGGCTAGATACGCCCAGGTAGCAGACCGTTTGATTCAGAAATATGGTTTTAAGGTGGTTATTGTTTCCGGGCCCGGAGATGTTCAGAAGTCTCAGGAAGTGATTAAAAATATGCATTCACCGGCCCTGGATCTGTCCGGAAAAACTTCCATCAGCCAGTTAGCCAGTTTATTAAAAAGATGCCACTTGTTTATTTCTACTGATTCCGGCCCAATGCATGTTGCTTCAGCATTAGGTATTCCGGTGATTACAATCTTTGGCCGCAGCCAGGCCGGGCTTAGCCCTAAGCGTTGGGGGCCGTTAGGAGAAAAAAGCAGGATTTTGTATAAAACTGTAGGTTGTACTGTTTGCCTGGCGCACAATTGCCAGAAAAATTTTGCCTGCCTTAGGGCTACTACCGTTGAAGATGTGCTTTCTGCCGCCGAATTAATACTAAAATAAAGAGGATGGGCCTCTTAAGCCGGTTTAGGACAAGAGAATTGTTTTTTTTATTGTTAATTAAAAAATTTACTAAATTATCTATTTGCTTTAGCTTCGAATTGTGTTAAAATCATTAAGCTTTTGCCTGTAAACATCAATGGCCTAACGTCCTGAGCGAAGCGAAGGATTTACCTAAATGCATGATTTATGATTAACTTTAAGAAAGTAAAAAGGTATTCAATTAAAGAACGCCTAAGTAAGGTGAATGAGCGGGATTTTGCACTCAAGCCGGCCAAAGGCAGGAGTTTTTCATCGTTTTTAGATTCTTTGCCCGGAATTTTAAAGGCCAAAGACCTGCGTGCGGTTTCTGGCGCTATTGTCGCGGCACGCCGGAAGAATAAAGGGGTAATTTTAATGGCCGGAGCGCATGTAATTAAATGCGGGCTTAATCCGGTGTTGATCGAATTGCTTGAGCAAAAAGTAATTACTTGTATTTGTTTAAACGGGGCCGGGATTATTCATGATTTTGAGATTGCTTATCAGGGCAAAACATCTGAAGATGTAGCGGCGAATCTTAAAGACGGTAAATTTGGAATGGGTAAAGAGACCGCAGATTTTATAAATTCCGCGGCTAAGGCAGGAGTGAAAGCAGGTTTTGGTTTAGGCTATGCCGTAGCTAAAAAAATAGCTACAGCGACGCTGGCGCATAAAAATTTAAGCTTGATTTATAATGCTTACAAGCATAAAGTTCCGGTTTGTGTTTTTGTGGGGATTGGCACGGATATTATTCATCAGCACCCTTCATTTGATGCCGCTGCAACTGCCACCGGTTCATTGCGGGATTTTCATATTTTAGCAGGAAATCTTCGTTCCCTGAACCAGGGAGGGGTAGTTTTAAATTTTGGCTCGGCGGTGTTATTGCCGGAGGTGTTTTTAAAGGCCCTGAATCTTGCCCGGAACTTAGGAAATAAGGTTAAAAATTTCACTTCTGCGAATTTTGATATGATTTATCAATATCGGGCGGCACAAAATGTCGTCAGCCGGCCTACTGCCGGGGCGGGAAAAGGATATTATATTATCGGACATCATGAGATTATGCTGCCGCTTTTGGCGCAGAGCGTAATTGAAAATATATGAAGAGCTTAAAAAAAATAATCACAAAATTCAATAAAGCAAAGATTCTGGTGGTGGGTGATTTAATTCTTGATCAGCATATTTGGGGTGACGTTGAGAGAATTTCACCGGAAGCCCCGGTGCCGGTGGTTTGGGCAAAGAGGAGGACATATGCGCCGGGAGGGGCAGCTAATGTTGCTAATAATATCAGTGCTTTCGGCGCAAAAGTTACCCTTTGTGGAGTTTTAGGGGATCGCAATGATCCTGCGACGGAAACTTTTCAGCGCGGGGCAAAAAAATTAAACATTGATATGCGGGGCGTGTTGTTTGAAACCGGGAGGATGACTACCCTTAAGACCAGGATTATTGCCGGGCATCAGCAGGTGGTGAGGGTGGATTGGGAGGATGTGCATAATATCTCCAGGAACATTAAAGACAGGCTTTTTAATTTTTTCGGCGACAATATCAAAAAGTTTGATGCGGTGATTATTGAAGATTACGGTAAGGGGCTTTTGGATAGTGAATTGACCAGGGATATTATTAAGAACGCCGGATATTCTAAAAAAATTGTAACGATTGACCCGAAAGAAAATAACTTCGATTGCTATAAACATGCCACCTGTATTACGCCAAACCGTAAAGAAGCCCAGAACGCTATTCGTTATCTTCGCATGAAGGACCGGGGAGGTTTGTTCAAGATCGATAAAGAGACCTTGCTTACAGATAAAGATATTATTAACGCGGGTGAAGCAATTTTAGAGTATTTGCAATTAGAGAGTTTTTTGATTACGCTTGGCGAAAGCGGGATGTGGCTTTTTGAAAAAGGCAGAAATAAGCATATCCCGACAGTGGCGCAAGAGGTATTTGATGTTTCCGGAGCAGGGGACACGGTAATTAGTGCTTTTACACTGGCGCTTTGCGCCGGGGCTTCAAAGTTAGAGGCAGCATATATTGCTAATTTTGCCGCCGGAATCGTAGTTGGTAAATTGGGTACGGCAGTGACCGATACCCATGAACTTTTGGAGAGGATAAAATAAATGGATGTGATTGGCGTAATTCCCGCCCGGTATTCTTCAACCAGGTTTTCCGGTAAGGTGCTGGCTGATATTATGGGTAAACCTATGCTCCAGCATGTTTGGGAGCGGGCTAAACAGTCCCGCATGCTGGATGATTTAATTATTGCTTGCGATAATGAGATTATCCTTAAGGCGGCTTCCGGATTCGGGGCTAAGGTGGTAATGACTTCCCGGGAGCATACCTGTGGCACTGACCGGATTACCGAGGTAGTTAATCCACTGGATGTAAAAATCATTATTAATATCCAGGCGGATGAACCCTTGATTCATCCGATGATGATTGATTCCGTGGCCCGGGCATTGTTGGAAGATAAAATGCTCAATATGGCGACATTGATGAAAAAGATTGATGATGTCCTGGAACTATTGGACCCGAATGTGGTAAAAGTTGTCGTGGACAAAAATAACTTCGCTTTATATTTTTCGCGCGCGCCTATTCCGTATTTAGCGCCGAACGCCGAGATTGACCAGGTAACTTATTATAAGCATATCGGGCTTTATGGTTACACCAAAGACTTTCTTTTTACTTATAAGAATCTGCCTGTTTCTAACCTTGAAAAAACTGAGAAATTAGAGCAGTTACGTGTTTTGGCCGAAGGCTTTAAGATTAAGGTGATTCAGACACAATTTGATACTGTGGGCGTGGATACTCCTAAGGACCTGGAGAAGGTTTTAGGGAAAATGAAAGAAGGGGAATAGAATGCATCAGGTTAATGCCGGAAATATAAAATTTGGAGATAGGCAGCCGCTGGTGTTGATTGCCGGCCCATGCGCTATTGAGTCGGAGAGTTCTTGTTTGGCGGCGGCTCAGAGAATTAAAGATATCGCTGCCGGATTTAATATGCCGTTTATTTTTAAATCCAGCTTTGATAAAGCTAACCGGCTTTCCGTAAATTCTTATCGCGGCCCCGGATTGAAAAAGGGGCTGGCGATTCTAAAGAAAGTAAAATATAAACTTAAAGTTCCTATTTTGAGCGACGTGCATTGCGTAAATGAGGTTGCGCCGGCTGCGCAAGTACTGGATATTATTCAGATACCGGCATTTTTGTGCCGTCAGACCGATCTTATCTTAGCCGCGGCTAAAACTGGTAAGGTGGTGAATATCAAAAAAGGGCAGTTTCTTGCACCCTGGGATATGCTGCCGATAATCAAGAAGGTTGAAAGTGCAGGGAATAAGCAGATTTTAATTACCGAGCGGGGAGTAAGTTTCGGTTATAATAATTTAGTCACGGATTTACGCAGTTTGGGGATTATGCGTAATTTTGGGTATCCGGTGATTTATGACGCTACGCACAGCGTGCAGCTTCCCGGAGGCCAGGGTGGTTGCTCAGGCGGCCAGACGGAATTTGTTGCCGGGTTATCCCGGGCAGCAGTGGCTTTTGGCTGCGATGGACTGTTTTTGGAGGTACATCCTGACCCGAAAAATGCGCCTTGCGACGGGCCCAATATGATTAATTTTAAAGAATTGGAAGAACTTCTAAAGCAGATAAAAAAGATTAGGCAGGCATTATGAATCC
The DNA here is from genome assembly GCA_028712375.1 of Candidatus Omnitrophota bacterium. Taxonomy (GTDB): domain Bacteria; phylum Omnitrophota; class Gorgyraeia; order Gygaellales; family Profunditerraquicolaceae; genus UBA6249. The sequence goes on from JAQTQG010000011.1 coordinate 16,497, forward strand.
CGCACCTTCTGTATATTAAGTAATTAGAAGGCGGGAGACTTTAGGTAAAGGAATAAGGAGAAGGTGCGGGATGAACATTGATATAATTAAGAGGGCTAAAGAAGTTTTAGAGATTGAAGCGCAAGCCATCCGCCTATTAAAGATGCGTTTAGGCAAAGGTTTTGTCAAAGCTATCGAGTTGATTCTTAAGTGCAAGGGCAGGGTGGTAGTCAGCGGAATGGGTAAGACCGGAATTATTGCGCAAAAGTTCTCCGCAACTTTAGCTTCTACCGGCACACCCAGTTTATTTCTGCACACGGCCGAGGCAATCCATGGGGATTTAGGCAAAGTTACCGGCGATGATATTATAATTATTTTGTCCAATAGCGGCTCGACTGAAGAGATGAAACAGCTTTTGCCGATACTTAAAAAGATCGGAGCGCCGATTATTTCGCTTACCGGAAATTCTAAATCCGTATTGGCTAAATATAGCGATGTAGTCTTAGATGTGAGTGTGAAAAAAGAAGCTTGCCCCTTAGGTTTGGCTCCTACCGCTTCGACTACTGCTGCTTTGGCAATGGCGGATGCGCTTGCTGTGTGTTTATTGGACCGCAAAGGTTTTAAAGAGAAGGATTTTGCTTTTTTCCATCCCGGCGGAGCTTTGGGCAGGCGTTTACTTTTGACTGTACAGGATATTATGCGGCAAGGCCAAGCCAATGCGATTGTAGGTGAGGATAAATTGGTGGCAGATGTTTTGTTAGCGATTACCCGTGCCCGCAGCGGTTCAGCGATTGTGGTGGATAAGCGCGGCAAATTAAAAGGTATTTTTACCGACGGAGATTTGCGCCGGCATCTGGCTAGTGATAAAAATTTAACGGCCCGCGCGATCCGCGAAGTAATGACGAAGAACCCTACGGTAGTCAGCAAGGATATGCTGGCGGCGCAAGCTATGCGGATATTACAGGATAAAAGGATTGATGAAGTTCCGGTAGTGGATAAGTCTATGCGTCCGGTCGGGCTGTTGGACGTGCAGGATCTTTTAAAAGCGGGATTAATTTAGATATGCCTTTAGAAATGATCGATGAAAAGTTAAAAGCGCGTTTTGGGAAAGTTAAATTGCTGCTTTTGGATGTTGATGGTGTTTTAACTGATGGCAGGATAATTTATGATTCCAGCGGCCGGGATTCCAAGTTTTTTGACGTACATGACGGTTTAGGTGTTTTTGTTTTACATAAATTCGGAATTAATACAATTATTATTACGGCGAAAAATTCTAAAACGCTCAGGCCGCGTTCAAAAGATATGCGGGTAGCCGAAGTCTTTGCCGATATTTTTCCCAAGACCGCGGTTTTAGATAAAATTATTAAAAAGTACCATGTGCTTGAGGATGAAATTTGTTTTGTAGGCGATGACCTGGTGGATTTAGCGCTAATGCGTAAAATCGGCTTGCCGGTAGCTACGGCGAATGCCGCCAACGAAATAAAAGAAGCCGCCGCTTATGTTACTGCCTGTATGGGCGGGCGGGGGGCAGTCCGGGAGGTGGCGGAATTAATTCTTAAATCGCAGGGCAAATGGAATGATGTGCTAAAGTTTTATGAAGCTTAAAAAAACAGGTTTAACTTGTGTGTTTTTATTTCTTGCCTGCCTACAATTACCAGCAGCTGAAGTTAAAGAGATAAAGCCCGGTTCTACGGCTAAAGACGCCAAAGAGTCTGACCAGCAAGTGGGTGATTTTTCACTTTCCGGATTCGGAGACAAAGGAAAGAAATCCTGGGATTTAGCCGGTAAATCCGCGGATATTTTTAATGAAGTGGTAAAATTAAAAAAAGTAGTCGGCAATAATTATGCGCAGAATGACACGATTAATTTAACCGCGGATAACGGTGATTTTGATAAAAAAAGCGGGCTGGTGCATTTGCAGGACAATGTGGTAATTACTACTGCCAGCGGATCTACGCTTACTACGGATACTCTGGATTGGGACCGTAAGCAGCAGATTGTTAAAACTCTGGATAAGGTTAATCTTGCGCGCCAGGATATGAATCTTTCCGGGCAGGGCGCGCAGGGGCAGACTGCTTTAAAGCAGATTATGGTGAATAAGGATGTGCGGCTGGATATCCAGGCGCAGGATAAAAAAGCCAATAAGAAAGAAAAAATTGTGATTACTTGCGATGGGCCGTTGGATGTAGATTATGAAAAAAATATTGCCATATTTTATAATAATGTTAAAGTAGAAAAGCCGGATTTAACGATCTATAGCGATAAAATGCAGGTTTATTTTTCTCCTAAGCAGCAGGATAGCGCATCGGCTAAAGGCCCGGCAGTTATCTCCAGTTCTGTCAATAAGATTGTTGCTTTGGGTAATGTGCGGATATTGCGCGGTGAAAATACTTCTTATAGCCAGGAAGCAATTTATACCTCTGTAGATAAAAAAATAACTTTAACCGGTAAACCCCAGATCGTTATCTACCAAACGGAGAATCTCGATGCGTCTGTTGGAAACTAAAGGTTTAGCTAAGTCTTATGACGGCCGCCAGGTAGTTAAGGGGGTTGATATTACGGTTAAGCGCGGGGAGATTGTCGGGCTCTTGGGCCCTAATGGCGCCGGCAAGACTACTACTTTTTATATGATCGTCGGGATTGTCCCCCCGAATAAGGGAACGATTGTTTTTGATAATCATAATATTACCAATATGGCGATTCATGAGCGGGCGCGGTTTGGCATAGGTTACTTAGCTCAGGAGCCTTCTATATTCCGCAAATTGACGGTTGAAGAAAATATAAACGCAATTTTGGAGACTCTTGTTTTAAGCCGCGCTGAAAGAAAGCGCCGGCTGGCTTCTTTATTGGAAGAACTAAATATCGCGCATTTAGCTAAAAATAAAGCGTATACTTTAAGCGGCGGAGAAAGAAGGCGCCTGGAGATTACCCGGGCTTTGGTTACCAATCCTTCTTTTATACTTTTGGATGAGCCGTTTTCCGGGATTGACCCGATTGTGGTAAATGAAGCGCAGGAAATTATCAAAGAATTAAAAGCCAAAGGTTTGGGTATTTTATTGACGGATCATAATGTACGCGAAACCTTGTCTATTACCGACCGGGCATATTTAATTTCAGACGGCTCGATTTTAATTTCCGGCACCGCGCATGATTTGATTAATCATCCGCAGGCGCGCCAGGTTTATTTGGGAGAGAAGTTCCGCATGTAAGCAGGGGTTAGAAATTGTCCTGCTATTGTTCTATAAGTTTCTTGTTCATTGTTAAAGATATGTTTTTGAGATTTAAAATACACCCTACGCTAATTGGCGTCTAACGCTCAGAGGAATTGCGTTGGTGTGCGCTAGGGGAGCGCAAATTGCGCCGGTGTCCATCAGGTGGCGGAATTCGCATACGGGGATTTATTTAATAAAAACCACTGCAACTTATCTCGCACTTCAGCTAGAAGGCTACACCCGCGCAATTCCACTAGGCGCGGAGTGAAGTGCTCCATAAGTTGTCTGCTCATTAAGAAAGGGATCAAATGAAAACCGAAGTTAAAAAGTTGGATAGTTCTAAATGTGAGATCAATGTTGCCGTAAGCGGAGAATTGGTGAAGAATAAATTTGAAGAGGTTTTTGCCCAATTAGCGAAAGAAGCTAAGGTTCCGGGTTTCCGCCCGGGGAAGGCCCCGCGGGATGTTTTAGAGAAGCATTATGCTCCCCGGGTACATGAGCAGGTTTTAAAAGAACTGGTTCCGGATGTCTATAATCAGGCGATCGCGGCGGAAAAGTTGGACGTGATTGAGTTGCCGCAGATAACCGATGTTAAGCTTGACCGCAGCAATCTTTCTTTTAAAGCGGTAGTAGAAGTAATGCCGGAAATCCTGGTCAAGAATTATAAAAATCTTCCGATAAAATATAATGTAGTTGCAGTTACCGGCGACGAAGTAAAAAGGCATATTGATTCGGTTAAAGAGTCACGTAAGGCCGAAACCCTTGACGATAAATTTGCCCGTTCTTTAGGGTATCCGAATTTGGCGGAACTGGAGAAAGCAGTGGAAAGGCAGCTTTTTATTACTAAAGAAAACCAGGAGCGCCAGAAGGTAGAGAATGAATTAATTGAAAATTTGACTAAGGGGTTAGAGTTTAAGCTGCCGCAGGGATTAGTGGAACGGCAAACCCAGGATATGCTTAGGCAGACTAAAATTGACCTGGCGATGAAGGGGGTTCCCCGGGATAAAATTGATGAGCAGGAAAAGGCTATTTTAGAAAGTATTCAGCCGGAAGCTAAAAAACAGGTTAAAATATACCTGGTTTTATCACAGATTGCTAAAAAAGAAAATATGGTTATTGACGACCATATGCCGCGCAAGGTGATGGAATTTTTACTTAAAGAGGCGGACTGGCAGGCAGCTTAAAAGGAGGAAACCAAATGAACGTGAAAAATCAAATTTTAGTTCCGATGGTAATTGAGCAAACAACCCGCGGTTTTGAGCGCGCTTATGATATTTATTCACGGTTGCTTAAAGACCGGATTTTATTCATTGGTACTCCGATTGATGATTATGTGGCGAATTTAGTGATTGCCCAGCTGCTTTTTTTACAGATGGAAGATAAAGAGAAAGATATCAATGTCTATATTAATTCACCCGGAGGTTCAGTAACCGCGGGATTGGCGATATACGATACAATGCAATTTATAAAATGCGATGTGGCTACTTATTGCGTGGGCCAGGCTGCCAGTATGGGCGCGGTTTTGTTGTCAGCCGGAACCAAGGGGAAACGTTTCGTGCTTCCCAATTCCAGGGTAATGATCCATCAGCCTTGGGGTGGGGCGCAGGGGGCAGCCGCGGATATTTCCATCCAGGCAAAAGAAATTTTGAAATCGCGTGACCGGCTCAATGAGATTTTGGCGCATCATACCGGACAATCGCTAGAAAAGATCGAGAAAGATACCGACCGTGATTATTTTATGTCTGCTCAGGAATCAAAAGATTACGGTTTAGTCGATGAAGTGATTGTTCAGGAAAAAGGGAAAAAATAAGCCAGGGAACCAGCAGGTAACCGGTGTATATTGAAAACCTAATAAATATAATAAGGAGATTTTTGCAATGAAAAAGGAATATTTGTTAACTCCCGGGCCGACTCCATTACCACCGCAAATAAGTTTGGCGATGGCCAGGCCGATTATTCACCACCGCACTCCGCAATTCCAGGAGATTTTAAAAGAGGCCAGCCTCGGGTTAAAATGGGTATTTCAGACCGTCAATAATGTCTATATGATTTCTTCATCCGGAACCGGTGCGATGGAGGCAGCGGTAATAAATTTACTTTCCGGCGGCGATACCGCCCTGGTGGTGCAAGGCGGTAAATTCGGTGAAAGATGGACGGAGATCGCCAAGGCTTACGGGATTAATGTCGAAGTGCTTGATGTTGAGTGGGGCAAAGCCGTTAACCCTGCTGAAATCGGGAAAAGATTAAAAGCTAATCCGCAGATTAAAGCGGTTTTTGCGACCTTGTGCGAAACTTCTACCGGAGTGGATAATGATATTCAGGCGATTGCGGCGGTGGTTAAGGAAACTTCTGCAGTTTTAGCGGTGGATGCCATCAGCGGGCTGGGGGCAGTGGATTTAAAAACGGATGCCTGGGGGGTGGATGTGGTAGTTGCCGGTTCGCAAAAAGGTTTAATGCTTCCTCCGGGATTGGGTTTTATTTGTGTTAGCCCTAAGGCCTGGAAATTGGTGGAAGCCTCCAAGAGCAGCCGTTATTACCTGGATTTAAGAAAGGCCAAGAAAGCCTTGGATAAAAACGATACACCGTTTACATCTTCCATTACTTTGATTATTGCTTTAAATGAAGCTTTGAAGATTATGCAGCAGGATGGCCTGGAGAATATTTTTAGGCGCCATAAAATTATGGCGGATGCTACCCGGGCGGCGATGTTGGCGTTGGGCTTAGAGTTATTTGCCCCTACGGCATCCAGCGACGGGGTGACGGCAGCCAAAGTACCTGCGGGGATCGATGGCGAAAAATTAGTTAAAACTATGCGCGATACTTACGGCGTGACAATTGCCGGCGGCCAGGCTGAACTTCAAGGAAAGGTTATCCGGATTGCGCATATGGGTTTTATTACCGAATCCGATATTATCATGGGATTGTCTTGTTTGGAAAAAGTGCTTACTCTAATGGGTTATAAATTTACTTTGGGTGCCGGAGTCAAGGCGGCCGAAGAGGTATTTTTAAAATAAGCCTCGCCTCAAATTATTCGGCGGGATAACCTTTGCTCGTTATACGCACAAGGATTTCACTGTATTTGAAATCAGGGAATTCAAATATGCGCATTGGCTGACTTACACTATTGTGTTCGTAAGCTAAGCGCTCATTTAAGGGAGATAAGATGATCAAGATTTTAGTCAGCGATGCATTAAGCCAGGAAGGCTTAAAAGTTTTTAATGATTCTAAAGAACTTAAGGTGGATGTGAAAACGGATTTAAAGCCGGAGGCGCTTAAAGAAATAATTAAGGATTATGATGCTTTGGTTGTGCGTAGCGCAACGAAAGTAACCAAAGAAATAATCCAGGCAGCCGCTAAGCTTAAAGTAATCGGGCGGGCCGGAGTGGGGTTGGATAATGTGGATTTGGAAGCTGCGACTGCCAAGGGGATTATTGTGATGAATACTCCGGCGGGAAATACCATTTCTACTGCCGAACACACTTTTAGTATGATCCTGACCTTATCCAGGAATATCGCCCAGGCCAACGCCTCGATGAAAAAAGGAGAGTGGAAGCGCTCCAAATTTATGGGCGTGGAATTGTATAATAAAGTTTTAGGTATTGTGGGTTTTGGCCGGATTGGTTCGGAAGTGGCTAAACGCGCGCTTTCATTCGGGATGAAGGTTCTGGCGTATGACCCGTTTCTGTCTGCGCAGGTCGCTGAGGATATTGGCGTGCAAATTGCCGAGCTTAAGAAAGTGTTGCAGGAATCTGATTATATTACGGTACACACCCCGTTAACCGAAGAAACTAAGCATTTGATTTCGGATGAAGAGTTCGGCTTAATGAAAAAAAATGTGCGCATTGTTAATTGCGCGCGCGGCGGGATTATCGATGAGTTGGCTTTAATTAAAGCGGTAAAAGAAGCTAAGGTGGCCGCGGCTGCGCTGGATGTTTTTGAAAATGAACCGCTGTCGGCAGACAGCGAGCTTTTAAAATTGGACAATGTGATTCTTACTCCGCATTTGGGTGCTTCCACTGAAGAAGCGCAGGTGAATGTGGCGATTGAGGTTGCCGAGATTGTGCGTGATGCTCTTTTAGGCAAAGGTATCCGCAATGCAGCGAATTATCCCAGCTTAGACGCAGAAAGCTGCAAAATCCTTAATCCTTATATTAATTTAGGAGAGAAATTAGGAATGTTTGCCGGGCAGTTAGTCGAGGGGAGATTCCTGGAGTTAGTAATAAGCTATAGCGGCCAGATCACTAAATATAATTTGAGCCCGGTGACCATGGCTTTAGTCAAAGGCATGCTTACCCCGATATTAAAGGAAACAGTTAATTTTGTGAATGGGGTATCCTTGCTTAAGGAAAGAGGGATAAAATTATTGGAGTCAAGATCCGGGCAGGAGGGCGAATTTGTAAATCTTATCCAGCTGGAGATTAAAACGGATAAAGAAACCAAGTCTATCCTGGGAACGATTTCCGGAAATAAACAGCCCAGGATTGTTAAAATTGACGATTATTATTTGGATTTGTACCCGGTGGGAGAAATGATTTTTATCCGCAACCTGGATAAGCCCGGTTTAATCGGAAATCTCGGGACATTAATGGGTAAAAACGGAATAAATATTGCCGCGATGGCCCTGGGCCGCAATAACCCTGGCGATAACGCTATCAGTGTCTGGAGCGTGGATAATCAGGTCAGCCCGCAGATTCAGGATAAAATAAGAAAATTGGAAAATATTCTCACTGTAAAAATAATCAGGACATGAAAAGCATTAAAACCGCACTATTGATTTCCGGTTTTTTAGTTATAATGTCCGGTATTTTGTACGCTAAAGAGGTAACTGTAGTTTACAGTGGCCAGACGCATAGCATGCTTTATCCCTGCAGCTGCCCTGTTCGTCAGGATGGCGGCATCAGCCGGCGCGCTACTTTGATTAAGGAATTAAGAAGAAAGTACCCCGCGTTGTTACTTTTAGACACTGGTAATTTTACCGGTGGCGGCCAAATGGACGAATATACTCAAAATATTCATTTGGATATGCAGCGTTCCCTGGTTAATTATAAAGCTTTAGAAGTTATGCGGTATGATGCTGTGGCAGTCGGACCGGATGAGTTTAATTTCGGTAAAGATTTTTTTCTGAAGAATGCTAAAAAAACTAATCCGGTTTATTTAAGTGCCAATCTGGATACAGACAAGGTTACTCCTTATATTGTTAAGGATTGCGATGGCACAACAGTAGCGGTGATTGGATTGACCGGAGTTTACGCCAATCAAAAAACTGAAGGGTTAAAAATTGAGCAACCCGACGGGGTAGGTGAGTTAGTTGCCCGCCTTAAACGCGAAGGTGCCGAGGTGGTGATTTTGTTAAGCACCTTAGGAGAGAAGGAAGATTTAAAGTTAATCTCTAAGGTTAAGGGCATTGACTTAATTTTCGTAGGACACAAGCCGCTAAAAGAGGAAGCGCTGACTAAGGTTGATTCGACATTTGTTTTGCGTCCACCCTGGCAGGGGCGCCAGATAGGAAAGCTTGTTCTAAAGATTAATGATGGCCGGCTTATTGATTGCAGCCTTGAAGAATTGCCCTTAACAGATAAAATTACCGATGATAAGGATGTCGCGGCCATTCTGCCGCTTTGTTATTCAGATAGCGACTGCCGGGATAATGAATTAACGGGAATTTGCCGGAACCCGGGAGCATTAAATGCCACCTGCTCATTTATTAAACCGAATAAGATCGATCTGACGATGATCAGCGTAAAAGATTGCCGCACTTGCAGCACGGAGCCGGTAATATCCAGGTTGAGAAAAAAGTTTCCCGGGTTGTCGATAAAAAATGTAGAATACCCCGGCACGGAAGCGCAGGCAATGATTAAGAGCCTGGCGATTACGGCTTTACCGGCTTTTATCTTTGATAAGAAAGTTGAAGAAGAGGGTAATTTTGACAATATTAAGGATGACCTGCAATTAATCAGTAATTCCTATGTTTTAAATCCGCGTGCCAGCGGCATGTCCTATTTTGTAGGCCGGCAGTTAAAATCCGGAAAGCTGGATTTATTTTTTAGTATGTTTGAAAAAGATGCGTCCTTGTTGTTAACTGCTTTAAGAGAATTTAATCCTACTTTACATTTTTTAACCGTTGAGGGAGATAAAGGTTTTAGCGCCCGCTATGGGGCGACGGAGGTTGAAGAATATTTGCGGGGGGTTTGTGTACAGAAGTATTATCCGGACAAATTCTGGGATTATTTAATTTGCCGGTCTAAAAATATTTACAGTTCTTATTGGGATGATTGCCTGGGCAGGGTAAATACTGCAAAGATTAAAGGTTGTGCCCGGGGGCAGGAAGGCGTAGATTTGCTTAGGGAAAATACGCGCTTAAATAAACAGCTGCAGATTTCTTCCGGGCCAAGCTATCTTATGGATAACCAGGAAATCTTTTCTTCACGCGGTGTGCCGGCTAAAGAAGAGCTGCACAGGATATTAAAGAAGCAGGCAAAGTAAACAGGGGTAGATATTTTAAACTATTAGCTCGTTAGCGGGCAAGTGAGGTGGCGATGGCGCATAGACCAAAAATTTATCTTTTAGATGTAACTAACCGGGACGGAGTGCAAACCTCGCGGATTTGTTTATCTAAACTGCAGAAAACGATGATTAACTGGTATCTGGATCAAATGGGCGTTTATCAGTCGGAGTTTGGTTTTCCGCTTACCCGCCATGAAACAAATTATTTGAATGCCAATTTATCTTTAGTGAAATTGGGCGGGTTTTCCGGAATCCGGCTAAGCGGCTGGTTGCGGGCGACTAAAGATGATGTAAAAACCGCCCTTAAATTAGTGCCGCATTTAAAATACCTGAATCTTTCTATCTCAACCAGCGACCAGATGATTGTGCATAAATTTAAGGGTAAGTTGGATCACCAATCCATCATTGAGGAGATGCAGGAGGCAGTCGGTGAGGCTAAGAAGTTAGGCATTGTTGGTATTGGCGTCAATGCTGAGGATGCTTCACGGACAAACCTGGAATATCTGATTGAGTTTGCGATGAAAGCCAAAGAGGCCGGAGCGGATAAAATTCGTTATTGCGATACTTTAGGGTGCGACACCCCTTTTAGTATTTATGAAAGGATCAAATCGTTGGCGCAAGCCGTGGGGCTTCCGATTGAAGTGCATTGCCATAATGATTTAGGGTTGGTTGTGGCTAATTCTATTGCCGGCGCCAGGGCGGCTAGTGATGCCGGGGTGGATTCGTATATTAATACTTGCGTAAACGGGATGGGTGAGCGGGCGGGAAACGCGGATTTAGTTTCGGTAATATTGGCCATTAAGTATGGGCAGGGGATGAGCGGGTACCATTTAGATGAAAAGGTAGATTTAAAGATGGCCTGGAAGATCTGTAAATATGCCTCTTATGCTTTTGGCGTGCCTATTCCGATTAATCAGCCGGGAGTGGGGGCGAATGCTTTTGCTCATGAATCCGGAATCCATGCCGACGGGGCATTGAAAGACCGGCGCAATTATGAGCTTTATGATTTTGAGGAGTTAGGGCGCGGGGAACCGGAAATTATCGAAACCGGCAGGAAAATTACTGCCGGAGAATACTCCGGGATTAAAGGGTTCCGTAACGTTTATGAAAAGTTAGAAGTTGCTTTTAAGGATGATGCGGAAGCTACGCGTATATTGGAATTAGTCAGGTATGCTAATGTGCATAATCAAAAACCATTAGTTGATGATGAATTGAATTTTATTGCTAAATATCCGGATATCGCGCACGAAATATTTACAATGACGCCGTAAATATCGAACTATAGAGTAGTTAGCAGGTTGAATGCGGGTTAGCTGGTAAAATGAACCCCACACCTTCTAATTATTCAACTATTAAAGCCAGAGGTTTAGTAAAATAAATAAGAAAGAAGGTGCGGGGTGAATATAGTTTTAGTAGGTATGCAGTGGGGGGATGAGGGGAAGGGCAAAGTAATCGACATACTTTCCCAGAAGGTAGATTATATTGTGCGTTATCAGGGCGGTAATAATGCCGGGCACACCGTAGTAGTGGGCGAAAAGCAATATGTATTTCATCTTATCCCGTCCGGAATATTGCATTCCGGTAAGATTTGTTGCATCGGTAACGGGGTGGTGATTGACCCGGGCGTGCTTTTGTGCGAATTAAACGACCTGCGGAAAAACAATATAAATTTTGACCGGCGTTTTAAAATTTCAACTTTAGCGCACTTAATTATGCCATATCATAAAAATTTAGACCAGCTGCGCGAAACAAAAAGAAAGAATAAAATCGGCACTACCGGCAGAGGTATCGGGCCCTGTTATTCAGATAAGATCAACCGCTGTGGTATCCGGATGGTTGATTTATTAAATCCGGCTGTCCTGCGGGAAAAGCTTAAGGATAATCTTAAGGAAAAAAACGAAATCTTTAAAAAAGTTTATCAGCACTCAGGTTTCAATTTCCAGAAGATTTATGCGCAGTATCTCGGTTTCGGCAGAACATTTGCTCCTTATATCTGTAATACTGCGGTTTTATTAAACAAAGCAACGCAGGAAAAGAAGGATATTTTGTTGGAGGGTGCGCAGGGGACATTCCTGGATATTGATTTTGGGACGTATCCTTTTGTTACTTCTTCCTCGACGATCTCGGGGGGTGCTTGTATCGGCACGGGCATATCGCCGAATAAGATTGATAAAGTAGTGGGTGTTTGTAAAGCATATACTACGCGTGTCGGAGAGGGGCCTTTTCCTACTGAATTTGGCGCGGATTTTGGTAAAATTATGCGCGATAAGGGAAATGAATTTGGTGCAACTACCGGCCGTCCACGCCGCTGTGGCTGGTTTGATGCGGTGATTGCGAAAGAATCAGTAATGCTTAATGGTATTACGGAGCTGGCGATTATGAAAATGGACGTGCTCGACGGTTTAGAAAAAATAAAAATTTGCACTTCCTATAAATATAAAGGGAAGGTTTTTAAAGAATTCCCGGCAGACTTAGAGGTGCTAAGTAATGCTGTTGCAGTTTATAAAGAGATGCCGGGTTGGCCAAATCAGGGCAATAAGCCCAGGTCTTTTAAGCAGTTGCACCCGAATGCCCGGGCTTACCTGCTGGAATTACAAAAACTACTTGGGGCTAAGATTACTATGGTTTCCATAGGCAGTGCCAGAAAAGAGACTATTTTTATCTAAGTGCTTGAGGATAAAACACTTGACTAATAAAACGGGTTATGTTATATTTAAATTTCAATGTAAAAGGAGAGGGAAAATGGTAAACAATTTTCTTAAATTTGTATTAGTTTTTTTTATTACTTTTAGTTTGGCAGGTTGTACCTTTATCTTTCAGGCCGGTAAGCGTTCTGATGCTCAAAAGATCCAGGAGTTAAGCGCTCAACTGGAAGAGCTTGCCCGCGCTAAGGGGCTATTGGAGCAAAAGCTTGGGGCAGAGATAAACGATAAACAGATTAAGCTGCAGATGATGGAAAAGGGCCTGGTGATTACCGTAGTAGGCGATCTTTTATTTGACTCCGGTAAAGCCAAGATCCGTCCAGAGGCATATTCTTTACTTACGAAAGTATCTGAAGTATTAAAAGATAATATGGCCCAGTTTAATGTAGGCATAGAAGGCCACACTGATAATGTCCCGATTAAGCAGAGTGGTTGGAAATCTAACTGGGAACTTTCCACTGCCCGGGCTTTAAGTGTTTTACATTATTTAGCAAGCGAGCAAGGCGTATCTCCGGAACGCCTGTCAGCGATTGGTTATGGTGAATACCGTCCGTTAGCTTCTAATGAAACTAAGGATGGGCGTAAGCAGAACCGCAGAGTAGAGATTGTTATTTTACCTAATGTCACCAAAGTTAAGGGTGATTCTGCCGGGTCTTATGAATTAAAAGAACCTCAGGAAAATCTTAAATAGATCTTCAGCGGGGCTTTAGCCGACGGAAAATATATAAAAGATGGATGAAGCATTAAAAAATCGTATTGTAATAATTTTAGCGATATTATCAGCAATATTCTTTTTCAGTACGCTTAGTTCTTGTAATAGCGCGATGCGTTATAAGGCTGCGCGTGATAAAGAAATGGCCTCGCGTCTTGCCCTGGAAGAAAGGACAAGTAAATATATGAAGGAGAGGTCAGCTTTAGAAGAAAAAGCTAAGGCTAAGGAGAATGAGGCGGCGGAATTAAAAATAGCCCTGGAAAACACCAAGAAAGCTTTGCTTCAGGATGAGTTGGTAGGCCAAAGCCTGAAGGAAGAATTGCAGAAAGTAACTAAACTTAAAGAAGCTTTAGAAGAGGATCTCAAGCAAGCTTTGGCAGATGGGAAGAAGCCTAAAAAATGAAATAGGGGGGAGAAAAGAGGCGCAAGCGTAGGCAGCTTTATGATTAGGGGAGAGAATCCCCTTTTTTATTGGAGCACCCCGTGTTGATTGGTGTGCGGGTGTTGTTTGAGTAGACAAGGAGGCCGTATGAAAATATTGAAAAGATCAAAAGAGGCATTAATTAAAACTATTTCTAAAGCCAAATCCAAGCTTAAAAGTAAATTAAAAAAGAAATCTCCTCAGGCAAAAATTTCAAATAAGCAGCCGGTTAAAGATATACCTAGTTTTTATGAAACCGCTATAGCCAATACCAAATTCTCTTATGCGCAAAACACTTACGCTCCCGCAGCTAAGGTTCAGGAGCTACCATCTTTTTATGATCAGGATAAGCTTGTTTTGCAGGTTCGTGATCCGCGTTGGCTGCATTCATATTGGGAATTAAGGGATAAAACTATTCAGGGATTAAAAAGCAAGCTAGGTGATGATTTTTCCCGCGCCAAAAAAGTTTTAAGAGTTTATGATGTTACCAATATTAACTTTAACGGGTCTAATGCCAACAGATTCTTCGATATTCAGATTAATGATTTTGCCAGCAGTTGGTATATTGATACAGACGGGCCAGGCAGGGCCTGGTGTGTGGACTTGGGTTTAATGCTTCCTGATGGCAGGTTTATTACTATCTTGCGTTCTAATGTTGTGCAGACGCCATTGGACAGCCCTTCCTGGGTTACCGATGAAGAGTGGATAATACCTGATGAGATGTTTGCCCGGCTTTATGGTATGGGTTTTGGCTTAGGTAAAAGTTCACCGGTCGGAGGCGCCTGGCAGGAACGCATAAAACAGGGTTTGTTTAGTTCGGGTTTATCCAGTAGCCCGGTAAGAAAAGAAGTAAAGGAAAGAAATTTCTGGCTTAAAGTTGATTGTGAATTAATCGTTTATGGGGCAACTGAACCGGATGCAAAAGTAACTGTGCAGGGAGCGCCGATTAAGTTACGGCCTGACGGTACTTTTACCCTGCGTTATTATTTGCCCGATGGAAAACAAGTAATTCCGGTTAAGGCAACTTCCGCGGATAAATTAGAAGAGCGTACCATTACTCCAATCGTAACTCGAGAAACTAAATAATACAATGCCTAAAGGATACCTTTGCTTGGTTTTACATGGACATCTGCCTTTTGTACGCCATCCAGAACATGAAAATTTTTTAGAAGAGGATTGGCTTTATGAGGCAATCACGGAAACTTATGTCCCCTTGATTTCTGTTTTTCAAGGGTTGGTAAATGATGGTATTGATTTTCGGATTACCATGACTTTGAGCCCCACGCTTATCTCGATGCTTGGCGATCATTTGTTACAGGAGCGTTATTTAAAGCATATTAATAAGCTTATTGAGTTAACCCAAAAGGAAATCGAGAGGACTAAGTGGCAGCCGGATTTTAAGAATCTGGCCCAGATGTATTTTGATAGGTTTACGCATGCCCGTGATACTTTTTTGCAGTATAATTCTAATCTGGTGCATGCTTTTAAAAAATTCCAGGATTTAGGAAAACTGGAAATAATTACCTGCGGGGCTACGCACGGATTTTTTCCGTTGATGGATGTCTGCCGGGATTCAGTGCGCGCCCAGGTTAAAGTGGCGGCTGACCATTATGAACGCACTTTTGGCCGCCGGCCGCGGGGGATTTGGATGCCGGAATGCGGTTATTGCCCGGGCCATGATGAAATACTGAAAGAAGCCGGGATACGTTATTTCTTTACAGATTCCCATGGCGTATTACATGGGACACCCCGCCCTAAATATGGTGTTTTTGCTCCGGTTTATTGTAAGGGCACAGGGGTGGCGGCTTTTGGCCGGGACCTGGAATCTTCCAAACAGGTATGGAGCTCAATTGAAGGATACCCTGGAGATTATAATTATCGGGAATTTTACCGGGATGTAGGTTTTGATTTGGAGTTTGATTATATTAAACCCTACATTCATCCGGATGGAGTACGGATTAATACGGGAATAAAGTATTACCGGATTACCGGCAACACAAACCATAAGCAGCCCTATGTTGCGCAATGGGCGCGTGAGCGGGCGGCAGAGCATGCGGGAAATTTTATGTTTAATCGCCAGAAGCAGGCAGGTTATCTGAACGCCCTGATGGGTAAGGCTCCGATTTTGGTCTCGCCTTATGATGCCGAACTGTTTGGGCATTGGTGGTATGAAGGGCCGCTGTGGCTGGATTTCTTATTCCGTAAAATTGCCTGCGATCAGAATGAAATAAGTTTGATTACTCCTTCGGAATATTTGGAACAGAATCCGCGTAATCAGGTGGTTACCCCGTCTTTTTCCAGCTGGGGATATAAAGGGTATTCAGAGATGTGGCTGCAGGGGACGAATGATTGGATTTACCGGCATTTACACGTAGCTTCAGAACGGATGAGTGAATTGGCCAGGAGTAATCCTGGTGCTCAAGGATTACGGCGCCGGGCGTTGAATCAAGCTTTGCGCGAATTACTTCTGGCGCAGAGTTCAGATTGGGCGTTTATTCTGGGTACAGGTACACACGTTAGTTATGCAGTGCGCCGCACCAAAGACCATCTGTTAAGGTTTAACCAGATTTATGAAGATGTTAAGTCTAACAGCATTGATGGGCATTGGCTTGCGGATATAGAGTCCAAGGATAATATCTTTCCGGATATAGATTACCAGGTTCATCAGTAGTATGCAGGATAGTCTTAAAATCCCCAAGCATGTAGCGTTTATTATGGACGGCAACGGCCGCTGGGCGCAAGAAAGAGGCATGAGCCGGACTTTCGGGCACCGCCAGGGTGTAGAGCGAGTGAAGGAAATTATCCGCGGTGCCGGCAGTCTGGGTATTCAGGCAGTAACCTTTTTTGCTTTTTCGACGGAGAACTGGAGCAGGCCTAAAAGTGAAATTAATGTTTTGATGCGTTACCTGGATGATTTTTTAACCAAAGAAGTCCAGGCATTGCATAAAAATAATATGCGGTTTATAGTGATCGGCCGGAGAGATCCGATTCCTAAATACCTGCAATTAAAGATTAAGAAAGTCCAGGAAAAGACCCAGCATAATACGGGCTTAAAAGTGGTGCTGGCGCTGAATTACGGAGGCAGACAGGAGATTGTGGATGCCGCGAAGAAATTCGCCCAGGAAGTATTAAACGGAAAAACGGATTTAAAGGATTTAGATGTAGAAAGCTTTAGCCGTTATTTTTATGCTGCTCAGATTCCTGATCCGGATTTATTAATCCGCACGAGCAATGAAATGCGCATCAGTAACTTTTTGCTTTGGCAGCTTTCTTATTCTGAATTTTATTTTTCCCATAAATGCTGGCCGGATTTTGGGTTAGATGAGTTAAAAGAAGCGATCAAAGAATATCAAAAAAGGGACCGTAGGTTCGGGGGGCTGGATGTTTGTACAAAGAGTAATTAGCGCCATTGTATTGATTAGTATTATATCCGTAGTCATTTTTTTTGATTGGCTATGCAGCCTGGTAATTATTTTATTTATTATCGGCGGGCTGTATGAATATTTTACAATGCTTGAGAAAAAAGGGATTAGCATTTATAAATATTTCGGAATTGGTATGGGGACGATAATTCCTTTATCAATTATGTTGAAATTTGAGCCGACGAAGAGCTGGGAATTGCTTTTTATTGTTTTAGCTTTGTTTTCTCTTATCCTTATGCAATTTAAGCGCCGGGATAGTTCAGGTGTAATTGTGGATATTTCTACTACGCTTTTTGGCATACTTTATGTTTCCTGGTTTTTTAGTTTTTTGATCAAGATTAGGTATTTACCGCAAGGGTTAGGTTTTCTGGCTGCTTTGCTGTTGATTACTAAGCTAGGGGATATCGGGGCATATTTAGTAGGAAGCCGGTGGGGCAAGAAACTTTTAATCCCGCGCATCAGCCCTAAGAAAACAATCGAAGGGTCAATGGGCGGGTTGTTGTTCAGCGTCTTGGGCGGATTGGCTTGTAAGCCATGGTTGCCTTTTGATTATGGGCAGTTATTGCTTATTTCAGCAAGTTTAGGGATGCTCGGACAGTTGGGGGACCTTTCGGAATCTCTGCTTAAACGCGATTGCCAGGTTAAGGACTCCGGAAATATTTTTCCGGGCATGGGTGGAGTTTTAGATGAAATCGACAGCCTGTTGTTTACGGCTCCGGTTTTTTATTTTATTTTGGCGCGGTTATAAGATGAATCCCGCGCTTTATGTATATGCAATTACTATAAGGCGCAGGGTTTTAAAACTAATTAATATAATAGAAGGTGCTGGGTGAAAAATATTGCGGTTTTAGGTTCCAGTGGCTCAATCGGCCAGAGTACGCTTGAGGTGGCTAGAAGCCTGCCGCGGCAGTTTAGGATTACCGCTTTAAGCGTTAATTCGGATATTGTTAAATTAAAGCAGCAGATTGATGAATTTCATCCTAAGCGGGTATGTGTTGTAGACCGCCGGGCCGCCGCTAAACTAAAAAATAGCCTGGGGCATTCTGTGAAAGTTCTTTGCGGCCAGGAAGGTTTGGATGAATTAGTCAGGGATGAAAGTGTTCATCAGGTGATGGTAGCGATAACCGGATCCGCTGCCCTGGTTCCCTTAATCAGCGCGATTAAAAGCGGGAAAGAAATCGCTTTAGCCAATAAAGAAGCTTTGGTGATGGCCGGCGAAATAGTAATGGGTTTAGCCAGAGAGCGTAAGGTTTTAATCAGGCCGGTAGATAGTGAGCAATCCGCGATTTGGCAGAGTTTAGGAGGCCAGGATGTAGCTAGCGTTAAACAGGTGTACTTGACTGCTTCCGGGGGCCCGTTATTAAGTTTACCGCGCAGTAAGTTTAAACAGGTGACTATAAAAAAAGTATTGCAGCACCCCCGTTGGAAGATGGGCAAAAAGATTACTGTTGATTCTGCAACTTTGATGAATAAGGGCCTGGAGCTGTTGGAAGCGATGTTTCTATTTGATCTGGGGGTTGAAAAGATAAAAGTATTAATTCATCCGGAAGCATTAATTCATTCCATGGTTGAATTTAATGACGGGGTAACTATGGCACAGCTTTCGGTTACCGATATGCGCATACCTATTCAGTATGCTTTAGTTTATCCGCAGCGCCTGCCCAGCGCGCTTGCCGGGATTGATTTT
Source organism: Candidatus Omnitrophota bacterium (assembly GCA_028712375.1). Lineage (GTDB taxonomy): Bacteria > Omnitrophota > Gorgyraeia > Gygaellales > Profunditerraquicolaceae > UBA6249. The sequence continues at coordinate 35,136 of JAQTQG010000011.1, forward strand.
TACCGTTTAAGTAAGCTGCATTTTGCCAAACCTGACCTGGGTAAATTTCCCTGTTTGAGGCTGGCTTATCAGGCCGCCCGGGATTTAGGGACAATGCCGGCAGTGCTTAATGCGGCTAATGAAGCAAGTGTGGAGAACTTTTTGGCACAGAAGATAAAATTTTTGTCTATACCGAAAATAGTGGAGAAGGTAATGCAGCGCCATAGCCGAATTGCCCGCCCCAGCCTTGGTCAGATTATGTCTGCTGATTCCTGGGCTAGGGAAGAAGTAAAGCGCCTGACCTGCATCCTTAATTAAGAAATGATTGCCATACTTATTTTTATTTTAATCTTGAGTTTATTAATTATTGTGCATGAGTTTGGGCACTTTATTGCCGCCCGTAAAAATGGCGTGCGGGTTGAGCAATTTTCTTTAGGGTTCGGGCCGCTTATTTTTAAAATAAAAAAAGGCGATACCGAATATAAATTAAATCTGATCCCTTTAGGCGGTTATGTCAAAATGGCCGGGGACAGCCAGGTGGAATATAAAGGGGCAGCAGATGAGTATTTTGCTAAATCTCCCGGTAAACGGTTTCAGATTATTTTCTTCGGCCCGCTTTTAAATTATATCCTTGGTTTTTTATTTTTTTGGTTAATTTTTTTCATCGGCTATCCCAGCCTGACCTCTAAGGTCGGAGGATTGATTGAGGGCTACGGAGCAAAGACAGCAGGGCTGCAGGTAGGTGATAAAATTGTTGCGGTAGATGGACGCACAGTTAATCTTTGGGATGATTTACAGCAGGCAATCCGGGAAAGAAAAACAAGCTCAAATGTGGAGCTTGCAGTTTTACGTGATAATCAGGAGTTGAAATTTGATGTGCCCATTAAAGATAAAGTGCTTAATGATCAATTAGGGCACAAGCGCGTTTTAGGTATTATCGGTATTTCTCCTTTTGACGAAGTAGTGGAGGTCCGGCACGGTTTCTTTGTATCAGCTTATCTTGGTTTTAAAAAGACTGTTGATTTAACGTTAATGACTTATACCGGATTATGGAGATTAGCCAGCGGGAAGATGTCTATGCGCGATTCGATGACCGGTCCCCTGGGTATATTTTTCATTACTTCTAAAGCGGCGAAATTAGGCTTGATCGCGCTTATGCATTTAATTGCGGTATTAAGTGTGAGCTTAGCTATTTTTAATCTCCTGCCGCTGCCTATTTTAGATGGCGGACATTTATTCTTGCTGGGCCTGGAAAAATTAAGGAAAAAAGCCCTGGGTGTTAAGGCGGAAGAGATAATTAATAATATCGGACTTTCTTTAATGGTTACTTTGGCTTTATTTGTAACTTATAATGATATTTTAAGGCTTTATGGGGATAAAATCAGTAAAATAGTGACTAAGTAATATGGAAATCAAGAGAAGAAAATGCAAGGTTATTAAAATTGGTAATTGCTTGATTGGCGGGAAAAATTCTGTTGCTATTCAATCAATGACTAAGGTTAAAACCTCAGATATTGAGAATACCGTTAAGCAAATCCGGCAGCTGGAGCAAGCGGGGTGCCAGATTGTGCGTTTAGCGGTTAAGGATTCCGCGGATGCGGAAGCTTTAAAAAGGATTAAAGCCCAGGTCAGATTGCCGCTGGTGGCTGACATTCACTTTTCTTTTCGTTTAGCGATTGCCGCGATTGAAAACGGAGTGGATAAGATCAGGTTGAATCCCGGAAATATTGATAAGCCTCAAGAGATAAAAGCGGTAGTCAGTGCTTTAAAATCAGCCAGGATTCCTCTGCGTATCGGGTTAAACAGCGGATCGGTTAGGGACAGCGGGCCGCGCAAATCCCGAATGACTGATCGGTTAGTAGATGCCTGCATGCGGTATGTCAGGATGATTGAGAAGCTTAAATTTAATGATATTGTAATTTCACTGAAGGCCAACAATGTTTTAGATACGGTGGATGCCTACCGTAAAATAGCCGGGGTCTGTAACTATCCCTTGCATCTGGGGGTGACTGCTACAGGTGCTCCTTATAACGGCATTATTAAATCCAGCGTTGCTTTAGGGTCTTTACTCCTGGAGGGTATTGGTGATACAATGAGGGTATCGCTTACGGATAATCCGGTAGAAGAGGTAAGAGCGGCTAAGGCAATCATGGAATCTTTAGGTTTACGCAGCGGGGGAGTGCAGGTGATCAGTTGTCCGACTTGCGGCCGTTGTGAGTTGGATTTAATTAGTATCGTTAAAGAGTTGGAATCTAAAATATCAATGAATAAATATAAACAGCCTGATTATCCTTTAAAAGTAGCGGTAATGGGTTGTGTAGTTAACGGCCCCGGGGAAGCAAAAGAAGCGGATTTAGGTGTAGCTTTTGGAAAAGGATCAGGAATATTATTTTCGCACGGCAAGATAGTAAGAAAAATACCGGTAAAAAATTGCGTAAAAACTTTGCTGCAGGAGATCAACCTAAGGAGAGGTTATGGCGCATCTGACGTTAAAAAGTAGAGTACGCGAAGATTTTTTAGCTAAATACAGCAGTGTTTTATTTAAGGGTGTTGGCAATAAGAATGAAGTTGCCGCGGTAGTCCGGAATATCCTGGAAGGCATCTTAAGCCAGCCGCGCAATCCGCTTAAAGAGCAGGAGCGGGATAATATTATTAATGAATTGGTGGATGAGTTTTCCGGTTTAGGCCCGATTGAACAATTAATGATGGACCCGGATGTTACGGAAATCATGATTAACGGCACCCACAATGTATTTGTGGAGAAATTTGGTAAAAAACAGTTAACCGGGTTGAAATTTGACAGTGATCAGCAGCTGATGTATGTTATTCAGAAGATTTTATCTCCGACCAGAAGAAGGGTTGATGAATCGGTTCCTTATACGGATATCTGCTTGCCGGATGGCTCACGCGTGAATATTATTATTCCGCCATTGGCTTTGGATGGGCCGACGATTACTATCCGCAAGTTCCTTAAGAAAATTACAACCGCTGAGGACTTGATTAATTTGGGGACATTGGATAGAAGGATGGCGGATTTTTTAATCGCTTGTATTAAGGGCAAGGCCAACATGATATTCGGCGGCGCAACTGGCAGTGGAAAGACTACTACGGTGGGCGTACTTTCCAGTTATATTCCCAATGATGAGCGTACGATTACTATCGAGGATACGGCAGAGTTGCATTTAGCCCAGGACCATGTAGTGAGATTGGAAACCAAGCCGCCGAACATTGAGGGCAAGGGAGAGATTACTATTCGTGATCTTTTTCGTAATACTTTACGCATGCGCCCCCAGAGGATTATTTTGGGAGAAATTAGAAGCGCCGAAGCTTTGGATATGCTTCAGGCGATGTGTTCAGGGCATAACGGAGCGCTTTCGGTTATCCACGCGGATACTCCGGATGATGTTATGTACAGATTAGAGACAATGATTTTAATGTCCGGAATTCCTTTAAATTTAGAGGCAATTCACCGGCAGATCGCTTCATCTTTGCATTTAGTGATTCAGCAGGATCAGCTAGCCGATGGTATCCGTAAAATTACCCGCATTTCACAGGTTAACGGTGTGAAAAACGGCTGGACGAATCTGGAAGATATTTTTTATTATGAAATTGAGCATGTGGATAGAGATGGGAAGGTGCATGGCCGCTTTAAAGCTACGGGGGTAGTGCCGGTATTTTATCCGATCTTTGCCAGGCGGGGAGTAGTTTTACCTAAAGAAATTTTTAATAAGGATTAATATGTTTTGGACAAAAGTATTTATTCCTACCTTAAAAGAAACACCTAAGGAAGCAGAATCATTGGGCCATCAATTATTATTGCGGGCAGGGTTCGTGCGGATGCTGATGGCTGGAGCTTATACATATCTACCAATGGGTCTGCGAGTTTTAGAAAAAATCCAGGGAATAATCCGCCAGGAGATGAATGCTTGCGGGGCAAGTGAATTACTTTTGCCGGCTCTGCATCCTTTAGAACTTTGGCAGAAAACCGGCAGGGATAAAGATTTAGGCGAGGTAATGTTTAAGTTTAAAGACCGCCGCGGAAGGGATTTATCTCTTGGCCCGACCCATGAAGAAATAATCACGGATTTGATTAAGAATAACCTGTCAAGTTACCGGCAATTGCCGCTGGTTTTGTATCAGATTCAAACTAAGTTTCGCGATGAGATCCGGCCGCGCTTTGGTTTAATCCGCTGTTGTGAATTTATCATGAAAGATGCTTATAGTTTTGACCAGGATGAAACAGGCTTGGATAAAAATTACCAGTTAATGTATGAAGCGTATAAGCGCATATTTTCCAGATGTGGGTTAAAGGTTTTAATTACCGAAGCGGATTCAGGAGTAATGGGGGGCAAAGTTTCTCATGAATTTATGGTGGAGGCGCCGCTGGGAGAGGATGTAGTGTGCCTTTGCCCGAAATGCAAGAGCGCTAAAGCAGCTAAGGGGGGGTCAAGCCTTTGTTTTACCTGTAACCTTAATATGGATCAGGTTAACACTATTGAAGTTGGCCACATCTTTAAATTGGGTACAAAATACAGCCAAGCGATGCAAGCTAATTTTCCAGATAGTTCCGGACAGCTCAAGCCTTTGATTATGGGTTGTTATGGTATTGGGGTATCCCGCCTGATTTCGGCAATTATTGAACAGAATAATGATGCCGATGGGATTATCTGGCCGCAAGAAGTTTCTCCTTTTGAAATTATGATTTTACCTTTGGACGTTACTAATCAGGCGTTGATGCAGGCGGCAAATAGCTTGTATCAGGAGTTAAAAGCCAGCGGCCTGGATGTGCTTTTGGATGACCGCGATGAACGGGCAGGGGTGAAATTTAAGGATGCGGATTTGATCGGTGTTCCTTTGAGTATTGTGATCGGCAAAAAGAGCATTGAAGAAAATAATATAGAATTAAGAGTACGTAAAAATAAAAGTACCCAGCTTGTTCCCAAGGCAGAAATTGTGCAGTTTGTTAAAAAGCTGCTAGTTTGATCTAAGGCAAGGAGTGAAGGGGTGGATAAGGAAGCTTTAGTTAGAGAATTAAATACTCTGTTTTCAGCATTCCTGGAGAGCGCTGGGCTGGAACTTGTTGAACTGGTTTATAAGTTTGATGGAAAGAAAATTATTCTAACGGTGCTAGCCGATAAACAGCAGGGCGCGATTACTTTGCAGGAATGTGCTGTTGCTTGCCGTCAACTAAAAAATTTGCTGGAAGAAAAGAATATAATTGATACTGATTATATTTTAGAGGTTGCTTCTCCTGGCTTGGACCGGCTGCTTAAGACCCAAAAGGATTTTTTACGCGTTTTAAATAAAGAAGCGGTATTTTATTTAAAGGATTTGGTGAATGGCAAGTATCAATGGCAAGGGCTAGTTTGCAAAGTCAATGATTTTAGTGTATTCGTTCAGATTCCGGGGGAGATTCTGGAAATTCCATTAATAAAAATAAACAAAGCAAAATTAGTAATTTAATTAAGGATTGGAGAAAAAATGAGTCAGGAACTTTTAGCAATTATTGAACAAATCGAAAGAGAAAAAGGGATTAAAAAAGAAATTATGCTGGAGGCAGTGGAAAGCGCAATGCTGAGCGCGGCTAAAAGAGTAATTGATTTAAAGCCGGATGAAGAATTCAAAGTGGAGATTGACCGGGTAACCGGCCAGATCCGCGCTTTTCGTAATAATGAGCCGGTGACCAGTATTGATTTCGGCCGGATTGCCGCTTCTACTGCCCGTCAGGTAATTATTCAGAAAATGCGTGAAGCGGAAAAAGATGTGGTTTTTGGCGAGTTTCAAAGCCGCGTAGGTGAAATTGTCAGCGGAACAGTTTATCGTTTTGAAAAAGGCAATGTGATCGTTGACCTATTAGGTAAAGCCGAAGGTGTTTTACTTAAACGCGAACAATCACCTAAAGAAGAATTTAAGCAAGGCCAGCGGATCCGGGCTTATGTGGTAGAGGTAAAAAAAGATACTAAGGGGCCGCAGATTATTTTATCACGCGCGCATCCGAATTTAGTTAAAGAATTGTTCGAATTAGAGGTTCCGGAAATCTATGAAGGGATTGTCGAGATTAGGGGCATATCCCGCCAGGCGGGCGAGCGCACTAAAATTTCTGTTTATTCCAAGAATGATAAAGTAGATGCCGTGGGTGCCTGTGTGGGGATGCGCGGCAACCGGGTGAGAAATATTGTTAATGAGCTGCAAGGAGAGAAAATCGATATCGTGCGTTTTAATGAAGATGTGCGTGAATACATCAAAGCTGCGCTTTCGCCGGCCAAAGTTTCGGAGATTAAACTGGATAGGGAGACGATGAAAGCCGGAGTGATTGTTGATGATGATCAGTTATCTTTGAGTATCGGCAAGCACGGCCAGAATGTGCGTTTAGCTTCGCGGCTGGTGGGTTGGGAGCTGGATATCCGCACCAAGAGTATGATTGCGGCTGAGGCGCTTGGCGGCAAAAAAGAAGAAGTGGCTGCGGTTGCGCAGGAAGCAGCAGCGGATACTCAGGCAGAGCCAGTTAAGGTTAAGAAGGCCAAAAAAGAAACTAAAAAAGTATCTAAAAAGATAGCTAAGGCAGATACAAAAAAAGAAACCAAAAAGGAAATCAAAAAAGAAGGTTCCCTGGGGGATCTTTTGGGGATTGGCGAAAAGATTGCGGAGAGCTTAAAAGAAGCAGGTATTAAGAGCCTAGATGATATAATTAAGCTGGAAGCGGAAGGTTTGACAAAAATCAAAGGAATTGGAGAGAAGAAGGCCCAGAAAATTATTGCAGAAGCCAAGAAGTTATCGAAGGCTTAATATAAAGGTCTGCTAAAAATACCGGCAACCAGCCTCGCCACAAAACTTGGCGGGCAAGAAAGAGAATATATGCCAAAAACTAAAAAAGAGAAAACAGCCGTAAAAAAATCGCAAGTTAAACCTAAAACAAAAGTAGAAGTGAAAGCTAAAAAGCCGATTACTAAAGCTCAAGATACACTTAAGCCTAAGCCGGCAGTTAAAGCGCTTAAACCCAAAGCGGTGGCTGTAAAGAAGCCTAAAGAGAAAGTTAAGCCTGTTTTAAAATCCGAAGTTAAGCATGAGATAAAAATTGAACCGAAGGTTGAAACCAAGGTTAAAATCGAAAATAAGCCTGCTGTAAAACCTGAGGTAAAACCGGAGATTAAATCTACGCACAAGCCGGAAATTAAGGTGCCGGCAGCTGAGGCGGAGATTAAGCCGGTGATCAAACCGGCTGTGGTGCCGGAAGTAAAAGCAGAGGTTAAGCCAGCTCCGGGAAAAGAGATTGAGCTGGAATTGCCGATTACGGTTAAAGATTTAGCGGTAAAATTGCAGGAGAAGTCGTCAGTTCTTATTAAGCATCTTATGGGGATGGGGGTAATGATTGGGATTAACCAGCCCTTGGATGAAGTGGTTTTAAATAAATTGTGTTTGAAGTATAATTTTGCTATCAAGAAAGCTTTGACTGCGGAGGAGCTGGCGTTACAGGAACATAAAAAAATAGATGAGCTTGGGGAACTTAAGAGCCGCTCTCCGATTGTCACTTTTATGGGGCATGTTGACCATGGTAAAACTTCTCTTTTGGATGCTATTCGTAAAACGAAAGTTACAGAAAAAGAGCACGGTGGCATTACGCAACATATCGGTGCTTATCGTGTAAGCCTTCCGCAAGGGGAAATTACATTCTTAGATACGCCCGGCCATGAAGCATTTACCGCGATGCGTGCCCGCGGCGCGAAAATTACGGATATTGTAGTCTTAGTGGTCGCCGCCGATGACGGAATTATGCCTCAGACTCAAGAAGCGATTGACCATGCGCGGGCCGCCGGAGTAGCGATTATTGTAGCGATTAATAAGATTGATAAAGCGCAGGCAAATTTGGATACAGTTAAAAAACAACTAGCTGCAGCCGGATTGAATCCCGAAGATTGGGGAGGAAAGACGATTACTGTTCCAGTTTCGGCTAAGACCGGCGCAGGAATTGACAGTTTGCTCGAGATGATCTTATTGCAAGCGGAAATTATGGAATTAAAAGCTAATCCTGACCGCTTGGCTTATGGAGTAGTAGTTGAAGCCAGGATGGCTAAAGGCAGAGGGCCGGTAGCGACTTTGCTTATACAAAACGGTTCGTTGCATCTTAATCAAAATATAATTGTAGGTAATTTGTATGGGAAAATCCGGGCAATGCTTAATGACCGCGGGCAGGGAGTAACGGTGGTGGGCCCGGCAACCCCGGTAGAAGTTTTAGGGATTAGCGGAATTCCTCAGGTGGGAGAGCAGTTTTTTGTGATTGAAGATGAAAAACAGGCAAAAAGTTTAATTCAGGGGCGCGTGGAAAAAGAAAAACTTCAGCAGGTTAAAGAAGTCCATAGGGTAAATTTGGAAGAATTGCATACCCAGATTGCCGCAGGTAAAATTAAAGAATTAAATTTAATTATTAAAGCGGATGTTCAGGGGTCCCTGGAAGCGATCAAAGATACTTTGGATAAGTTGAATGTTTCAGAGATAAAAATTAATATTATGCATATGGGAGCCGGCAATATTAATGCATCTGATGTAATTTTAGCAGTAGCTTCTGACGCGCTGCTCTTGGGATTTAATGTTTCTGCCGATGAACCGGCAAAAGAATTAATCTCAAAAGAGGGAGTAGAGCTTAAAACATATAATATTATTTATGAATTGGCTAATGATATAAAAGCCGCGGTTGAGGGGATGCTTGACCCAAGGTTAAAGAAAGTATTTTTGGGTAGAGCGGAAGTCAGGAAAATGTTTAAACTTTCCCATTCCGGAATCATTGCCGGTTGTATGGTGACCAAAGGCAAGATTAACCGCAATTGCATGGTTACTGTGATGCGTAATGGCGCGGTTGCTTTTGAAGGTAAGATCTCCAGCCTCAAACGTTTTAAGGATGATGTGCGTGAAGTAGGTGAAGGATTTGAGTGCGGTATTGCAATCGGCGGCTTTGATCAATTGCTGGAAGGCGACATCATCGAAGCCTATGATATAGAGAAAATAGCGAGAAGATTGTAATTGTTATTAATAATATAGCGTAGAGATATAAAATTTATATTTCTACAAAATAATCAATTGAATACGGTTCTAAAATATGGCTAAAAAGCGAATATTCAGCGGAATGCGCCCTACAGGTAAGTTACATCTTGGACATTTAGTGGGCGCTTTGTCTAATTGGGCTAAATTACAGGATGAATATGAATGTTTCTTTATGGTTGCGGATTGGCATGCATTGATGTCGGAATATGAAAATCCCGCTGATCTTAAAGCCCACATTTTGGATAATGTTATTGACTGGCTTGCTTGCGGGATCAACCCGGAAAGGTCGGTTATCTTCATTCAGTCAGAAATCCCTGAACACCTTGAGCTTTATTTTATCCTTTCCCTGATTACTCCGCTGGGGCTGCTTGAACGCTGCCCTACTTATAAAGAACAACTACGCCAGATAGATAACCGCGATTTAAGTACTTATGCTTTTTTAGGGTATCCGGTTTTGCAGGCCGCCGATATTTTGCTTTATAAGGCGGATAGTGTCCCGGTAGGCGAAGATCAGCTGCCGCATTTAGAGTTGACCCGTCAGATTGTGCGTAAGTTTAATCATTTGTATAAGACAGAATGCTTTCCGGAACCTAAGGCTTTGCTTGCCCAGACTACACGGCTTTTAGGGTTGGATGGCCGTAAAATGAGCAAGAGTTATAATAATTATATCGCTCTTTCCGATACATCCGAGATTATTCGTAAAAAAGTTCAAGGGATGTTTACTGACCCGGAAAGGATTCGTGTTGCCGATCGCGGGCATCCGGATAAATGTAATGTTTTTTCTTATTACGCGGCATTTTTCCCTCAGGCTAAGCAGCATGCCCATGAGCGTTGCGCAAAAGCGATGATCGGCTGCACGGATTGTAAAAAAGAATTAGCCGCTTTGCTGCTTGATTTGTTAGCCCCGATCCAGGAGAAAAGACAGGCTTTACAGAAAGATAAAAATTATCTTCAGGAGATTTTGTCCGCCGGCAGGCAAAAAGCATCGCTAGCGGCTGGGAAAACTATTTCGCAGGTGAAGAAGTTGCTCAATGTTTAATATGAACCCCGCACCTTCTAATTATTCATCATTTTTAAAGCATTAAGGTTTAAGGGGTAAGTATAAGTAGGATACTGAATACAAAAGAAGGTGCGTGGTGAACCCTGCAGCTTCCAGGTATTCAATTATTAAAATTATATGGTTAATGTATTAATAAGAAAGAAGGTGCGGGGTGAATTATAAAATCCGCCTGGATATGTTTGAAGGACCGTTGGACCTTTTGTTATATTTGGTTAAAAAGGACCATCTTAATATTTATGATATTCCGATTGCCAAAGTTACTCAGCAGTATCTGGAGTATATTAATTTAATGCAGCTTTTGGATTTAAATATTGTAGGTGAATTTCTGGTAATGGCGGCTACGCTTATGCAGATAAAATCTAAGATGCTGCTTCCCGCCGAAGAATTGGCCGCCCTGGAAGAAGAAGAGGATCCCCGCGCGGAATTAGTCAAGCGGCTCTTGGAGTATGAAAAGTTTAAGCAAATCGCTGAAAATCTGAAACAAAGGGAGGCTAGCCAGCAGGAAGTTTTTAAGCGCCCTAAAAGCGAAGAACCGCTTGATAATAAATCTCTTGATAAGCAGGAAGTGACTTTTGAAGCCAGTATTTTTGATTTGATTAATGCTTTTTCGCAGGCGTTAAAAGATGTCCCCCGGGAAGTGTTTTATGAGGTAATTAAAGATCAATATACGGTTGAGCAGAAAGTCCATGATATTTTGCATCTGCTTTTAGTGGAAACAGAGGTGAAGCTTTCCGGGTTATTTAGTAAAACCAAGAGTAAGCTGGAGATTGTAGTGATCTTTTTGGCGATTCTGGAACTGGCTAAGATGAAAGAGATTGTTGCCCGGCAAAATGTAGAATTTGAAGATATTATTATATCCAGAAATAAAGACAATATTATCCCCTATGAGCGAAGAGACCAGACACACACTGCTGAAAGCCAATAATCCTATTATTGTTGATACGAAGGAGTCCGAAGAGGATGTTGTTCTGAATATATCCTTAAGGCCGAAAAAGTTTGCTGAATTTGTCGGCCATAAGGATATTGTGGATAATTTAAAGATTTCTATCCAGGCGGCCAAAGAGAGAAATGAACCGTTGGAGCATGTGCTTTTGAGCGGGCCTCCGGGGTTAGGCAAGACATCTTTATCCCACATTATCGCGCATGAGATGGGCGCGAAAATTACCGCTACCAGCGGGCCGGCGATTGATCGGGCCGGTGACTTAATCGGTATATTGACTAATCTGGAGCAGGGGGATATTCTTTTTATCGATGAAATACACCGGATGTCCAAGGTGGTGGAGGATTT
>JAQTQG010000001.1:0-33510 GCA_028712375.1 Candidatus Omnitrophota bacterium
AAAGTCTTGTGGTTACTGAAGATCTATGGGGTTTTATTTATTGCCGCATTAACGATAATATAAATGCGATAATCCTTATTTGTCAGCTTTGGCTTGAAAATAATGAAGCGATGCCGGTTAAGGAAGCCGGGATGATTTTGACCTGGACTAAGGATATAAAAAATAATATTAATATAATAACTGTTTCTTCAAAAGAAAGCCCGGTTTTAAGTTCCGGGTTACTTAATCCGGTAATTCAGGAATTAATTACGCATCAATTTGGAAATGATATATATGCTATTGAGCTGATGGTGCAAAATGCAATTGATTGTATAAGTTCCGACCCGGTTTCTTTAGATGTTTTACAGAAGATTGTTTTTCATGCGCAGGTAATTAAGGGGTTTCTAAGAAAGATAAGCAATACTGTGCAAAGTATTAGCATGGAAGAAAGATATTTCGATCTAGATGATCCATCTGGCAATGGATTAGCCAGGACGGATATGGAAGGCCGCGTAATCAATATTAACCAGGCGTATGCGCGCATGTTTAATTATTCTAAAGAAGAAGTTACAAAGCTTTCTCGCCAGCAACTTGCTCCGGAAAAATGGCATAAAATTGAAAAAGAGCTTATTAATGGACTGGTAAATAAAAAAGACAATTTTATGGAATATGAAAAAGATTGTATTAAAAAAGATGGAACAGTATTCCCGGCAGTTTTAAAAGCCTGGCTGGTTAAAGATAAACAGGGTAATCCTTTGGGGCTCTGGAGCATTGTTTATGATATTACTGAACGTAAAAAAGCACAGAGAGAGTTTGAAGAAGACCTTTTAGCTTTACATGCTGTAATTGATAATATCGGAATTGGTATATCTTTATGTGATAAAAGTGGCCGTTTTGTGATATTTAATACCTGTATGCAGGAAATTACCGGCTATACGGAGAAAGAGATAAATGAACAGGAGCGGGGAGCTCTATTTTATTCTAAGCTTGAAGACAGCCAAAAGGAAGTCCGCCGGTTAAGCCGGGCGGTTGCAGAAAAAGGGGTTTCCAGTATCGAGACGATAATTAAAAACAAGGATGGCTCGGAGAGAATATTATCGGTAGTAAAATCTTTAATAAATTATAAGGGTAGCGAAATGTTTTTAAGTATTTGGCGTGATGTTACCGAAAATAAGCGCCTGGAAGATGCTTTGCAGGATTCTGAAGTCCGGTTCCATAGCTTGATTGAGATTGCCCGGGATGGGATATTAATTCTTGACGCAGGTTCAGGAAGAATCAAAGAAGTGAATAAGTTCCTGATCGATATGCTAGGTTATTCTTCTGAAGAATTTTTAGGTAAAGAATTCTGGGAGATGGATATTTTTATAGATGCCGATAAAAGCAGGGATATTTTTAATGAGTTGCAGGATAAGGGGTATATTCATGATAAAGACCTGAGGCTTAAAACAAAGGATGGCCGGTTTATTGATGTAGAATTTGTTAGTAATGTGTATAAAGTTGACCATACGGGAGCAATTCAATGCAGCATTCGCGATATCACCGAACGCAAGCGTATGGAGGAGGCAATCAGGCTGGCGGATCAGGAGTGGAAGAATACATTTGATTCGATAGATGATTTAATATTTGTGCAGGATAAAGACTTGAATATTGTCAGGGCGAATAAGGCTTGTGCCGAAGTGTTAAAGATGGAGCCCAAGGATATTATCGGCAGAAAATGTTATGATTTAGTGCATAATTTAAACCATCCTTGGCCGCTAGGCTGCCCTTTTGAAAAAACCAGGAAGGACGGTATGAGCCATACGCAAGAGGTTAATGACCCGCATGTCGGAATTCCGCTTTTGGTTACGGTTGCTCCTATTTTCAAAAGCGGAGGAGATTTTTTAGGAGCTGTGCATATTGCCAAAGATATTACTACGCATAAAAAACTGGAAGAAGAAGCGCAAAAACGCCTGCAGGAATTAGAGGTTTTTTATAAAGCCAGCCTTGACCGGGAAGAGAGGATTATTGAGCTTAAAAAAGAGGTCGAGATGTTAAAAAGAAAGTTAGATGAAAAATAATAAAAGCGATTTGTTTCTTTAATTTTTAGCGGATAGTTTAATTAAGTTATTATTAATTATGAATCTAATTGAAATTAGAAGAAAAGAGAGTAGAATAATATTAAATAAAACCATTTTATTAAAGGACTAAGCGCGTATGCGCAATAGACGATTAGATGCCGGATTGTCGAAAAGGATTGCCGCATAAAATAATTAAAAACCTTCACCTGTTCAGGCGAAGGTTTTTTTGTTATGGTAATAATAAGTAAGCCATCAGGAACATCCTGAATGATATTTGTTCTAAATTGACGCTTTATTTCAGTCGAGAGTTTTTAGTATTTAATTCACGAGAAAAATCTGCATGGCTGGTGTTAAAAATGTGGGTAAAAGTATAATCTTAAAATTTGCGGAGGTTGAGGATGAGGTTTCGCCTGATAATGCGGTTTTTGGCTGTGTTTATTCTTTTTATCTGTTCTGCCGGATATGCGCAGAAAGTAGAAATTATTGCGGAAGATGATTGGTTTCCATATTCCGGAAAGTTTGAGGATGGCCCGCGGGGGATTGCCGTGGATATTGTCCGGGCGGCATTTGCCGCGGAAAATACTACGGTTGAATTCAAAGTGATGAATTACGACCGTGGGATGGCGATGGTTAAGGAGGGTTTAGCGGTGGGTTGTTTTGATGCTCCCCGGACACGCGAGATTGAAGATGCTTATCTTTGGCCTGATGGTAATCTTTTCGCCGCGGATAGTTTTTTCTATGCTTTGTCAAGTTATTCCGGCACCATACATAGTATTGCCGATGTCGCAGGTAAGAAAATAGGGCTTACTCAAGGTTATGGGTACGGAGATGCTATTGATTTGGATACTCTGATGGTGAAAGAATATTCAAAGGCGGATATGATTATTATTAAAAAATTACTCTCCGGGAGGTTGGATTTTGTAATTTTGTTTGATAAGATTGCGGATTATCTTATTCCCAAAATGGGTATCCAGGGGAAGATCAAACCGGTGGGAAAAGCAGCGCATGTTAATCTTTATGTGGTTTTTTCTAAAATGCATCCTGAAGGCAAGAAATGGCGGGATATGTTTAACCGGGGACTGCATAAAATTAAAGAGGATGGTACCTATCAGGATATTATTGATGGATGGGCGATTAAATTAAGGAATAATTATTAATAGGTTTTTATCTTTAGGAAGGGCGGTTATGGTATGAAGCTGGCTACAAAATTTTCCCTGATAACTGTTATTATTGTTATCGTTTTAAGCTTTTTGCTTGAATTATTCAGCCTTATGGTTTTTAACCGGGCAACCCACGATCTCCATAAAAGGCTTTTTATGGGAGAAGTGCAGCGCTTTGCTTTTTTGGCGTATGAACAGGATGAACTTTATTTTGAAGGTGTTTATGCGGATGAGTCTGAGTCCAGAATGAGGGTGGAAGATAAAATACGCATTGAATACCGGAACAATAAAGATCCTGCCACTTTTCCATTTATCATTGAAACCAGCGGTAAAACTGTTTTGGTGCCGGAGAATTCTCCTTGGGGGGAGGATTTGAAAACAAAAAATAACCGGATTTTTGATGAAAATGCCCTGGCTTTTATGCGGCAGCATAAAGAAGGAGAGCTTGAGTATTTCAGCCTTGGCGAGCGCAGGTGGTGTGTTTTTAAAACGTATGAGCCGTGGAATTGGATTTTTTGTATGACCACGACTGTGCAGAATAAAAATCAAGCCGCCATCTCTTTTTTACGTTGGGCATTAATTATTCCTTTTATAGTGATTATTTTGAGTATTCTGGCAGCCTTGGTTATTTCCAGAAAGTTTGTCGAACCTATCCACGCAGTCATTCAAAAAATCCTGGATATTGCCGGAGGGAAAGTCGGGTTGGGCCAAAAAATTATTGTTAAAAATATGGACGGTGATGAAGTGGGGATGTTAGTATCTGCTGTTAATAAAATGTCCACAGACTTATCGAAAGTAACGGTATCGCGGAATGATCTGTCTGAAGAGGTTGCCCGGCGTAAAAAAATTGAGGTAGAGCGTGAAATAAGGCTAAATCGCCAGCAGGATATCACAATTTTACAGCAGCAGCTGCTTGTTCCGGATCCGCTTGAAAATAAACTTAAAATTATAACCGATAACATCGTGCGGATTTTTGATGCGGAT
This sequence comes from Candidatus Omnitrophota bacterium, assembly GCA_028712375.1. GTDB lineage: Bacteria > Omnitrophota > Gorgyraeia > Gygaellales > Profunditerraquicolaceae > UBA6249. The sequence continues at coordinate 4,181 of JAQTQG010000001.1, forward strand.
TTCTGCCGGATATGGCTGATCCGAAAAGGGGATTTGTGTCAGAAAGGTTGTGTTCACGCCCAGGATACGCAAGGCCCGCATGTCTGTATTTATCGGGATAAATGTTTACATTTGCTGGCGAGCTCCGGCAGGTATGTTCATATAGACGGTAAAGGCCACGCCCGGGTTCCATTTGGCTGCTATAAGATTGGGCTCATCGCTTCGAATAAAGAACATAAGTTTCTGACTAATAATGTGGTAAATGATCCCCAGGTGCATAATCATGAGTGGGCCCGTGAATTGGGATTGGTCTCTTTTGTTGGTTACCAGCTTAAAGTTTCCGGAGGAGAAACAATGGGTGTATTAGCGCTCTTTGCCAAACATCCAATATCGTCTGATGAAGATGCAATGCTTGACAGCCTTAGTACTACCGCCTCTTTTGTTATTCAACAGGATATCCTGAGGGAGGAATTGATTAGCGCTTACGCTGGATTAGAAGATAAAGTTAAAGAAAGAACCAGAGAATTACGGGAGGCACAAGATAGGATTGTGCGTTCTGAGAAAATGGCAATTGTCGGCCAGTTGGCTTCAAGTGTGGCGCATGAACTTAGGAATCCTTTAGGGGTTATGAAGAATGCCATATATTATCTGAATATGTTGAAGGTGGGGGATAATAACGATGATATTAAAGAAAATCTTGAGATTATTTCCAGTGAAATAGCAAATTCGGATAAGGTAATCAGTGACCTTTTGGAGTTCAGCCGGATTAAGCAGCCGATTTTAAAACCGGAAGATATAAATTTAATTATTAAAGAAACGTTAAACAGGATAAGGGTTCCGGTTGATGTAAAAATAGTTATGGAATTGGGTGAAAATTTGTCTTTGGTGCAAGTGGATGCTTTGCAGATGCAACAGGTATTTTATAATTTAGCCACAAATGCCGTGCAGGCGATGGCCAAGGGAGGGGTATTGATTGTTTCATCATCCGTAATGCCCGATGGAGCAATTGCTGTTGCTTTTAAAGATAATGGCGGAGGCATTCCAAAAGAAAATTTGCATAAGATATTCGAGCCGCTTTTTTCTACCAAAATTAAAGGTACAGGGCTTGGCCTTTCCGTGGTTACTTCGTTAGTGGAAGGCCATGGAGGTAAGCTGGAGGTAGAGAGCCAGGTAGGTAAAGGGAGTATATTTACAGTGAAATTGCCAATGAGGTGAAAGATGTCTGAAGGAACAAAGCTGTTAATCGTAGATGATGATTTAAACCAATGTAAAACATTAAAAAAGATCCTTGACGCTAAAGGTTATCAGGTTTTTACTGCAGTAAGCTCTCAGGAGGCGGTTAAGCTGGTTACAGAAACCGAGTTTGGCCTTGTACTTATGGATCTACTGTTAAAAGGCGATAAAAACGGTGTTGAAATATTCAGGGAGATTAAAAAGGTAAGGCCCGGTATCAAGGTAATGTTGTTTACCGGATTTGGCCCGGAAGAAGAGAGGCGGCTGCTTATGGAAGCCCAGCTGGAAGGGATGATTGATGAGTTTCTTCGTAAACCCATTGAATTGGAAGAGTTGATTAAAGCAGTTGAAAAACATGTAAAATAGCCCGCGGTGCTTAGTAAGTGATATAGATTGAAAGTTGTTAAAAAAGGAGCCTGCTATGCCGGAGAAGACAAGTGTCTTAATTGTAGATGATGATGTTAATTTTTGCAATACTCTAGCTAAGATTTTAAAAAGAAAAGGTTATGCAACTACAACTGCGGAGAATGGGCAGCGCGCCCTGGAATTGGTTAAAGAAAGGCTGTTTGATGTAATCTTGATGGATGTCAAGATGCCGGTAATGAGCGGCTTGGAAGCGTATAAAGAGATAAGGCAAATCCGCCCTTCCGCGGTTGTGATTTTTATGACTGCTTTTTCTATCGAGGATTTAATTAAAGATGCGATAAAAGACGGGGCTTATGCGGCGATTAAGAAACCTTTTGATATTGATACTATTGTAAATATGATTGAAAAATCCAAGAACGGTGCTTTATTAGTTATTGCTGATGATGATCCGAATATGGGAAAAACAATGAAAAGCTGTTTAGAGCAAAAAGGTTATAGCACTATTACCTGCCTTACCGGGGAGGAGGCGGTTGATTTAGCCAAAGATAGATCCCGCGATATATTCTTTATTGATATGAAGCTTCCGGCTTTAAACGGCCTGGAGACATATCTGGAGATTCGCAAGGTAAACCCTGCAGCAGTAGTGGTGATAATGACCGCTTACCGGCAGGAGATGGATGAATTAGTAAGGCAGACAATCGAAAAAGGCGCATATACTTGTCTTTATAAGCCGTTTGATATGGGAGAAGCGATTAAGATAATCGAAGAGATATGCAATAAAACAGGCCAAAATTGCAAAAGATAGTTTTAGTTAAGATTAGAAAATGATTGATGAATTAACCATTAGAATCTCCGGGCAAGCCGGCCAGGGGATGCAGACGATTGGCTTAGTCTTGGGCCAGGTTTTTAAGCAATCCGGGTATCATCTTTTCGCCAACCAGGACTATATGTCCCGGGTGCGCGGGGGGAATAATTTTTTTCAACTCCGGGTCTCCAATAATCCGGTTTTCTCCTTGCGGGAAAAACCGGATATGATTATCGCTTTAGATAAAGAATCGGTAGCTTTGCACAAGCCCGCTTTAAATGAAAACGGAACCTTAATCCTTGATAAAAAACAGTTTGAATTAACCCGGGATGATGCTGGTTTTTTTAATGTTCCTTTTTATGAATTAGCGATTAATTCAGGAGGAAATGATATTTTTATTAATACCGTTGCCTGCGGAGTTATTTCAGGTATCACCCAAATAGATTTCATGCATCTGGAGCGGGTGATTAAAAGCGCTTTTCAGGATAAAAAAGAAGAGGTTATTTTTCAGAATACTCTGGCTGCTAAAGCCGGGTATGATTTTGCCAGGAGTAATTTTAAGAACGAAAGATTCACTTTAAGCCCTTCCGTTAATTCCGGTAATCGGCTTTTATTAAATGGCAATGATGCTATTGCCTTGGGGGCTTTAAAGGCAGGTTGTAAATTCTACACCGCTTACCCGATGTCGCCTTCTACCACGATTATGGATACCATCGCGCATTATTCTAAAGCTTTTAATGTTGTGGTTGAACAGGCCGAAGATGAAATTGCCGCGATCAACATGGCAATCGGGGCTTCTTTTGCCGGAGCCCGCTCCATGACTGCATCCTCGGGCGGAGGATTCGCGCTGATGGTTGAAGGTTTAAGCCTTGCCGGGATGACGGAGACTCCGGTGGTAGTAGCTTGCGTTGGGCGTCCGGCTCCGGCCACGGGGTTTCCCACCAGGACAGAACAGGCGGATTTGGACTTTTTGATTTCGGCCGGACACGGTGAGTTTGCCAGAGTAGTATATGCGCCGGGCACTATTGAAGAGGCGTTTTATTTAACACAAAAAGCTTTTAACTTAGCGGAGAAGTATCAAATACCCGTTTTAATTATGTCCGATCAGCACTTGGCGGATTCCTATCGGGATGTTGCGCCTTTTGATTTAGATAAGGTTAAAATTCAAAGGTTCATATTACCAAAAGAAGATTCAAAAAATGTGAATAATTATAAGAGATATCAGTTAACAAAATTCGGAGTTTCTCCCCGTGCGGTCCCTTCCTGGATTGATGATGTGATTTACGCTGATAGTGATGAGCATAATGAAGAAGGGCATATTACTGAAGATGCTCAAATGCGCATAAATATGGTTGAAAAAAGATTTTTTAAGAAAATGTTCAACCTATCTCAGGAAATAGAAAGCCCAAGCATATATAATTTGGCTGATGCAGATTTAATTCTGGTAGGTTTCGGTTCAACTTACGGAGTAATTAAAGAGATGTGTGAATTAAGCGGGCCGGTAAAAACAGGTTTTGTGCATTTTTCTCAACTCTGGCCGTTTCCCGCTTTACAAACAACTCAATTGTTAGCCGGCAAGAAAAATATCTTTACCGTGGAGAATAACGCTGCCGGGCAGCTTGCCAGGTTAATCTGGAGGGAGAGTGGGATTAAAGTAAACGGCTCGATACTGCGTTTTGATGGGCGGCCTTTTAATTTGGATTATCTTAGAGGCCAAGTGAAGGAAAAGGCAGGATAAATGAACCCTGATGATTTTAAAAGTAATGATCAGATAGCCTGGTGCCCGGGATGCGGCGATTTCGGTATTCTTAATGCCGTTAAAAAAGCTTTAGCTGTGCTGGAGAAAAGCCCAAAGGATATTCTATTGGTTTCTGGAATCGGCCAGGCGGCTAAGTTGCCGCATTATATAAAAGCCAACTGTTTTAACGGGCTTCACGGCAGGGCGCTTCCGGTTGCTGCGGCTGCCAAAATAGTCAATCCGGATTTAACCGTGATTGTTACTACCGGCGACGGTGATTGTTATGGCGAGGGAGGCAATCATTTTATCCATAATATCAGGAGAAATGCGGATATTACGGTGATTGTCCATAATAATCAAATTTACGGTTTAACTAAAGGCCAGGCTTCTCCGACTACTGATTCAGGATATGCCACTAAAGTGCAGCCTGAGGGAGTAATTCTTGAGCCGATTCATCCTTTGGAAATGGCTATTGCTGCCGGGTGCGGTTTTGTCGCCCGCGGGTTCTCTGCTGATTCCGAAAATCTTGCCGGGTTAATTGTTGAGGCGGTTAAGTACAGGGGATTTTCATTAATTGATGTATTGCAGCCGTGCGTTACTTTTAATAAAAAGAATACTTATTCCTGGTATAAAGAAAGAATCTATAAAATTACCGATGAAACCGGGTATGATCCGCAGGATAAAATTGCCGCTTATCGCAAGGCTGCTGAATGGGGCCAGAGGATTCCAGTGGGCATAATTTATCGCGCTGTTCAGCCATCTTATGGAGAAAAGAAGGGGCTGGATGGGCAGCCTGCTTTAGTGGAGGCTGATATTGAGCATATTGATATCGGCGGCGCATTAAAAGACTTTATTTAGCAAGGGTGGATGTTATAAGTAAAAGGATTTGTGCTGGGGCTGCTTGTTAAACTTGCCAACAGTTGTATATTCTTCGGCCGGATTTATTAGGCGTTAGATAATTCTTGCGCCAATATACTAAGAGCTATATAATTATTAACAAATATGTAAATTTAGCATGAAATTTTACGGAATTCCAAAATGGTAAAGAGCTTAAAAAAGACAAAAACTTCTAGAAGGGGTTCCAGGAAGAATATTCCTGGGTGCAAGAAAACACGGAAAAAGCTGGGTCGGGTTTTGCAGGATAAAATAAATCTTCGCCAGGCGATAAAGAATGCGGTTGAAGATAATAGAAAGATAAAAGAAGAGCTTGGAAACAGTTTGAAAAGGTTAAAAGAAGTTCAAGCGCAGCTTATTCATGCTGAGAAGATGGAAGCGGTAGGCAGGATGGCCAGCGGCGTTGCGCATGAGGTAAAAAATCCTCTGGGGATTATATTGCAGTGTATAAATTATCTTGAAGAAGAGCTGCCGCCGGAGCAAAAAGATAATCATCAGATGCTTGAGATGATGAAGAACAGCGCAAAAAGGGCGGATAAGATTGTGCGTACACTTCTTAGTTTTTCCAGGGCGGAAGAGCTAAAAGCGCAAGAGCAGGATATTAATGCTGTCATTGAAAGCTCTATCGGTATGGTGCAGGATAAGCTCAAGTTTAATTCTGTAGAAATAATTTACCAGTTGGCAGAAAGTTTGCCTAAACTTTTAGTAGATAGAGACAAAATAGAACAGGTGTTTATTAATTTATTTAATAATGCAGCCGATGCTATGCCTAAAGGCGGCAAGCTTTATGTCCGGAGTTATTTGACAGAGTTAAAAACGCCGAAAGATAAAATCGGCAACCGGGGAAACGATATTTTTAAATTAGGGGAGAATGCGGTAATTGTAGAAGTTGAAGATACCGGCGAAGGGATAAAGGAAGATAATCTTAATAAAATATTCGACCCGTTTTTTACCACCAAGAAACGGATGGAGGGGACCGGATTAGGCCTTTGGGTAGTTAAGAGTATAATTGAGATGCATAAAAGTTTAATTAACGTAGAAAGTAAAAGCGGGCAAGGCACGAAATTTACTGTCATCTTTAAAATATCCGATGAAATGAGGAGTTAATATGGAAAAGAAAAAAGTAATGATCGTGGATGATGAGGAGGATTTTCTTAAGATTACTAAGATTAACCTGGAGAAGACCGGCAGATATGAGGTCAGGACAATGTTGGATGCTGCAGATATCGTCTCTGAGGTAAAGTTATTTCTTCCGGATATTATATTGCTGGATATCCTTATGCCTAAGATGGATGGGGTGGAGGTGTGCAAGCTTTTAAAGAATGATTCTGCAGCGGGAAATATCCCTATTGTTACGCTTTCGGGATTGGACACGGATAAAGACCGGCAGATAATGCATAAGTTAGGGGTCGTAGATTTTCTGGCTAAGCCGATGGAAAAGGATGAGCTGATTGCCAAGATTGAAGAGGTATTACAGCGTAAATGAAATATACAAATTCTGATACAAAAGAACTCCTTGAGAAATACAGGTTAGCCGGAAAAATACGTTTTTTAAGTTTCCTGCTGCTTTTCCTTTTTCTTTTGTTGATGAAAACTTTTGGCGGTTATTCTTATCTGAATAATGTTTTTATAGGGTTGATGCTTATAGAAGCGATTGTTAATCAACCGTATCTTTTTATCATAAGGCGGGTTAATATCTACAGGTTTCAGTATTATCAAATGGCTACTGATATTATTGCCATTTCCTGGATTTTATATTATATGGGCGGGGTAGAAGCGCCGATTGTAAGTATCGCGTATTATGCGGTGATTCTTTGGGCGGGGGTGGCTTCCACCACCCGGGCGGTTTTCTTTGCCGTAGTGGCATCCTCCTTTTTCTTTTCCTCAATTGTGGCTCTTGAATATTTCGGGTTTTTGCCGTTTATCTCCAATTATGGTTATAAAATGCCATTACCGCAGATAATCAGTTTGCTCATCGGTAATACCTCGTTTTTGTTCGCGTTCGGGTATTTTAGCGCTTATTCTTCTTCGGTTATAAGGTCTTTGCAAAGAAAAAGGCAGGAAGAAGCTTTACGTAACGCGCATAAAATTATTGCCACCGGATATCTTGTCGGACGTACCGCTCATGACGTGTTAAATAATATTGTAAGCGCTAAAGGGTATTCCAAGCTATTATTGGACCCTGCAATTGCTGAAACAGATAAACGTGAGATGGTGAATGCCATCGAAAAATTGCATAACCGAAGCGCAGATTTGGTAAATCGATTAGGTAAATTTTCACAAGAATCTCCGCGGGCATTCGAGCCTACGGATATACATAAAACACTTGAAGATGCCCTGGACTTAACTAATCCTATTGTGCGGTATTCTAAGATGGTGATTGAAAAGTTTTTGGCCGCGGATGTCCCGCTGGTTGTAGCAAGCGGCAGTGAGTTGGAAGAAGTTTTTGTAACATTTATTCTTAACTCATTTGATGCGGTAACTAAAGAAGGAAAATTTATCATTAAGACTAATTATATAAAGGAAAGCGGGATGGTTAAAATTGTTTTTTCGGATACCGGCAGCGGGATTAGCCGCGATAACCTCAAGCGGTTGGGCGAACCGTTTTTCAGCACAAAAGGGGCAGGTGGGGGAATCGGGTTAGGATTGGCTACGGCGTATGAAATAATCGCCAGGCATAACGGTAAGATTGATGTAGAAAGTATTGAAGGTAAAGGGGCTACTTTTACCATCGAGCTGCCTGTTGTCCAGCCGGTGCAACATAGCCATTTGTTTAGAATTTAAGCAGCTAAATTTCCCATATAGCGCTGTTATTTTCTGTAAATTTTGAGAAAATAGCAGCGCTTTTTTCTTGACAGATAGGCAGGGTATGGTAAGCTTATTATGAACATATGTTCATAATGGTAATGGGGTGGATATGCGGCCAAAGAAGACCAGGTGGGTAAAATGTGCTCCGGGGCAGAGGTGTTTTAAACCGCGCTGTAAACCGTTAAGCAAGCTTCAAGGGGTTCTTATTAGCTTGGATGAATTTGAAGCTATCCGTCTGGCGGATTTAGAGGGGTTAAAACAAGTCGCGGCAGCTACCCTGATGCATGTATCCCGCCCGACATTCTCAAGGATTGTGGCTTCCGCCAGAAAGAAAATTGCCGATGGCTTAGTTAATATCAAAGTGATTAAAATCGAAGGCGGGTGTTGTAAAATAATAAAAGGGAGGAAGTTAAAATGAAGCAGAAGAATAAGTTGCCAGTGGGCGCAAGGATCAGAAAATTTTTTACACAACTATTTGATAAAATTGATAAAAAAATAGAATCAGAAGCAAAATCAAAGCCTTGTTGTTGTAAACCGGCTGAGGGAAAAGATAAAACATGCTGCAGTTAATAATTGATTGGTTGGTTTATGGGGTTTTAGGGTTGCCCGGCACATCAAGGATGGCGGGTATGCTTAATTTTTTTCTTTATGATTCCATAAAGATTGTATTGCTGCTTTTTATGATGATTGCCTTTATTGGTTTTTTTAGAACATTTATTCCCCGGCAGAAGATTAAGGAATGGCTGGATAAAAGAGGGGTAGTGGGGAATTTTTGCGCTGCTGTTTTCGGCGCAGCTACTCCTTTTTGTTCCTGTTCTTCGATTCCCATTTTTTTTAGTTTTTTAGAGGCAGGAATACCCCTGAGTATTGCATTTTCTTTTTTGATTACCTCTCCCATCATTAACGAATATTTGGTAGTATTGATGTTTGGATTCTTCGGTTGGAAGATTACGCTGGTTTATATTATTAGCGGTGTGTTTATCGGTGTTATTGCTGGCCTTCTTCTGGGAAGGATGCATTTGGAAACATTGCTGGTTAAGGATATTATGAAACCGGACGCAGGCGTTTTTAATAAAGGTAAACTTTACCACGGTTTTAAAAGCAGGTTATTTTTTGGCATAAATGAGGCCTTTCTGATTATCAAGAAGCTTTGGATTTGGATATTGGTGGGTGTTGGCATAGGGGCTTTAATACATAATTTTGTCCCTCAGAATGCTGTGCAGGGGATAGCCGGCAAAGCAGGGTTTTTCTCTGTTCCGCTGGCTGTTCTTTTAGGTGTTCCTTTATACGGCAGTTGCGCGGCGATACTGCCGGTGGCAATAGTTTTATTTCAAAAGGGGTTTCCTTTAGGGACGGCATTAGCTTTTATGATGGCGGTTTCTGCTTTAAGCCTGCCGGAGGCGATTATGTTACGCAGAGCGATGAAGTTAAAATTAATCGCTGTGTTTTTCATGGTTACGGCAGCAGCGATTATTTTTACAGGCTATCTGTTTAATTTTTTGCAGAGGATTATATCTTAAGGGAAAATTGAAGAAAACATTTTTTTCGCTTTTGACAGTTTTTGCGCTAAGCAGTAGTATGCTTGTTTTAGTATTTGCCCAAGCGGCAGGGGATACGAAAACTACGCAGGTGATTGCATATTATTTTTATGGTTCAATGCGTTGTTCTACTTGCCATAAGTTAGAGCAATATTCCCGGGAAGCGATAGCGAATAATTTTAAAGGCGAGCTTTCTTCTGACAGGCTCGTGTTTAAAACGGTTAATGTGGAAGAAAATGGCAATGAACACTACATGAAAGATTATCAGCTATATACTAAGTCGCTTGTTTTAAGTTTAGTCAAAGAAGGTAAAGAAATTAAGTGGAAGAATATGGATAAGATTTGGGAGCGTGTCGGCAATAAACAGGGATTCATTGATTATGTAAAGAGCGGGGTTGCCGATTTATTAAAGGAAACTAAATGACAGAGATGTTTATAGTTTTTGCGTCAGCCTTGTGGCTGGGGATACTAACATCCATTAGTCCGTGTCCTTTGGCCAGTAATGTGGCCGCTATTTCTTTTTTATCCAAGAAGATAACGCATCCGGCGCTTGTGTTTATTTCAGGATTGGCGTACACGCTAGGCAGGATGGTGTCTTATGTGATTCTGGGATGGATTATCATTAGTTCTCTTTTAAGTGTTCCCCAGGTTGCCCAGTTTTTACAGAAATACATGGGTAAGGCCCTCGGCCCGTTTTTAATTATTACTGGGCTTATTTTATTAGAAATAATTACTATCCGTTTGCCGGGGCTGTCGTTATCACAAAAGTATCATAATAAGCTTGCAGAGTCTGGGGCTGGTGGTGCTTTTTTACTTGGTTTTATTTTTGCCTTGGCGTTTTGCCCTATTTCTGCTGCGTTATACTTCGGGAGCCTTATTCCTTTGGCGATTAATAGTAAAAGCGGCATTGTTTTGCCATTTATTTATGGGATTGGCACGGGATTGCCGGTTCTTGTATTTGCTGTCGCCATTGCCTTGGGCGCGACATCTTTGAGTCATTGGTTTCATAGAATCACGCGGCTTGAATATTGCACTCGCAAGATTACCGGGGTTGTGTTTATTGTAGTGGGGTTATACTATGCCGGAATTTATATTTTAAAATTGTTTTGAAAAAAGAGGGGACTGTTGACTAAAACTTATAGTGTTGTAAAACTTCCATTTTTCGAGAGATACCTTTCCCTTTGGGTTATTTTTTGCATTATCGCTGGTATAATTATCGGTAAAATATTCCCCGCGGGAGTGAGTTTTTTAAGCAGGTTGGAAGTGTCGCAGGTGAATATTCCGGTTGCCATACTTATCTGGCTGATGATTTATCCGATGATGGTGCAGATTGATTTTTCCAGCATTGTAAGGGCGGGGAAAAAACCAAAAGGATTAGCAGTAACATTAGCCGTAAATTGGTTGATTAAGCCATTTACGATGGCGATATTTGCGGCACTATTTTTGAAGTATGTATTTGCTGCTTTTATCAGCCCTGTTTTAGCCAAAGAATATGTTGCCGGAGCGATACTCTTAGGAGCTGCGCCTTGCACCGCCATGGTTTTTGTTTGGAGTTATTTGGCCAAAGGAGATCCCGCCTATACTTTAGTGCAGGTAGCCATAAATGATTTGGTAATATTAGTTGCTTTTGTGCCGATTGTTAAATTTCTGTTAGGCGTAAATCAAATTATTGTCCCCTACGGCACTTTAATTTATTCCACGATCTTTTTTGTCGTTATTCCGCTTACAGCTGGATATATCTCCAGAGTATATTTACTGAAACTAAAAGGCGCGGAGTGGTTTGAAAATGTGTTTTTAAAAATGCTTAAACCGGTAACGATTATAGGGCTGCTTTTGACTTTAATTATTCTTTTTGCTTTTCAAGGGAATATTATACTTGGGAATCCTCTGCATATATTGTTAATCGCCGTTCCGTTAATCATTCAGACTTATTTCATTTTCTTTATCAGTTATCTATGGAGCAGGAAATGGCGCTTAGTGCATTCGATTGCTGCTCCCGCGGGAATGATCGGCGCAAGTAATTTTTTCGAGCTATCCGTAGCCGTGGCAATTTCTTTATTTGGATTAAAGAGCGGGGCGGCGCTTGCTACTGTCGTAGGGGTCCTGACAGAAGTACCGATAATGTTGAGCCTGGTTTATTTTTCTAATAAAACACGACACTGGTTTGGGCCGTAGAAGCATACTTTTTAAATCGGAATAAGTAGTTTTGGAATTAAAGCCGATACTGTTTAGTGCGGTATCAGTGTATTTGATTGGCGAACATGGAGGATTTATGATTGCCAACCGGATTTTATATTATTGAGTATTTTTGTTGACTTCAATTCCTAAAGGAGTATATTAAGGCCAGTATTCCATAAAGGAGTCTCTTTTGGAGAATAAGAATAAAACAGCCGGCACCCAAATGAGGATGGCCTGCGCAGCTATTTACTAAATATAACCCAAAGTACTGCAAAAATGCAGGCTTTGGGTTTTTGTTTATGGAGTAAAGTAATGGCCCAGAATGATAAAAATAAAGAAGAACTTATCCCGGAGATCAAGCTGCTGCAAGAGCGGGTAGCTGAGCTTGAGATGCTGATTGGCAAGCTAAGAAAAACCGAGGAGGCCTTGTATGCCAGTAAGATGCAATTTCAGGAATTATTTAATAATATGGGTAACGGCGTAGCTATTTATGAGGCAAGGGATGGCGGAAGTGATTTTATTTTGATAAACATAAATAGAAGCGGCGAACAGATTAGCAAGATTCAGCGCGAGCAAGCGGTAGGTAGGAGTGTGCTGGAAGTTTTTCCCGGAGTAAAAAAGCTTGGTTTGTTTGATGTGTTTTGCCAGGTGTGGAAAACCGGCCAACCTCAGCGTTACCCGGTATCTTTCTATCAGGATGAACGTATGGCTCAATGGGTAGAAAACTATGTTTACAAAATACCTTCAGGTGAAATAGTCGCTGTATATGATGATGTTACTGAGCGTAAGCGGTTTGAGGACGCATTGCAGGAGAGCGAGGAGCGGTTTATGGCTCTTTTCGATAATATTAATATGGGTGTTTCAATTATAGACACTAATTATAAAATTATAAAAGTTAACAAATACCACGCCCGTTTATTTAAAAAAGATCCGCGTGATTTTGAAAATAAAGAATGTTTCCGCGCATACGAGAAACGGCAAAGCGTTTGTGCGCATTGTCCGGGGGCGATCGTTATGAAGGGGTTACCCGCGCCAGAAGTGGAAACAAGAGGAATCAGGGATGACGGCAGTTTTGTTTATGTCCTTATCCGGTCCGTGCCTATCCATGATAAAAATGGCGCTTATTCAGGTTTTATTGAGCTTGTCGAAGATATTACTGAACGTAAAAAAACTGACGAGTTCCTAAAAGAATCGAAAGATTATCTTGATAGTATAATTAATACTATCGGAGATCCGGTTTTTGTGAAAGACAGCCAGCATAGGCTGGTTTTGGTGAATGATGCTGAATGCGCTCTTATCGGGCGTTCGCGTGAAGAGATAATTGGTAAGACGGATTATGAGTTTTTCCCTAAGGAACAGGTTGATGTATTTTGGGCAAAAGATGAAGAGCTGCTTAAGACAGGCAAAGAAAATATAAGTGAAGAAGTTATTACCGATGCTTTCGGAGCTAAAAAAGTGATTGTTACCAAGAAGGCGTTGTATGTAGATAAAAAAATGAACAAATTTATCGTAGGTATAATCCGCGATATTACTGAACGTAAGATTGCGGAGGAGCGGGTGAGGGATTATGCGGTTCGTTTAAGCTATCTGACTAAATACGCCAATGATTTTATTATCCTGCTTGATGAGAATTTTTGTTTTCTGGAGGTTAATGAGCGGGTGAGCGATTTTTATGGATATACGCAGGAAGAATTGATTGGTATGCATGCTCCACAGTTGCGCGCGCAACAGGTGCGGGAGGATTTTTCCAGGCAAGTGAAGCCCGCCCAGATAGAAGGTAAAGCTCTTTATGAAACTGTGCATCAGCGAAAAGACGGGCAGACTTTTCCCGTGGAAATCAGCCTGCGCGCTATTGATATTGAAGGCAAAAGGTTTTATCAGGCGATTATCCGCGATATCACTGAACGTAAAAAAGTGGAAGAAGAGAACGCTAAATATACAAGAGAGCTGGAGATCTTTTATAAGGCAAGTATTGGCAGGGAGGAACGGATTATCGAGCTTAAAAAAGAGTTGGAAGTTTTAAAGAAAAAGTCCGGGGAAGTAAACTAAAATCACCGAAAGAATCGGATATTTTTAGAGGCAGATGGAAGAAGGTATTGATTATATTTGCTAGTTTTAAAGTTGTGGCGGGTATACTTAAAAATTGTCCGTTATATAAAAAGGGGGTACAATGGTATTTTTAATATTATTTTCTGCCTGTTTATTGATTTTTAATTTATCACCTGTGCAAGCGGATTCTTCGGATGAGCAGGCTGCTGAAACTGACGCAATGCATGAAATGAAAGCCGATGAAACGATGGCGCAGATAGAGATGGGAGGGAATGTTGCGGGGGTGGTGGTGAGCGTGAATCCTGCCGCCTGGTCTTTATCGGTGCGGGATGTTGATGAAGACGGCCGTCTGTATTATGTAACTGTAAAGAAAGCCACTACTTATTCCGGGATATCCTCACTATCTGATATTCATCCCGGAGATACTATTAGTGTTGATTGTTATGGCGGGAGCGGAAATTTGATAGCCGAAACAATTACTCTTCAAGATAGGGCGTATCAGGAAGAAAAGCCGGAAAAATTAGAGAAAGTGCTGGTGGATTAATGCACAGTATTTTATTATAGATAAGAGATAGTATTATGAAAATAGGCAAAGTTAAGCCGTGAATTCTTTTTCAGATTCACTTTTTATATTTTAATTTACTTATTCAAAATTAAATTTTTAAAATAAACATATGGGCAGCTGTTTTATTAATTAAAAAATATTATAATGACTACGCAAAAAGCTTATTTAGATTATTCTTCCCGGGGAATTATTTCTGTCCGGCTAACCGGCATTTGGACGATTGCCGCGGGAATTTCCGGAATAGATGAAATTACCGCTCAAATTATCCGGTCTAAAGATGTCAAGCAGCTTATTTTCGATACGCGGCAGATGGGTGATTGGGATAGCGGACTGGTAGCTTTTTTATTCCATTTAATTAGAGAATGTGAGCATGGAAATATCCCGGTTGATTTGCAGGGGCTGCCATTAGGAGTGCAGAAGTTGCTTTCCCGGGCTTTAAAATCCAGTGAAAAATTTCCTGTAAATCAGGCAGATAAGGAACAGTTTTTTGTCAGAGTGGCGGATGTAGTTTTAAAATTTATCGGGAATGTCCTGTCTTTACTTAATTTTTTAGGTGAGATTACAGTTTCTTGCCTGCGTTTAATTAGGGGGAAAGTGTATTTCCGTTGGGATGAATTTATGGTTATTCTGCAGCGTTGCGGCGCAGATGCTTTATTTTTGGTTTCTTTGATCAGTGTGTTAGTAGGTGTAATCCTTGCTTTTGTTGGAGCCACTCAGCTTAAGCTGTTTGGAGCGCAGATTTATATTGCTAATATTGTTGGTATTGGAATGGTCCGGGTAATGGGGGCGATGATGGCCTCAATTCTAATGGCTGGCCGCACCGGAGCTTCTTTTGCCGCCGAGTTAGGTTTGATGCAGACTAATGAGGAAATCGACGCTTTGAAAACTTTGGGTGTTTCTCCTGTTGAATTTTTAGTGGTTCCGCGTATTCTGGCATTAGTGATCATGATGCCGCTATTAACTCTTTATGCTGACTTGATGGGCATCTTGGGTGGTTTTATTATTAGTATAAGTTTATTAGGGCTTAATCCGGTAGAATATTGGCAGCATACCCAGTCCTCAGTAACTTTAAGTAACCTCTGGGTAGGGCTTATCCACAGTTTCGTTTTTGGTATTATTATCGCGATTGCCGGGTGTTTCCAGGGGATGCGTTGCCGCAGAAGTGCCGCAGCTGTTGGGGAGGCAACTACGGCCGCGGTGGTTAGCGCGATTATGAGTATTGTGATTGCTACTGCGATTATTACCTTTGTGTGCCATGTTTTAGGAGTGTAAATTAATGAATGAATATTTAATGCCGGTTATTGAGGTTAAGAATCTTGATTTAAGCTATGATGATTATGCCGTATTGCGTAAGCTTAGCTTTAGTGTGAAAAGAGGCGAGATTTTTATTGTGATGGGGCAAAGCGGTTGCGGGAAAAGTACTTTACTTAAAACTTTGATCGGACTTAAAGAGCCGCAAGAAGGGGAAGTATTATATAACGGAGTAAATTTTTGGATTCAGGATGAATTAGCCCAGCAGAAAATTATGCGCAAGTTTGGAGTTTTGTACCAGGGTGGTGCTTTATGGAGTTCTTTTACTTTGGGGGAAAATGTTGCGCTTCCGCTGCAGCTGTATTCTAATTTATCAGCTAGTCAGATTCGGGAAGTGGTAGAGCTGAAACTGGCTTTAGTGGGCCTTTCCGGTTATGCTGATCTTTACCCGGAGCATATCAGCGGCGGCATGCGTAAAAGGGCGGCTTTGGCCAGAGCGATTGCTTTAGATCCTGAGATTATTTTTTTCGATGAGCCTTCGGCAGGGCTGGATCCGATAAACTCGCGGATGCTGGATGATTTAATTTTACAGTTAAGAGATGTTTTGGGCGCTACAATTGTAGTGGTGAGCCATGAACTGGCCAGCATTTTTGCTGTAGGGGATAAAGCGGCTTTTTTGGATACGGAAAGTAAAAGTATGATTACTATCGGTAATCCCAAAGAATTGCTGGCTAATTCCAAAGATTCCAGGGTGATTCAGTTCTTGACCAGGGGCGGCAAATAAGGCATCCGGTGTTTATTGCATTTGGCGCTAATATGTATCGCGCCAGTGTCCGTGGAGCAGCGGAGAGTCCTCCGGTGTTGAGTTTTTACATAAGGAGCGCAGATCATGATGAGAAAGGTGAATAAAACTAAAGTAGGCGTATTTGTAGTGGGGGCAATAGCGCTGCTGGTGGTAGCGTTAATAGTCTTTGGGTCAGGAGCTCTTTTTAAGCAATCGGATAAATATATTATATTTTTCGATGGTTCGGTTAAAGGTTTGGCGGTCGGGGCACCAGTCAACTTTAGAGGGGTAAAAATCGGTAATGTCAGCAGTATTGATTTGACTTATGATGAAGAAACTAAAAGCGTGTTGATTCCGGTAGTAATTGATGTAGAATTGGCGCGGGTTAAAGGTGTCCCGGACAAATTCGGTTATCCGGACTATGAACAGTTTATCCGGCAAGGGTTACGGGCCAAACTGGAGGTACAGAATTTTATTACCGGGCAATTGATGCTGGGTTTTGATTTTTATCCCCTTGATCAAAAAAAGCTATATAATATTGTAAAAGATTATCCACAGATACCCGCGCTTCCGATCTCGCCGGATATATTTGAAATTATGAATGAAATTCCGATTAAAGAAATTACTACTAATTTGGCGCAAGCGGTTACCGGAATAAACCATTTGGTAAATTCAGAAGGGATCGCGGATTTGGATAAAACGCTTAGGGAAATAACCCAATCGGCGCGTTCTTTTGGTTTACTGGTTGAATACCTTGAGCTGCATCCGGAAGCGCTTTTAAAAGGAAAGTCAATTACCAAAGGAGAATAATATGAAGCAATCCGGATTTTTATATGCTATTTTGCTTATGTTAATTATTTTTATTTGCGGTGGATGTTTGTCTGTTCCTAGCAGCCCGGCACCGAAATATTATACGTTGCATTTAACTGTTAACCAGGATAAGGTTGAAAATAAAGATATTGCGCCGCAGGTAATTATCGGAATTGGCCCGGTGGAAATACCGGAATATCAAAATAGGCCGCAAATCGTCACCAGGGATAAGGATGGAATGCTTACCTTTGCTCAATTTGACCGTTGGGGGGAGGCTTTAGATTCAGGGTTGGCGCGTTTGATCTTAGAGCGCCTGGCTATGGTATTTCCGCAAGCCGAATTCCAGATGTTTCCTTGTAATTTTTCTATTCCATTGGATTATCAAATAATTATTAATGTTATACAATTGGAGAGCCAGCTGGATAAGGACCTGTTTTTAATGACACAATGGACAATCGTTGATTCTAAAACTAAGAAAATGCTATTGACGAAAAGATCTGAAATTCATCAGGCAATTACCCCGCGGAATTATTCTGGGTTAGCGCAGGCTCTAAGTAAGGCGGTTACGTTATTGAGCGATGAAATTGCTGAAAACCTGTCGTTTCAATCTAAGGCGAAAGCTGTTATGGCGCAATAAGTTAGCTTAATATTGGGAGGATGAAAGTGTTGAAGAAATTATTAATTTTGTTTTTAGGTATTTTTTCTATTCTTGATCTGAGTGGATGCGCTTTGAACACGGGATCAATTCATGAATCAGGGCAGATAAGGCAGAAATTAAAATTCTCTTATATTCAAGCATTGGTAATGGTCAAAAATGCATTAAAGTCGGAAAATATACAATTCGAAAATGCGATTGTTACTAAGAAAATTGCTGAATTAAAAGGAGTTTATCCCAATGGCAGGGTGGTGCATATAGTAATTTCTAAGATTAATGATTCCGAGTCTGATATTACGGTAAGTGCCGGTATGGGGGAAGCTAGTAGGGAAGACGCCAGAAAAATACTGTCTAGTATTTTTCAATATTCTCAAAGTAGGTAACGGTTTGCCTTTGGTCGGGCAAACTTTTACTTTGGATTAAGGTGTTTAGTGCTTAAAATCCAGCTTACAATTAATTGTTGACCCTCGGGTATATGAGAGTATAATATTTCTATGAAACTCACAAAGGGTCTCCTTTGGAGGCAAGGTCGGGAGAGAAAACAAATTATTAGAGATACTCCTTTTAGATGATTTTATTAGTTAACCCAAGAAGGCATCGAGTTGCTTTACTTGGGTTTTTTATTATTTAGCTGTAGTTAAATCCGGTGATTAACTTGGGGGGGGCGGGATTGTCGATTTGCCCGGGAAGAATAGTAAATGAATGAGAGAGTATGTATTCTGATTATATCGGGTTCATCTGTTGCGGTAAAGCGTATTGCTAAGGAATTGCGTAAAGGCAAGCTTTTGCATAGACTGAAATGGGTTAAGTCTGCTCAGAATTTTTTTAAGGTATTTCAGGCTTACCGGCCGCATATTGTGCTTTGTGATTACGGTACGCCGGGTTTTGATATTGCAGAAACATTAAAAGTTATGCGGGAAAAATATCCGGCGGTCCCCTTGATTATTATTTCTAATACTGCGGAGGAATCGGTTATTAAAATGATAGATCAAGGTGCGGCTGACTATTTGATGCAGGATGGGTTAAACAGGTTGGTTCCGGTTCTGCGGCACGCATTGGAGGACAAAAAGAATTTTTTTGTAGAAAAACAAGTCGAAGAAAAGTTGCGCCAATCAGAGGAGAAATTCTCGAAAATTTTCCGGCTTAGCCCGGATTCGGTGATGGTCAGCCGGATTCAGGATGGAGTATTTATTGATGTAAATCAGGAATTTATTAACCGGATAGGTTACACGGCCAAAGAGTTAATCGGGCATTCCTCTTTAGCTCCCGATCTTAAGATATGGGCTAATACTGATGATCGCCAGAAAGTAGTGGAACAGCTTCAGGCGACCGGCGAAATTACCGGATTTGAAACTGTGTTTCGCTGCAAGAGCGGAGTGCTTTTTCATGGATTAATATCTTCCCGTCTTGTTGAAATTAATGGACAAATATGTATGCTTTCTTTGATCCGCGATATTACAGATCGAAAGATGTTTTTGGAGGCTTTAAGCACCAGCCAGAAGCAGTATAAGCTGGTTTTTGAAAATATGCTTAATGGTTTTGCGCTTCATGAGATGGTTCTGGACAATTCCGGCCGCCCGGTAGATTATATCTTTCTGGAAGCAAATCCTGCATTTGAAAGGATGCTTGAGGTTAAGAAAGATGAAATAATCGGCAGGAAGGTAACGGAAGTTCTTCCGGGAATTCAGGATGATCCTGTTGATTGGATAGGCAAATACGGGGCAGTAGCGGCCGGGCACGGAGATTTAAAATTTGAGAATTATTCTTCGGTATTACGTAAATGGTTTTCCGTAAATGCTTTCTCTCCCCGGGCAGGCCAATTTGTTACGATCACTGAAGATATTACTGAACGTAAAACCGCAGAAGGCAGGATCAAAGAAAATGAAAAATTTCTCAGTGCGATTATTGAGAATATTCCCAATATGATTTTTGTTAAGGATGCTAAAGAACTTAGGTTTTTACGTTTTAACAAAGCCGGAGAGAAGCTGTTCGACCGTTCCAGGGAAGAAATGTATGGAAAGAATGATTTTGATTTTTTCCCGGAAGAAGAGGCCAGATTTTTTGTTGAAAAAGACCGGATAGTGCTTAATACTAAGCAGGGCGTTGATATCCCGGAGGAAGTTTTTAGAAAAAAAACCGGCGAGGAAAGAATCCTCCATACTAAGAAAATGCCGATACTGGATGACCAGAATAATCCTGTGTATTTATTGGGTATTTCTGAAGACATAACGGATAGTAAGCGGATTGAGAATGAATTAAAAGATAGCGAAGCCCTTTTCCGCAGTTATTTTGAGCTTCCTTTGCATGGTATTGCGGTTACTTCTCCTGAAAAGGGATGGATGCAGATTAATGATCAGGCTTGTTTAATGTTGGGGTACGCGCGGGATGAGATTCTGCGGATGACTTGGGCGGAGATGACGCATCCGGAAGATTTAGCCGCAGACCTTGAGCAGTTTGAGCGTATGTTATCAGGGCAGATTCAGCAGTATAAAATAGATAAGCGGTTTATCCGCAAAGATGGCAAAGTGATTTGGGCCAGCCTTGCGGTGGGATGCGTACGAAAACCTGCCGGCAGCGTAGATTACGTTATTTCTTTGTTACAGGATATTACGGAACGTAAAAATATGGAAAATATGCTGCGTGAAGCTGAGACGCGTTATCGGATGTTGTTTGAACTTTCGCCTGAAGGTATTGTGATTATTGATCCGCAAACGGCAAAGATCCTGGATTTTAATGAAACAGCTTATTTGCAATTGGGGTATACGCGCGAGGAATTTACTGCTTTAAGCATCTATGATCTGGAAGTTGTTGAATCTCCCGAAGAAACCCGCCTGCGCATTGGTAAGGTGCTGTTTGAAGGCCGGTTAGATTTTGAAACCAAGCAACGTTGCCGCGATGGAGAAATTAAAGATATTTCCGTAACCGCTCAAATCTTAAATATCTTAGGGCGTTCGGTCTATTATTGTATTTGGCGCGATATTAGCGAACGCAAGAAGACTGAAGAAGAAATCGCTAAGCGCGCAAGAGAACTGGAGATTTTTTATAAAGCGAGTATTGGCAGGGAAGAACGGATTATTGAGCTTAAAAAAGAAATAGAATATCTAAGGAAAGAGTTGAATAAATAGAACGAATAAGTTTAAAAATGATAAAAAGAGGTATTTAGATTATGGATGCGGTTAGAAAAGGCGTTTTTTCAATTATTTCTAAATCTGTTCTTATTTTTTTGTTGGCGGGAATAGTTTTTGTTGGTGTAATTGTATTTTTAGAAGACCGGAACAGCCGTAATGAATTACTGCTTCAGGCTAAATTAGTAGAAAAAGCCATTGGTTCCCGCAGGGTCCTTAATTTTAGCGGTTCGCAGGCGGATCTAGAATCACCAAACTATAACCATCTCAAAGAGCAGTTGATTTCTATCCGTTCCGTTAATCCTGAATGCCGGTTTATCTATTTGTTAGGCAAACATCCTGACGGGAGAATATTCTTTTTTGTAGACTCGGAGCCGGCGGGCTCCGGAGACTATTCGCCTCCCGGGCAGATATATGATGAAGCTTCCGTGTATTTTCATAAAATATTTTTATCCGGCAAGAATATCGTTATCGGGCCGCAAGCTGACCGTTGGGGGGTATGGGTAAGTGCCTTGATCCCGGTGATTGACCAGCCAGGCGGCAAAGTGATTGCAGTTTTGGGAATGGATATAGATGCGCGGACCTGGATAAAAGCGATTCTTTACCGCACTCTTTTTCCTTTTACCTTCTTTTTATTAATTTATGGGCTGATTGTTTTTTTATTCTATGTTCAGCGCCGGAATAATCAGGAGAATTCCAGGCTTGCTGAATCCAGGATAGCACTTCAGGATAGCGAAAATAAGTATCATAGTATTTTTTTGAATTTTCCTGATGCGATAGCGATTTTCCGGCCCGCGGCCTGGAAGTTTTATTCAGGAAACCCGGCAATGTTAAAAATGTTCGGGCTAAGCGATGAGAAACAATTATTATCTTTAAGGCTTGATGAATTATCTCCCGAACGACAGGCGGATGGAGATTTTTCGGTTGAGAAAATCAAAAAGTTGTTGGAAATAGCTGTGCGGCAAGACTCTTTGTTTCTTGAGTGGGTCCATAGGCGGCTCAATGGGGAAGAATTTCCTTCAACCGTATTATTGGCTAAGATAGAATTAGCCGGTGAAGTAATGGTACAAATGATGATCAGGGATATTACGCAGCACAAAAAGATTGAAGAAGAGAACATTAAGCATATGAAGGAGTTGGAGGTTTTTTATAAAGTAAGTATGGGTAGGGAAGAACGGATTATTGAGCTTAAAAAGGAAGTAGATAGGTTAAAGAAGGAGATAGTAAAATAGTTAAGGATCTTTTGATATGAGAATACGTGCTAGGCTAGTGCATCTTTTAATTTTTTTGGCGGTCATATTTTTAACTGTATTTATAATACAAAAAAGATATGAGCAGCAGAGGTTAATCCAGCTTTTAGGCTCAGTGCAGGCAGAGCGGGAATATGTTTTTGATAAAATCGCAAGCCTTCAACAAAAGCCTCTGCAGACTTTTGCTTATGATTATTCATTTTGGGACGAAATGGTGAATTTCGTTAATGCCCCGAATAAAAAATGGGCAGTAGAAAACATCGAGTTTAGCCTTAATACTTACCAGGCGAATGCGGTATGGGTATATAATTTGGATAACCGGTTAGTTTATTCGGTGCATAATATTGATGGAGAGGCTGGGCTTATGGAGATGCCCGTTCCACCTTCGGCAATCAGCAGTTTATTTGCCGGTACCCCATTCTGCCATTTTTTCGCGGAGACCCCGAAAGGTTTAATGGAGATTTATGGCGCGGCTATTCAGTCTTCCGTTGACGTTAAAAGGGAAGGGCCGGCTGTCGGGTATTTATTCTGCGGCCGTCTATGGATTAAGGAGTATATTAATGAACTTTCGCAATTAACAGGCTCTGCTGTAGCGTTGGTGGATTCCGTGAAAAGCCAGGTTTATCCTGCTGCAAGCAAAGGGAGGATTAATTTTTCAAGGGCATTATTCGGATGGGATAACCAGCCGGTAAAATATCTTGTTGTTTCCGCGACATCTGTGGCGATAACCAGCGCGAGAAAATTAGCCGTTCAGGTTGCGATATTATTTCTTAGTTTTTTTATGGTCATCTTGATTATTGTTTCAATTTTTATTTATTATTGGATAAGTATCCCCCTAAAGTTAATTACGCTTTCGCTGGAGAAAGGAAACTCTGTTTTTTTAAATAAGATGAAGAAGCAGTCTACGGAGTTTGGCGATATATCCAGGATGGTGGATAGTTTTTTTATCCAAAGAAAGACCATCCTTGAAGAAATTTCCGAGCGTAAGCGGACCCAAGAAGCATTAAGCAAGGTGAATAGCTGTTTTGTTTCTTTCGGGACGGAGCCGGATAGAAATATTCAGTTGATTACTGAGACTGCCGGGCAGATTCTCGATGCTACCTGTATGCTTTATAACCGCAATCACGACGGAATATTAGTGACCAAGGCCAGCTGGAATGAGCCGGCTGATTTTTCCAGGTCGGATTTGGGGCAGGGGCATATTTGTTTTGATGTGATTAACGCTCAGGACAGCCAGCCGGTTATTCTGGAAGACCTGCAGCATACCAGTTATGCGCATACTGATCCGAATGTAAAAAAGTATAATTTACAATCTTACGTAAGTTGTCCGGTTCAACTTAAAGGGAGAACCGTGGCCAGCCTCTGTGCCGTTTTTACTTCTTCAGTAAGAGTAAGTGAATATTATCTGAATTTATTGCAGGTTTTAGGTAAAGCCGCTTCCATTGAAGAAGACCGAAAGCATACAGAAGAGATTTTTAAGGCCCAGGCGCTGGAGTTGGATAATGCTTTAAAAGAGGCGCTTAAATCCCGTGAGGTTCTTTTAAGCATGCTTGAAGATAATCAGTTGAATAAGATAAAGCTGGAGCAGAGCGTTCAGGAATTAGCGGATGCTTATTCTAAACTTAAAGAGTCTCAAGAGGAGGTTATCCAGGCGGAAAAATTCGGGGCTATCGGCCAATTGGCTAGCAGCGTAGCTCATGAAGTAAGAAATCCTTTGGCGATTATTATGCAGTCGATTGAATATTTAGGAAATAGGGTTCCTGCTGAACACCGGGATATCATTGAAGTGGCCGCTAATAGTATCAGGCGGGCCAATACTATTGTTGGCACGCTGCTTGATTTTTCCAAAGCAAAAAAATTAAGCATGGGTTTGGAAGATGTGAATTCCATATTGGAAGATGCCTTAACATTAACTAATTATAGTAATCTGAAAAATCAGATACAGGTAGTTAAGGAGCTAGGAAGCGAGCTGCCTAAAGTTTCTGTCGATCGGCAGAAAATAGAGCAGGTATTTGTGAACATTATTTTAAATGCTATGCAGTCGATGCCCGGAGCAGGGCATTTATTCGTGCGCAGCTATTTAATTAAATTTAATAATCTGAAAGAGGAAATAAAAAATAAGATTCAGGGCCCCGCTTTATCAATGGGGAATTTTTTAACTATAGAAGTTGAAGATGAAGGGGTGGGCATCCCGGAAGAAAACCTGCAGAATATTTTCCGCCCATTTTTTACTACTAAGGGTGCGATGACCGGTATCGGTTTAGGCCTTTCCGTCGTCAAAGATATTATTGCTTTGCATAATGGCTATGTTGGAATAGAAAGCCGGGTAAATAAGGGGACAAAAGTGACTATTGTTTTAAAAGCGGATTAATAATGGAGGCACTCTAGATGGATAAAGCCAGGATACTGATTGTTGATGATGAGCAGGATTTCTCAAAAATGGTAAAGTTGAATTTAGAGGATACGGGTAAATTTGAAGTGATGACCTTATCCAGCGCAAATGAAATTATTTCCCATGTGCATAATTTTAAACCGAATGTAATTTTGCTGGATATGGTAATGCCCGGAATAGGGGGTATAGAGGCATGCGAGATGCTCAATAACGATCCGCTTGGGCAAGCATTACCGATTCTTATACTTTCCGCTTTGGATAAAGATAAGGATAAGTTGTTAGCTTATAAAAAAGGAGTGGTGGGTTATTTGACTAAGCCTATAGAAAAAGACGTGCTGATCGCAAAGATAGAGAGCGCTTTGTACTTTAAATCTGCGTAATAAGGCCGCATTTTAATTGGCTATTTTTACTATGACCAATTTAGGGGTTTATCGCTAATCAGTCTTGTAAGAAAAACTAATATTTTAGTTAATATCAAGGAGGATATATGTATAACGAAGAGATTAAAAAATTGATCGATAATGTGGAGAAAGTAATTGTCGGGAAAACCGAAGTGGTAAAACTTTTGATTACCGGGATATTGACCAACGGGCATATTCTTATTGACGATGTTCCCGGCATGGGCAAGACCATGCTTTCTTTGGCATTAGCTAAATCTATCAGCGCGGATTTTAAAAGGATCCAGTTTACCCCGGATCTTTTGCCTTCAGATGTTACCGGAGGGTTTATCTATAGCCCTAAGACAGGAGAGTTTGATTTTAAAAAAGGCCCGGTTTTTACGAATATTCTTCTGGCGGATGAAATTAACCGGACAACTCCCCGTACGCAGTCTGCGCTCCTGGAATGTATGCAGGAACGTTCTGTTTCTATTGATTGCAAAACTTTTATTCTGCCGCGGCCTTTTATGGTAGTCGGTACACAAAATCCTATCGAGTATCAGGGGACTTATCCTTTACCGGAGGCGCAGCTGGACAGGTTTTTAATGAAGATCAATGTGGGTTATTTAACTTTGGAAGAGGAAAAAAGAGTAACAATCGGGCAGAAGCAACAGCATCCCATCGAAAATCTGCAGCCGGTCTTAGACACTGATGCAGTTTTAGGATTGCAGGATAAGATTAAGAAGGTAGAAGTTTCTTCTATCGTACTTAATTATATTGTCAGCTTGGTTACTGCTACCCGTAAAAAAGAAGAGATTCGCTTAGGGGCCAGTCCGCGTGCCTCAATTGCGCTGATGAAAGCAAGTTGCGCCTGGGCTTTTATCGAAGGCAGAGATTATGTTATTCCGGAGGATGTGATTAAACTTGCATATTGGGTGCTTGGGCATAGGATACAACTACATCCTAAGGCTTTGGTTGCCGAAAAGACACCTGCTTCCATTATCGCAGAAATAGTGCGCAGTGTCCCGGCTTCTTAATAAAAAATGTTAAAAGTTTTCTGTTTGAGGTGGTTGGTTTTAGGGGTTTTTTTTATCTCTAGCCTTTTGATTGGGTTAAAGACTACGCGGGAATTTTTCTTTTTCTTTGCCTATTTTTTGTTTTCGGCAACCGTGGTTAGCCTGGTTTGGCTCCTTTTGGTATATTTTACAGCGAGTTTGCAATTATCCAGAAAAATGATCAGCCGGATTACCGAAGATGAGCGGCTGGAAGTAACCGCGCAGGTCCGCAGCAGCAGTTTTTTACCGATTTTTAATTTTACTCTCGAAGATAATTTTTCTTGTTCGCAGCCTAATCAAGAAAAGAAAAGTTTTTTTGTCAGCTATCTGGAATCAAAGTCTACTTGTGAAATCAAATATGATTACCTTTGTTCCAAAAGAGGAGAGTATAAGGCCGGGCCTTTCGTAGTTTATTTTTTTGATCCCCTGAATCTTTTTTTCTTCAGGCGTGTATATCATGTTTATTCCGGCGTAGTAGTCTATCCGAAAATATTTAGAATTGAAAAATTTCCGCCGTTAACTAAAAGTGTGCTGCCCTGGTTTGGGATTGAGACGGCGCGTTCCAGCGGAGATGATGATGAATTTTATGGCGTGCGCGAGTATAAAGAAGGAGAGTCCGTAAAAAAAATTCACTGGATCTCCAGCGCCCGTAAAAATAAACTGATTGTAAAACAATTCCAATTGCAGAGTTTTTTCGGCACAACTATTGTTTTTAACCTGGAAAAAGCCAGAAATATCGGTGAAGGCAAAGAATCCGTGGCAGAATATATTATTAAAATTGCGGCTAGCGTTGCGCACTATCTTACGGAACGGGGCGTTTCTATAGAACTTCTGGCACATATCGGTGAGATTGTGCATCTACCTTTTAATAAAGGCCAGGAGCATTTGGAAAGTATTCTTAGGATTCTAGCGGTGGCTCAGGCAGAAAGCAGGGTCAGTTTTAGCGAGGCTTTCGAAGAGTTCACCCGCTATATTCCTAATGATTCCAGCTTAATTGCGGTAATCTCCGATCAGGATTACACAGACTTGCCTCGCATGGTATCTTTGTACAGCCGGGGAATTTCCCTGATTCCTTTAATTGTGGTTTCGGATACTTTTTTGCCGGCTGCCGATAAAAAAAAGGTTGCCCGTCAGACGAAAATTAAGATTTCGAATTTAGTTAATATGCAGGCGAAGTTTTTTTTACAAGGGGATAATTTATCAGAGGTATTTATTTAAGCGATGATGGAAATAACGCAAAAAGATAAGTGGCTGCTTCAAAACCTGGGTTTAACCACGCTGCTTTTAATTACTTCAGTTTTTTTGCTGGATCCTGAGCTGTTTTGGCAATATCAGGCGTTTTTGATTATTGGTTCTATCCTGGGCTTTATTTTTACCTGGTATAACCGTAAAGGCGTATTTGGCAACATAAGGTATCTTACCGATTCAGCTGTTTTAATTGTGGTCGCTTGGATTGGTTATCAGATATTCAAGTCGACTTTTTTGTATAAAGAGGTAATCGCGATACTTCTTCAGGGCGTTATTATTCTGGAGATTATTTTTAGTTTTAGTGCCAGCATTCCGGAAAAAACAGCGTATATCCGGGTTTTGAGCCTTTTGGTTTTTATGGCTTCTTCGATTTTCTCCGTTACTTACAGTATTCCTTTGGCGATAGGGTATTTGTTGGCTTGGTTGGCGATATTGCGTTTCCAATTTGCAGGATTGCAACCGGTCCGCGTAAAAGAATCTCAGCGTTTTTATTCCCTTGCTACTTCATTGATTTGTTTTGCTATTGTGATGGCGATGACCTGGATTATTTTTTCGAATATTTATCTGGGGCGGATTAAAAAGGGAGGGGCGTTGCTTGATGAAGAGCTGCAGGATGCCGGTTCATCGGGGGGGAGAAAATCCGATCTGGCGGATTCTTTTTATAGCCTGCAGGATGACTTGCAAAGTAAAATAACCGGCTTAGCCTTGGAGCTGGATTCTTATGAGAAAAGGCGCCAGCTTATATACTTGTTTTCAGAGTTAGTTAAAGATGCGGCTAAAACGATAGAAGTGGACAAGGCGGAGACCGGCTTGATTGATATTCTTAAGCGTGAAGGCGCCGGCTTGGATGGCGCCCAGAAAGCAATTACGTTTACCAGGACTTATCTTGATAAAAAAGGGGCTTTGAGTTTACAAAAAAATACAGGCAGCCTGATGGATGTGCTCAGAAAGTATCCGTTGGGTATTGTGGATAAAATTAAAATTACCAGTCTAGCAAATAAGGCGGCACAGTCTAATTCCTATCAGCAGTTGCAGGAAAACAGCCGTGCTTTGCAAGCGGCGATCCAGAAGGCGTCTGTAAGTAAATATGTTCAGAATGATTTAAGCGGGCTCGCCCGTAATCTTGCGGAATTAAAGGCTTTTGAGTTTTACCGGCGCGATATGAAGAATTTAGAACAAAGGACGCCGCTGGCTGATGAAGAGGCGGAGAAAAAGGTTATAGAAGCAGTTTCCGATATTAGGCATACCGAAAGCTTGGAGGATTTTAAGCAAACCATTAAAAATATCCGTAAATTAAAAAATGATCCGCGCGTTTCAGAAGAAAAATCCGGAAAAGATGTCCTTAGGAATTTAGAAGAAGCTTCGCGTATAAAATTAGATTTGTTTTATATGGCCAAATCAGAACAAGTAAGAAAGGATGCCGCACAGAAGCAAGAGATGGGCCCGCAAGCCGAAGTATTTAATGACCGGATGGATGGGGCGGACAGGGCTAGGAACTACCAGGAGTTTATTCAGGAATTTTCCGGGCTCAGCCAGCAAAATAATGACAATAATTTGGGCCAGGCGGAAGGATTAGCGCAAATGCTGAATTTGAAAACCGAATCCTTTAAGCAGGCGCATAAGGATAAGTTGGACAATTTAATGAAAGATAATCTTTCTTCACAGGTAAAGAAGGAAATGCTTGAAGCGCAAGAGGCGATGGAGGAAAAAGACAGTTTCGGGGATTTGGGGAAACAGCTGGAAGAACTAAAGAATAAAATTAAGGAACTGGAAAGAACAGGAAATATTCCGCCGCAAAAAGCCGATGAATTACTGAATGCTGCTAAGGGGTTCAAGGATTTGCTGGATGCTAAAATTAAAGCTGAAGCGGAGTTAACAAAGGAGGATGTTTCAAAAAACGATTCCCAGAAAATTGATTACATAGATAAATTACAGCAAGCAATTGAAAATTCTTCTTTAAATAGCCGGCAAAAGGATGTGCTTAAAGCTTTAGCAGATCAGCTGCTGAAGGCACAGAGTTTGTCCCAATTAGAAGATGTTAAGGAAGCTTTGGAAAAAGAATTCTCTTCTTTAGGTTTACCGAAGTTATCTGACAAAGAACGTATGCTTTTAGCCGCTGCCGTAAATAGCAGCGCCAAAGAGCTGGAGAAGAAAATCGATAACCTGCAGAATGTAACTTACGAACAAATCAGGCAGTTGCAGGAATCTTTAAAAAAAGCTCAGCAAAGCA
>JAQTQG010000001.1:33610-181996 GCA_028712375.1 Candidatus Omnitrophota bacterium
AGGATACTCAGGAGCTGGAGAAAAATATTGCGCAACTCAAAGACGCCATCAAGTTAAATACCATCCAGGATAAGCAGGAGCAGGCTAAAATGCTGGAGGAGTCCCAAAAACTAAAAGATGCCCTGCAGGAGCTGTTGGAGAAAAAAGAATCCAGCGCCAAAGAGCTGGAGAAGAAAATCGATAACCTGCAGAATGTAACTTACGAACAAATCAGGCAGTTGCAGGAATCTTTAAAAAAAGCTCAGCAAAGCAAGGATACTCAGGAGCTGGAGAAAAATATTGCGCAACTCAAAGACGCCATCAAGTTAAATACCATCCAGGATAAGCAGGAGCAGGCTAAAATGCTGGAGGAGTCCCAAAAACTAAAAGATGCCCTGCAAGAGCTGTTGGAGAAAAAAGCGCCTACTGCCGAGGAATTAAAAACAATTAGTAAAATAAACGAGGAAGTCGCAAAGACGGCGGAAATTAAACAGCAGTTTATTATGAGTAAGGCTTTAGCGGATGTTTTGGGTAAAATAGAAGAGCTCAGTGTTCAGGATCAAAATAAGGCCCAAGCCTTAAAGGAAAAACTGGAACAGCTGCGCAAGTCTAATTCTCCGGCTGAATCGGAAAAGATAATTAAGGAATTCAAAGAAGATTCGGATAATGAAAACCCGGAGTCAAAAAATCAGGAAAAGAAAGAAGATGAAAAGCCGGACCAAAAAAATAACCAGAAATGGAAAATTAGTATTTTATCTGCTCCGCTAATTGTTTCACAGGGGGTGGCCGTGCCTTTGAAAGTTATCTCTATCGATAGTAAAGGTTATGTCAAAGAGCTTACTAGTGATTTGGAATGGTTCTCGACGCAAAAGCAGGTTGCTTGGGTAGATGATGCAAATTTTCTGCATCCTTTAATGAAAGGGCGGGCAAGGATCAGGGCGGTTTATAAAGGCTCATCGAGTAAAGATGTTGAGGTTAGTGTGGTAGAGAATATAGATCCCCGAGCAGTGCAGTCGATTAAGCAAGAGATTCCCGTATTGAATTTATGAAAAAAATGAAATATATAATTATTTTATGGATGGTAATGATCTCTTTGTGCCTGGGGTTTGTTCCGGTTATCGCGCAACCTCAGGAGTTTAACACCAGCCAGGGCAAAGTGATTGTTGGCTTAAGCCGGGAAAAAGCATATCAAATGTTCGGGGCTCCTGTTTCCCGCGGCGATAGACTCTGGTATTATTCCGGAACTCCGGGATTTTTTGTTAGTTTTTCTGAAACTCCCAGTATATTATTGTATCCGGATTATTATAAGGCTACTTTGGATACGCCGTTTGAGTTTAAGGTCTATTTAATCCAGCCGGATTTAAGCGTAAAGGAGATTACGAAGAATGTGCAGTTAATCTTTGATCGTCCAGGATATATTAAGCTTCAGGGGCCGGGAGTGATTATCCCGAAGATTATAGGTGAATATTCTATGCTAGCGATGTATAAAGGGAATCTTAGCAATCCTCTTTATATGCAGGTTACTGAAAGCTTGGAAGCTGTCCCGGAGCCGGAAAAAGTAGAAGAGAGAGAACGTCTCTTAAGCATCGATATCCTCCCTTACCGTCCGCTGGTTCCCATTGAAGGTTCTGTGGATTTTGTCGCCCTGGGGACATTTGTGGATGGTGATACAAATGAATATATCGTCAGAGACATCAGCCAAGAGGTGGGTTGGTTTATGCGCCAGCGTCCGAATTTAACTTGGCATAGAAATGAAAATGGTAACCGGTTATATTTTATGAATACCGGACAGGTGGAAGTTTTATCTAAGTATGCCTTACGCTATAAAGGAATCGAAAGTTTTATCCAGCGCGCAGAGGTAGATAGAATAAGTTTAGGGTTAAGGAGATTGAGGCATATTTTAGTTTTGCCTGAAACAATGACCGTGTCTTCCGGAACTAACTTAAATTTAAGGGCTTTTGGCACATATGATGATAATAGCGTTAAAGAAATAACTAAAGATGTGAAATGGAAAATTGATGATGCCGATATATTAAAGCAGATAAAAGACGGGTATTTTTCTGTTAAATCCGAAGGGTCAGTTCAGGTAAGTGCCGTTAAAGAAGGGGTGGAGAGTTTATCGGTTAGGATAATTGCAGTAAGGAAAAGCCCGTATTTTATTACCCCGAAGCCGACGGTTAAGCCAAATACAAAGATTGACCAAGAAAAACCCAGGTTAGAGGATAAGAAAAATACCTCTGAACCGGATAAGCTTGAGGAGATTAAGGAAAGTGTTGAAAAATTAAAAAAGGACCTGTTGATAAAAAAGAAAGAACTGCGGAGTATACAGATTACCCCTAAGCAGCTGGAGATAGGGTTGGGAGAAGAGTCTAAGTTTTCAGCTTCCGGAGTTTACAGCGATGGCAGTGTAAGCGATTTAACTATTTTAGGAAGGTGGGAAACGTTAAACCGCAGCGTAGCTACTGTTTTGGGGGGGAATGTTTCTTGTGTGGCTGAGGGAGAGACCAGCGCGTATGTTGAGTTTAAGGGGGTGCGTAGTGAGTATGTTAGGATAGCTGTAAAAGGGCCGCGATTAGTTTCTTTGGAATTGAGGCCAGAGAGTTTAATTATTTCCAGAGACGGGAAGGCTAATCTTAAAGTACAGGGGAATTATTATGACCATTCTCAGCGGGATATTACGCCGCAAGTTAGTTGGGGAATAGAAGGGGCGCAAATTGTAAAAATAGAGAATGGCCTGGTGCGGCCTTTAAAGTTCGGGTATTCTAAGATTTTCGCAGAATATTCTGGCCTGAAGAGCAACAATGCCAGCGTAGATGTGGTTTTTACCTTAAGTTGGTTATTCTGGCTATTGGGTAAAATTATTTTTTCCATATTATTAAGTGTTCTTTGCGTAGTTTTTGTATTATATTTATTAACGGAAAACAAAAGAAAACAGCTGCAGTCTTTAAAAAGTAATCCACGTGAATTTATTCTAAAGTTATATGAAAATGCATCCCGGTTAACCGTAATTTTCGGGCAACGTTATGATTCGCACGTCTCTCCGCTTATTTACGCCGAACTGGTTAAAAATAAATTTTCGATGGAAGGCAATAATTTTATGAATTTCTCTATAAAGTTTGAAGAGGCCAAATATAGTAATCACGTTTTAGAAAACAGCCATGTTCTTTCCGCGGTCGGTGATTATAACCGTTTTTTTGAAGAATTATTCAGAAAGCAAGGTAAGTTGGGGTTATTGCATAGATACTGTTTATCTTTAATATGCCGCCGGCCGATTTTTATTCTTTCTTCGAAAGGAAGCGGCGGGAAGCAGGCATAGGTAATATGGAAAAAATGATAGATAAGATTGAGGATAATAATTTAAAATATTCTGAAACAGAAATTCAGGAATGTATTACTTTGCTTAAAGATTTAGTCGCCGATACTCGGCAGCTAGCTTATTTGAATAGAGAGCAAAGAATTGAATTGATTACTGTAACCGGGCAACTCTCCCGTCCGGATAGGGAGGAGATAAGAAAGCGTAAAAGAGACTGCCAGCGTGTCAAGAAGCAGAAGATTGATCATTATCAGCGGGTTATCCGGGCAGCTACCGGAATTCGCAGCGCCCGCCAGGCGGCCGTATTTTCTGCTCCTGCTCAAATTACTGCAGCAGAAACTCATTCTGATTCTCAAGGTCCCGAATTGATCACGCCCAGGGCTTGCTATATTTGTAAAGATGAATTCAAGCGCCTGCATTTTTTTTACGATGCTTTATGCCCGCGCTGCGCCGACTTTAATTATAAAAAACGTTTTCAAACCGCTCCGCTTAATGGGCAGGTGGCTTTAATTACCGGATCGCGTTTAAAGATTGGTTATCAGGCGGCTTTGATGATGTTGCGCGCAGGGGCTAAGGTGATTGCTACTACGCGTTTCCCGGTTGATTCTGCCCTGCGTTACAGCCGTGAACCGGATTTTAAAGAATGGAAGGAGAGGCTGCATATTTACGGGTTGGATTTGCGCCATACCCCGAGCGTGGAAATTTTCTGTAATTTTATTAACCAGAAATATGACCGTTTGGATATTTTAATTAATAATGCAGCCCAAACAGTCAGGCGGCCGCCGGGATTTTACGCACACTTGATGGAGAACGAAAGTATAAAATTTCAGGATTTACCGGAAGAATCCCGCTTGTTGCTGGCTGCTTTTCAGGATTGCCGGAATAAGCTTTTGGATATTTCACAGAATAGTTCTCCGACGGATTTACAGTTGCCGATTGCCTGGAACCAGAAAGCTCCGGGGGTAGGGCTTTTTGCGTCAGCAAAGCTTTCTCAAATTCCCTATACTCATGATTATACTTTGCCGGCGGAGAAGGTTTTTCCGCAAGGTAAATTGGATGCGGATTTGCAGCAGGTTGATTTGCGCCAGACTAATAGTTGGCGGCTTTGCCTGGGCCAGGTTCCTACCGCCGAGATGATTGAGATTCAGTTGGTTAATGCGATTGCGCCTTTTGTATTATGCAATAAGCTGTCTGCGATGATGAAACGGGAAAACACCGGGTGCAAGCATATAGTGAATGTATCAGCGATGGAAGGAAAGTTTTCGCGTTATATTAAAACCGAGCGTCATCCACACACTAATATGGCCAAGGCAGCTTTAAATATGTTAACGCATACCAGTGCTATTGATTTGGCGCAGAGCGGAATCTTTATGAATTCTGTAGATACCGGATGGGTGACAGATGAAGATCCTGCGGCTCTTTCCATGCGTAAGCAACAGCGGCATGATTTTCAACCGCCATTAGATATTGTAGATGGGGCAGCCAGGGTGTGTGATCCGTTTTTTGACGGGATAAATACCGGTAAGCACTGGTGTGGTAAGTTTTTAAAAGATTACTTCCCGGTTGCCTGGTAAAATTATTTTTAATATCAGGTATGGTCAGATATTGAATGGTCTTGATATAATCAAATATTGAGTATATACTTATAAGCAACACAAGTCTTATTTTCATATCTAAGAAATTAGCCTTCCCGTATTTTTTTTAGATCAACTCATTAAAAAGAAAGAAATTAATGAATACCGAGTTTAAAGATTTATATATAGGTAATTTGAGGATACAATTGCCTATTATTCAGGGTGGTATGGGGGTGCGTGTATCCAATTCAAATTTGGCTGCCGCAGTTTCTAATGAAGGTGCTTTGGGAGTGATTGCCGCGGTGGGGTTGGGGGAGGAGGTAGAAATTAAGGAATTAGGGTATCCGGAGCGCTCAGTTCTGTCCTTTACCCAGAGTATCCGGCAGGCACGCCAGAAGACCAAAAACCCATTTGGCGTCAACATTATGTGTGTTTTGACTAATTATGAAGATTTGGTTAATGCCGCGCAGAATGAATCCGTAGATGTGATTATTTCCGGAGCAGGAATGCCGCTTCGGTTGCCTTCTTTAATTAAAAATACCAAAACTAAATTAATTCCGATTGTTTCATCCGCGCGGGCGGCCAACATTATTTGCAGTACTTGGCTGAGGCGCTATAAGCGCCTTCCGGACGCTTTAATTGTAGAAGGCCCTTTGGCCGGAGGTCATTTAGGGTATAGCCTTGCTGAGCTCGAAGATAAAGAGAATTTTTCTCTAGAAAATATTCTCCCCAAAGTCGTCACCGTCGCCCAGAGTTTTGGAAATGCTTTGGTTAAAATCCCGGTGATCGCTGCCGGAGGTATTTTTGACGGTAAAGATATTGCTAAATTTATGCGTTTAGGCGCCAGCGGTGTCCAGATGGGGACGCGTTTTG
This sequence comes from Candidatus Omnitrophota bacterium, assembly GCA_028712375.1. Lineage (GTDB taxonomy): Bacteria > Omnitrophota > Gorgyraeia > Gygaellales > Profunditerraquicolaceae > UBA6249. Next base: position 39,350 of record JAQTQG010000001.1, read on the forward strand.
TTTGTACCCATGAATGTGATGTGGATCAAAAATATAAAGAAGCTTATTTGGCGGCGGGGCAAGAGGATATTGTGGTGATTCAAAGCCCGGTCGGGCTGCCGGGCCGGGTTATCCGCAATGAGTTTGTTAAACGTATAATTAAAGGCGAGCGGATGGATTTTAATTGCCAATACCATTGTTTATATACTTGTGATCCTAAAAAAGTAAATTATTGTATTGCCAAAGCGCTGCTGAATGCTTCGCGGGGGCAGCTGGAGAAGGGGTTTGCGATGTGTGGAAGCAATGCCTATCGTGTTAAAAAAATAGTTTCTGTTAAAGAGTTGATTTCTGAACTTGCAGCGGAAGCCCAAGCTGCTTTACGTAATTGAAAATTAAATTTAAGAAAATCATTGTTCAGCTTATCCGGCAGCATAATAGCCCGCACGAAATTGCTTTAGGCGCAGGAATCGGAGCGTTTATTTCTGTCCTGCCGGTTTATGGCCTGCATACTATTTTAGTGGTTCTGGCGGCAATCATCGTGCGCCCGGCGAATAAAATTGCTATTTTCCTGGGCACTAATCTTTCGCTTCCTCCAACAATTCCTTTTATAACTTGGGCTGGTTATGAAATCGGCAAGTTTATTTTTAAAAAAGACCTGCCCGCTTTAGATTGGGGTTTTTTTAAAGATCTGACTTTTCAGAAAATAACCGGTTTTTACCAGCTTTTATTTATAGGAAGTTTAATCTTGGGTGTTTTTTGTGGTATAGTAATTTATAGCCTTACCTTTTTTGTGGTTAAAAAAATAAAGGAAAGAAGAGCTCTTGGCCCAGGAAGTAAAAATAAGAAAGTTTGAAACTAAAGACCGAGCCGCAGTCAGGCGGATTGCCCATGACACTGCGTTAATGGGAGAGTCTGCCGCGTTATTTTTTCAAGGCCGGGAAGTAATTAGCGATGCTTTTAGTTTATATTTTACGGATTATGAGCCGGGTTCTTGCTTTGTTGCAGAAGCTAATGACCAAATTGTAGGATACCTTATTGGTGCTAAAAACAAACTTACCGCCGAAGCGGTGTTTAACTGCCGCATTGCCCTGCCATTATTCCTCAAAGCTTTAAAAAGCGGAATTTTTCTAAAAATAAAGAACCTGAGTTTTATTTTCAGCTGCTTGCTGGATTTATTTAGAAATGGAATAAAGACCCCGGATTTTAATTGTGCTTATCCAGCCACTTTCCATCTGAATATTAAAGATGGTTTTCGCGGGCAGGATATCGGCGCTTGGCTAGTCCGCCATTATCTGGATTACCTTAAAGCAGAAGGAATACACGGAGTGCATTTAGCCACGATGTCTGACCGGGCAGCTAATTTCTTTTTGGCACAGGGATTTCAGCAGTTATATAAAGGGAAACGTTCTTATTTCAGAGGTGTTTTGCATAAAGATGTACCGCTTTATATTTTTGGTAAACTATTATAGTATTTTTTTTAAGTTGATTTATAATATGCATAGTAGTTTGATATTAATTTGTCCATTCCGGATGCGGCTAAAGACAGAACCGACTTAGCATTTAAGAATTGGAGTATTAAGTTGGTAAAATCGAATCTAAATTTCATTATAGTTTTATTTATTCTGATTGCTTGTTTTTGCAATATTTCACAAGCCGAAGAATTACTTAACTGGGGTGATTGTATCCAGGAAGCAGCGAAGAATCATCCGGATCTTATTGCATCCGGCGAATCCATTAAACAGTCAGAGGCTGTTAAGCAGCAGGCGGCCAGCGGTTTATTCCCGCAATTAACTGCGGATTTAAGTGCGCAGACTACCGGAAGCAGCGGCAAGACTACCAATGCTTATGGTTACGGAGTTAGCGGTACGCAACTTATCTTTGATGGAGCTAAAACAATTAATAATGTCCGTGCTGCTTCTGAGAATATCGTGGCGGCAAAAAAGAGTTTTAGGTTTACTTCTGCCACTGTGCGGTTTAATTTGCGTTCAGCGTTTATTGATTTGTTGACGGCCCAGGAAATGCTGCGGATTGCCGAAGAAATCTATGAAATCAGAAGAGGTAATTTAGAGTTGATTGTTTTGCGTTATGAATCCGGGTTGGAGCATAAGGGCGCGTTGTTGACTGCTGAGGCGGATTTAGCTGATGCCAAATATGGAATTTCTCAGACTAAAAGGTCGGTTCAGGTTGCCCAGGGGGAGATGGTTAAGGAGATGGGGCGGAAAAAATTTACTCCTATGCGCGTGCAGGCGGATTTTCAGGTAAAAGATAATGTGGCAGATAAACCTGATTTTGAATTTTTAGCAAAAAACAGCCCTTCCTGGCAGCAGCTTACCGCGCAGAGGCGGGCAGCAGAATTTAGTTTGAAATCAGCATATGCTAATTATTTTCCGGAGATTACCGGCAGCGCGGGAGCCAACCGGACTGGCGATCATTGGAGTCCGCGGACTAAACAATGGGATTTGGGGGTGGGGTTGTCCCTGCCTTTGTTTGAAGGCGGTTTAAGAGCGGCGCAGGTTACGCAGGCGCGTTCTTTAATCAGGCAGCTAGAAGAGAATGAAAGAAGTGCCTGGGATGCGGCGGTTTTAAGCTTAGAGCAGAATTGGGCGTTATTGCGGGATGCCGTTGAGAATGTTGCCGTACAGTATAAATCTCTCATTGCCACTCAGGAGCGTTCTAAAATTGCCCAGGCGCAATATTCTATCGGGTTTATTAGTTTTGATAACTGGACGATCATTGAAGATAATCTGGTAAAAGCTAAGCGTGATTATTTGAATGCTCAAGCGGCAGCGCTGCTGGCGGAGGCAAAATGGATTCAGGCCAAAGGGGAGGTATTAGAATATGAATAAAAAATTAAAAATAATCTTTGCCATTGCGGGCATTTTAATTGGGGTGTTATTTTTAGTAATGAAATTTAAGCCGAAAACAGATATAGATAGCATTAGTAAAGAAGTGGTGGTTTCTCGAGGTTCCATCCAGACAATGATTTCGACAACCGGGACGGTTTTACCTAAGAATCGCCTGGAAGTCCGGCCTCCGGTAGGCGGGCGTATAGAAAGCATCCTGGTTAAAGAAGGGCAGAGGGTTAAGGCGGGGCAGATGCTGGCTTGGATGAGCTCGACTGAAAGGGCAGCGCTTTTAGATGCCGCCCGCGGGCAGGGAGAGGATAAGTTGAAATATTGGCAGGAAATTTATAAGCCTATAGCTTTGCTGGCGCCTATTGATGCGGAAGTGATTGTGGCTACCACGCAACCCGGTCAAACTGTAACTACTGCGGATGCGGTGATTGTATTGTCCGATGTGCTTATTGCCCGGGCACAGGTAGATGAGACGGATATTCGTAAGGTAAAATTAGGGCAAAGAGCGCAAATTATATTGGATGCCTATCCGGATACTAAAATTAACGCGGTAGTCGAACATGTCTATTATGAATCTCAGACGGTAAATAATGTTACTGTTTATGAAGTAGATGTTATTCCGGAAAATATCCCGGATTTTTTCCGTTCAGGAATGAACACCAGTATAAACTTTATCGACGAAAGTAAGGAAAACATCCTGGTTATTCCGGTGGAAGCCGTATATAGAGATAAAAATGACAGTTTTGTTTTATTGAAAAAAGACGGGCAAGTTGATTTGTTGCCTCAGATAGTAAAGCTGGGGATAGCCGATGATAAATTTATCGAAGTTATTTCCGGGATTAATGAAAATGATACCTTGGTAATTAAAAACAAAAAATTTGTACTTCCTCAAAGCGATACGGGGAGCAGCCCGTTTACGCCGTTTGGCCAGAAAAAAAACACTACGGCAAAAAAATAACAAATAAATGATTGAGCTGAAAGATATATCTAAAACTTATCAGATGGGCAAGGTAGAGGTTAAAGCCCTTTCCGGGGTATCTTTAAAAATATCTTCCGGAGAATTTATTGCCATTATGGGGGCTTCCGGAAGCGGTAAGTCCACATTGATGCATATTTTGGGCTTGTTGGATCGCCCGGATTCAGGGGGTTATTATCTAGCCGGTAAAGAAATTACCCACCTTTCTGACGGAGAGCAGGCTGTTTTGCGTAACCGGACGATTGGTTTTGTTTTTCAGCAGTTCCATTTATTACCGCGGATGAATGCATTGGAAAATGCGGAGCTGCCGTTAGTTTATGCCGGTAGAAGGCATCTCAAACAGCGGGCTAAGGAAGAGCTGATTAAAGTAGGCCTGCAGGATAGGATCGGGCACCGGCCTAATGAATTGTCCGGTGGCCAGCAGCAGAGGGTAGCGATTGCCCGTTCGCTGGTTAATGAGCCTTTGATTATTTTTGCGGATGAGCCGACCGGTAACCTGGATTCAAAAAGCAAAGTTGAGATAATGAGTATTCTGCAAAAGCTTAACCAGGAAGGAAAAACCGTGGTTATCGTAACTCATGAACCGGAGATTGCCGCAAATTGCCGCCGGGTGATTCAGATGCGGGACGGAGTGATTATTTCCGATGAGCGTAAGCAGGAAGAAAGAAAAATCTCCGAAGTGGTTTCTTTGGAAGGAAAATTAGTAAGTAATATCTTATCCAAACCCCGTAAAACTTCCGGAGAAACTAAATTTATAGATTATCTGCGGCAGGCGGTATCGGCGATGCTTTCAAATAAAATGCGCTCAATCTTATCCATTTTGGGAATATTAATCGGGGTGGCTGCGGTGATTGCTATGTTGGCTTTAGGGCAGGGGGCTAAAGATGCAATCGAAAAACAATTGGCGTCTTTGGGGTCGAATTTGTTAGTAATCCGTCCAGGTTCTTCGAAGCTGCATGGAGTAGCGATGCAAGCCGGCACGGTAACGCGTTTTACTTTGGCTGATGTAACGGCAATCTCCAGGCTTACCGAGGTGGTCAAGAGCGTCAGCCCTTCGGTCACCGGAAGAGGCCAAATGGTTTATGGCAGCAGTAACTGGAATACAATGGTGGAAGGGGTAGGAACGGAATATGAATCTATCCGCGCGGCATACCCGGCGTTAGGAAGATTTTTTACCGAGAGTGAAGTAAAGATGCGGGAAAAAGTGGTATTATTGGGTACGACTGTAGCCAGGGAATTGTTTGGGGAATCAAATCCGATCGGGCAGACTATAAAGTTGAATCTCCTGAATTTTAAAGTAATTGGTATTTTACCGGCTAAAGGAGCCAGCACTTTTCACGATCAGGATGATACGGCGGTGATACCGGTAACTACTGCAATGTTCAGAGTTTTTGGAAAAGAATATGTGGATACTATTTATGTGGAAGCAAAAGACCCGGGTTCAATTGATGCAGCGCAAGAGGCTTTGTCCGAATTAATTGTTAAACAGCATCGGCTCAACCCCAAAGAGGCGGAAGATTCTTTTCAAATTCGCAATATGTCGGATATTAAAAATACGCTGGAGGCTACGACTAAAACAATGTCTATGTTGTTGGGGGTGATTGCGGGAATCTCTCTTTTAGTCGGGGGTATCGGTATTATGAATATCATGCTGGTTTCTGTAACCGAACGAACGCGTGAAATTGGCTTACGTAAGGCAATCGGGGCAACGAATAAAGATATTATGGTGCAGTTTCTTATTGAAGCGATGTTAATGTCTTTTCTGGGTGGAGTTTCCGGTGTGCTCTTGGGTTGGGTTGTGGCGGTGTTGATCACCGTTTTTGCCGGCTGGACGGTGAGTGTTTCTTTGTTTTCGGTGGCGTTAGCTACTTCATTTTCGCTGGTTATCGGGATAGCTTTTGGCCTCTGGCCGGCTAGAAAAGCTGCGGCTCTGGACCCTATCGAAGCATTGCGTTATGAATAGAGGGAACGGTTCTCTTAAGCTTATTTTAGAACAAGAGAACCATTCCAGATTCTAAAGCTATGAAAGTATTAACCCAATTTGAAAGAAAATCACTCCTATTCCAGGCCCCCAAATTCATTATTTCTTGCAATGATCCTGTTTTCTTGGAATCGAGTTTCCGGGATATCGAATTTGCGCTTAAGCAGGGATATTATTTGGCGGGATTCTTTTCTTATGAAGCGGGGTATTATTTTGAAAAAAAACTTTTTCAGGATAAACAGTATGATTTTCCGCTTATCCATTTAGGCGCGTATAAATATCCCTATCTAGGCAGGCTTAACGCGCCCGCGCTGGAGTATCGCCTGGAAAATCCGCGTTTCAATATTTCCCAAAAAAAATATTCTATAAACATTAATACTATCCGGGATTATATTGCCCGGGGGGATGTTTATCAGATTACTTATTGCCTCAAGCTGCTTTTTGAGTTTTACGGCCAAGCGCTGCCTTTGTATTATCATCTCTTGAAACAGCAGCCGGTGCCATATCCTGCTTATATCCAAACGGATGAGTTTCAGATACTTTCTTTATCCCCGGAATTGTTTATTCAGAAAAAGGCTACGCATTTAGTGACTAAGCCGATGAAGGGGACTTGGCCGCGCGGTAATAATATCCTGTTAGATTTAATCGCGCCGCTGTGCCTTAAATATGACGGTAAAAACAGGGCGGAAAATGTGATGATTGCGGATCTTTTAAGAAATGATTTAGGAAGGTTGGGAGCCGAGATCAAAGCGCCTGCACTTTTTGAGGTGGCCAGATATAAAACTTTGTGCCAGATGACTTCTACTGTAACCGCTAAGGTTAAGCAGGATATTCCGATTTATGATTTATTTTCTGCAGTTTTTCCCTCTGGTTCGGTCACCGGGGCCCCGAAGATCCGCGCGATGGAAATAATTAGCGGCTTGGAGAATGATCAGCGTAATATTTATACCGGTGCGATCGGTTTTATTACGCCGGGCAGGGATATGTTTTTTAATATTCCGATTCGCACCATTTTAATTAGGGGCAATTCTGATTGTTCAGCGGGCAGGCCGGCTGAAATGGGAATAGGGGGAGGAATAGTCTGGGACTCTACGCCTTCCGGAGAGTGGGATGAAGGGTTGCTTAAGGCTAAGTTTTTGACGGATCTTTTTAGTAAGTTTTTTTGCCCAGCTGAACCGGAAAAATGATAAGATGCTCTTTTTTAAATCAATTTTAACTGTGGATTTCATATTTAATTAGATTGACAAGCAGGAATAAAGGAGTATAATAATTAAAAGATTAGAGAATTTTGTTTGCCGCCAAGGATCCTCGAGCTAACCTTTGCGGCTTTTTTTATTGGCATACCTATTGATTTTTTGAAGTTTATTAGGTTTTAGCCTGCTGCCGGGCAAAGAGAGGTGTAAGATTAAAAAAATAAAAACTTCACTTAAAGGAAGAAAATGCAAGTTTTTACATTGTAAGCATGTTTTAAGTATCTATAATCATGAGCTTTATTGTCATGTACATCTTGGCCTTTTGGCGCACGATGATAAATCTAAGGCGATGAAATAATATGAATAGTAAACCGCAAATTACAGATAATAATGTTCAGCCAGTAGCGAATTTTTATGGTTTGGGCATTGCTCCGAAAATATTGGATATTTTAGAGAAAATGAAGTTTAAAGTTCCTACTCCCATTCAGTTGAAGGCGATCCCTTTGGCGTTGGAAGGAAAAGATATTATCGGTATTGCTCAGACCGGAACCGGCAAGACTCATTCTTTTGCTATACCGATGATTCAACGTTTAGTGCAGAAAAAGGGACTTGGGTTAGTGCTTGCCCCGACCAGAGAATTGGCGATTCAAATTGATGAAGCTTTTCAGGAGCTTGCGCGCGCTTTTGGCATGCGGACCGCTTGTTTGATTGGCGGGGCGCCGATGCCGCCGCAGGTAGCGGCTTTACGCCGTGATCCGCATGTAGTAATTGCTACGCCGGGAAGGTTAATTGACCATATGTCGCAATGGAATTTTCTACCGGATAGCGTAATTATGCTGGTGCTTGATGAAGCTGACCGTATGCTGGATATGGGGTTTGCTCCGCAGATTGATAAAATCTTGCGGTTTTTGCCCAGAGAAAGGCAAACAATGCTTTTTTCAGCTACGATGCCTAAAGAAATTATGAATATTGCTTCTAAGCATATGAAGCTGCCTTTAAGTGTGGAGATTGCTCCACCGGGAACAACCGCTGAACGAGTGACCCAGGAATTATTCATTGTTAAAAAAGAATCTAAAACGCAGTTGCTTAAAAAGCTGCTGGCACAATACCATGGTTCTGTATTGTTGTTTTCACGCACTAAACATAACGCTAAGAAAATCGTCAGGTCAATTAGGGATATGGGGCATTCGGCTTCTGAGATACATTCTAACCGTTCTCTTGCTCAGCGCCGGGATGCTTTAGAAGGGTTTAAGTCCGGTAAATATAGAGTGTTGGTGGCTACTGATATTGCTTCCCGCGGGATTGATGTTACCGGGATTGAACTGGTACTTAATTATGATTTGCCGGAGGATGCGGAAAATTACGTACATCGTATCGGGCGGACCGCCCGCGCAGGGCATAAGGGGCATGCGGTTTCTTTTGCTACTCCGGATCAGGGGCATGATGTGCGGGATATCGAAAAACTGATTAAGGCTACGCTTCCTGTTTCCAGGCATGCGGAGCTTACTTTGGATAAATTTGGCGAACCTGGCCAGCAGCAATCCGGCCGGCCGCCGTCGCACCGCCCATCCCATCATGGACAGTCAAAATATGGCCAATCAAGACCAGGCCAGGCGAAGAAACCTTTTAAATATCCTAAGCCTAAGTTTTACCGTTAGATTAATTTACTAAGTTAGTTTTGGAATGAGTGTTTCCCGGCAAGAGAAAGGGGGATGCTCATTTTTCTTTTTTCCTTGCTAACTAAACTCCTTTTAATTATAATAAGTTATTGAAGTTTTGAAAAAAGGAGTAGTTTTGGCTGTTAAACAGCGCATAATTATTAGTTTTGTTATTTTTTGCCTATTCTTTTCTAATCTCCATTTTGTTTTTTGCCAGGATGCTAAATCAAGTTCCCCCGCGCTTAGCCTTACCGAAGTGGTTCTGACCGCTTTTAAAAATAATAAAGATATTCAAATACAGGAAAAAGAAATTTCAATTGCTCAGGCCGGTATTCTTGAGGCAAGGAGCGTTTTTCTTCCGCAGGTTAATTTAAATGCAGCTTATACCCATAATGATAAAGTTTTATCTGAAAATATCTTTACCGGATATACTAATGATAATTTAGCTAATCTTACTGTAGCGGAATCTGTCTATAGCGGCGGGGCTAATATTGCCAGCTTTAATCAGTCAAAGCTTTCTTTGGATGTCCAGCGGGAGACTCTGCGCGCTAAAAAACTGGATGTTGAGTTTGATGCCAAAAGGCTTTATTACGGGCTATTATTGGCAATAGAGTCGCTGCGCATTGCCCGCGATGCTTTGGATCAGGCGATTGCGCATTATGAAGTTGTTAAACAGATGTATGAATCCGGTAGCGCTTCACGTTTTGATATGTTGCAATCCGGGGTGCAGGTTTCACTGCTTGAGCCCGATGTGGTTAAAGCTAAGAATGATATTGAGTCTTTGAAAGTTGACCTGAATAAACTTTTAAGCCGCAATACGGATTTTCCGGTGGATGTAGATAATGAAAAGCTCGCCTGCACATTTCTGGAGATTAAAGAGGATGAATTCCTAAAAACGGCTTATCTCGGGCGCCCGGAGATGAAGTTAAAAGATTTAGGTGTGGATATCGATAAATGGGGTATACAAATGGCCAAGTCCGGATACCGTCCGAATATTGATTTACTGGCCGGGTATTCCTGGCGTTCAAATAATCCGGGTAATATGCTTAATGATAAACAGTCGAATTGGAATGCCGGTATTTCGGTTAACGTTCCGATCTTTGAAGGGTTTTCTACAAAAGCCAAGGTGGATGCCGCGCGGGCACGCTATGCCCAGTCTAAACTCAGTAAAGAGAATCTTTATGATCAGATAGCCGTGGAAGTGCGTAAAGGCTGCTTGGGGCTTAAGCAGGCGCAGGCGATTATTAAATCCCAGCAGGACAATGTAGCGCAGGCCCGGGAGGCTTTGAGGATTGCCCAGGTCAGTTATGCCAATGGAGTAGCGATAAACCTGGATGTTTTAGACGCACAGACTTCGCTGGCGCAGATACAGAAAAACCTGGTTTCCGGCATCTATGATTATTTAATGGCGCTTGCTTATCTTGAGCGGAGTATGGGCAAGCCTTTTATTAAGGAGAGCCAAGTATGAAGAATAAAATTAAATTTATTATTTTAATTGCCGTAATTATAATTTTAGGCGTAAGCTGTTTAGTTTATTTCTTGGATGAAAGAGACCATAATAAACGTATTAAAGTTTCCGGGAATATTGAAGGAGATGATGTGCGTATTTCCTTTCGGGTTGACGGACAGATAGTTGAACTGCTTACTGACGAAGGTAAACAGGTTAAGCAGGGGCAAATAGTGGCGCGTTTAAATACGGATGAGTTGACTAAAGAAAGGGATAACGCTGCCGCTTCGCTGAAAGCTGCGGAGTTTGATTATGAGTTGGCCAAGATTGATTATCAAAGATCAGAGAATTTGCTGAAAGAAGGCGCGGTTTCTGTGCAGCAAAGAGACCAGGATAAAACAACCTTTGATGCCAGTAGCGCTAAGGTCGAGCAATTGAGGGCTTCGTTGGCTTTGGCACAGACGCGCCTGGGTTTTGCGGAATTGGCCAGCCCTTTAGACGGGTTTGTTTTGGTGAAGAGCGGTTTAGCCGGCGAAGTGGTTAAGTCCGGTGCGCCGGTTTTTACGGCGATTGATTTAAATAATATCTGGGTTACCGCTTATATCAATGAAAAAGACCTGGGAAGGGTAAAGCTTGATCAAAAAGCGGAGGTGGTTACCGATACATTTCCCGGAAAGAAATATAATGGAAGGGTTTCTTTCGTTTCAAACCAGGCAGAATTCACGCCTAAGTTCATTCAAACCCAGGAAGAAAGAGTCAAGCTGGTTTACCGGATTAAGGTGCAAGTAGATAACTCCAGCCTGGAATTGAAACCGGGCATGCCGGCGGACGCCTATATTATCGAATAAATCATGCCTGTTATTAAATCTGAGGGGTTAACTAAAAGCTTTGGTTCACTTGTGGCCGTGGATAATCTTAATTTGGCGGTGCAAGAGGGGGAAATTTTTGGTTTAGTCGGCCCGGATGGAGCAGGAAAAACCACGACTATGCGTTTATTGACCAGTATTCTTGATCCTACGCAAGGCCAAGCCTGGGTATATAACAAGCATACCGTAAAAGAAGCGGAAAGTTTGAAAGAATGTATCGCTTATATGTCTCAGCGTTTTGGGCTTTATGAAGAATTAACTGTAATTGAAAATATAAATTTTTATGCCGATGTTTATGGGGTCTCCAGAGGTAAACGCCAGGAATCCGTTGACCGCCTGCTGGGGTTTTCCGGGTTATTGCCTTTTAAGCAGCGTTTAGCGGGAAAGCTTTCCGGAGGCATGAAACAAAAGCTCGGGTTGGCTTGCGCTTTAATTCACACCCCTAAAGTTTTATTTCTCGATGAGCCCACTAATGGCGTAGACCCGGTTTCCAGAAGGGATTTCTGGAAGATACTTTATGATCTTTTAAAAGAAAAAGTAACAATTTTTTGCTCGACATCTTATCTTGATGAAGCCGAACGCTGTCATCGGGTAGGTTTAATGCACAAAGGAAGGCTTTTGCGTTGCGACACCCCCGATAATATTAAAAAAGAACGTAATGTTAAAACATTGGAAGAAGCGTTCATACAAATAATTAAAGAATATGAAGGAACTCCAGCAGGATAATATTGCGGTAAGCGTGCAGGATCTTGAAAAAAGATTCGGCAGCTTTGTGGCCGTGAATAAGATTAATTTTAAAGTTCAAAAAGGGGAGATTTTTGGTTTTTTAGGCCCTAATGGCGCAGGAAAATCCACTACTATCAGAATGCTTTGCGGAATTATCGGGCCTACTTCCGGAAGCGGGCAGGTCGGCGGATACGATATCATTAATGAGCAGTACAAAATTAAAGAGCATATTGGGTATATGTCACAGAAGTTTTCTCTCTATAATGACCTGACCGTAGAAGAGAATATTAATTTTTACAGCGGCATATATAAGATTCCGAAAGCCGTAAAAAAACAACGCCGGGATGAGGTGATTGCCGCGGCAGGCCTAGAGGGGATGCAGGGGGCTCTTACTTCCACATTAGCTGCCGGTTGGAAGCAGCGTTTGGCTTTAGGGTGTGCGCTTTTGCATAAGCCAAGGATTATATTTCTGGATGAACCTACTTCCGGGGTTGACCCGATTACCCGGGCTAATTTTTGGGGGATTATTAAGGATTTGGCTAAGCAGGGGGTAACCGTTTTTATTACTACGCATTATATGGATGAAGCAGAAAATTGTAACCGTATGGTGCTGATTTATCACGGGACAATTATTGCCATGGGTACTCCGCAAGAAATGAAAAGCAGCTGCATGAAAAATGAAGTGTTGGAGATTACTCTGCCTTACGCACAAGGCTGGCTTGAGAAGTTAAGCCGGCTGGAAGGGGTTAAAGAAGCGGCGCTTTTTGGGTCAAATATCCATGCGGTTGTTTATAACAGCTCTTTGGCGATACCGGTAATTCAAAAATTCCTGCAGAATGAAAATGCCGGCGGGTTCAGTATTAATAAAATTATTCCTTCGCTTGAAGACGTATTTGTTTCTTCTATAGAAGAATATGATAAAACAGAGCTTAAAAAGAATTAAAGCCGTCGCGCACAAGGAATTTGTGCAAATTAAGCGTGATGCCCGTAGTTTAGGGTTGGCGCTGGCAATCCCTGTATTTATGCTTTTAATTTTCGGCTACGGGCTTTCTTTAGATATTGACCAAGTGCCCACGGTTGTTTGGAATCAGGACCCTTCTTCAGAAGTAACGCGTGAATTCCTGCTTAATTTTAAAAACTCCAAGTATTTTAAAATTACCGGTTATACCGATAATTACCGGGATATTCAGAAAAAAATAGACGATGGGCAGATTATGATGGCTTTGATTATCCCTAAAGACTTTTCGCATTATATTCAGTCCGGGAAAGTTGCGCCTTTACAGTTAATCGTGGATGGTTCTGATGCCAATACCGCTACTATTGCTATGGGGTATGTGCGATCAGTAGTTTCGGAATATAATGTGGAGCTTTTGAGTAATCTCTTTGCCAAGCATGGTTTAAACCCGGCTAAATCTTTAAATGTTCATCCCCGGATTTGGTTTAATATGGGTTTAACCAGTACCTGGTTTATTGTCCCGGGAGTAATCGCGATGATTATTATGATTATCTCGGCATTGTTGATTTCAATTACCATTGCCCGCGAGTGGGAGAGGGGGACGATGGAGCAATTAATCTCTACTCCGGTAAAAGGCTATGAGCTTATTATCGGTAAATTCCTGCCTTATTTTGCCATAGCTTTTTTTGACCTTGGGGTAGGGGTGGTGATGGCCCAATATTTATTCGGTGTGCCTTTTCGCGGCAGCTATGTTTTGTTGATAATTTTAAGCTCTTTATTTATTACCGGGGCTTTGTCTCAAGGGATATTGATTTCAGTCTCATCTAAGACGCAGCTTATGGCTAGCCAGATGGCTAGCATTAGTACACTTATTCCGACCATGTTATTGAGCGGTTTTATTTATCCAATTTTTAATATGCCGAAATTTATACAGTTGTTTACCTATTTTATTCCGGCGCGTTATTATATTACAGTATTAAGAGACCTGTTCCTTAAAGGTAACGGTATTGCTACAATTTGGGATGAGGCGTTTCTTCTTTTTCTTTTTGCCGGTATTATGTTTACTTTTGCGGTAAGCAGGTTTAAGAAGAAGGTGGCGTAAAAAGTAGTTCAATCCCGCTGTGTGGGATTTCACACTAGATAAAAGCTTAAGTCGCTCAATCCCGCTGCGCGGGATTTCACGCTAGACCAAAGCTTAAGGAGTTCAATGTTTGAACGGGTAAAGGCAATTTTTATTAAAGAATTTAAACAGATTTTCCGTGACCCCCGGATGAAGATGATAATTTTTATCTCTCCGCTTATCCAGATAATTTTATTCGGTTATGCGGCGAATAAAGATATTACTTACATTCCTACGGCTATTTATGACCAGGATAATACTGCGCAAAGCCGGCAGTTGCTGCGTAGTTTTACTTATTCTAAGTATTTTATTCCCGAGCAGTATATTTATAATGATAAAGAGCAAAATTTTGTTTTGGATAAAGGCAGGGTAGGTGTGGTTATCCGTATTGACCGTGGATTTGGCCGCAACCTAGTGGCGAATAAAGATGCCAATGTGCAGCTTGCTTTTGATGGCACGGATTCCAATACCGCGATGATTGTGCTGGGTTATGCCAATACCATTATCGCTGATTATCAGCAGGAGTTGCTTAAACAAAAAGCCCAAGCAGCGGGTTTTATCAACATTGTTCCCAGTGTTGAGCTTAGGGACCGTGCCTGGTTTAACGGGAATCTGGTTACCAGAAATTATTATTTGCCCGGGGTAATTGCCACGATTGTAACGATGATGTCTCTTTTATTAACGGCAATGGCCATCGTTAAGGAAAAGGAGATCGGCACAATGGAGCAGCTAACGGTTAGCCCGTTAAGGCCGCTAGAACTTATTATCGGCAAGCTGATGCCTTTTGCTTTGATCGCGCTGGTGCAGATTCTTTTGATTACGGTTTTAGGTGTATTTTGGTTCCAATTACCGTTACGGGGTAATGTTTTCTTTTTGCTGTTTTCTACCTGCATATATTTATTTACTACTTTAGGGATCGGTTTATTTATTTCCACAATATCCGCAACTCAACAGGAAGCAAATATGTCGGTTTTCCTTTATTATCTGCCCACGGTTTTACTTTCCGGGTTTGCTTATCCGATATCCAATATGCCCCAGGTTATTCAATGGTTCACTATTTTTAATCCAATGCGGTATTTTATGGTTGTGATTAGAAGTATCTTTTTAAAAGGTGTCGGTATAGAGGTTCTTTGGCCGCAACTCTTGCCGCTTTTGTTTGGCGGGATTGTGGTTATTATTTTAAGTTCTTTGCGTTTTCGCAAAGGGTTAACCTGATTTCTTAAGATGAATATTCAAAAGAAAGCCGCGTTTAAACTTATTTTTCTTTTTGGCCTGGTCAGCCTTTTTGGCGATATGGTTTATGAAGCTGGCCGCAGTGTTAACGGCCCGTATTTAAAAACCTTGGGGGCTAATGCCGCGATTGTCGGGTTGGTCTCCGGATTAGCGGAATTTTTAGGCTATGCCGTACGTTTATTCTCCGGGTATTTTGCCGATAAAACAAAAGCCTATTGGTTATTTACCTTTTTAGGATATGGCATGTTGATAAGCGTACCGTTGCTTGCGTTGACTGGTATTTGGCAGGTAGCAGTTGTTTTTATTGTTATGGAAAGATTAGGCAAGGCGATCCGCAGCCCGGCTAAAGATACGATTCTGTCGCAAGCGACAAAGCAGGTAGGTACGGGGTTTGGTTTTGCTATCGCCGAGGTGCTTGACCAGATTGGAGCAATTACCGGGCCTTTAATTTTTACCTTGCTTTTTATGATTATCGGTAAGGGAGACAGGTCTTTGGCTGATTATCAGCATGGTTATGCATTGCTTTGGATACCGCTGATATTAGTTTTGTTTTGTATTTTCTTTGCCTATCGCGCTGTTCCTAATCCGGCAGTCCTGGAGAATTTGTCTGTTAAACATCCTGAATCGGATAAATTGGGCAGGGTTTTCTGGATTTACACCGTATTTACTTTTGTTACTACTTTGGGTTTTGCTAATTTTGCTTTAGTGGGTTTTCACCTGAAAGCCAGACATGTGCTTACCGATGCGCAAATTCCTTTGTTTTATGCTTTAGCGATGGGAGTGGATGCTGTAGCGGCAATGGCTATTGGTAAAACTTACGATATTTTTAAAGCCAAGCGAAATAATGAAAAGGCAGGTTTGATTACCTTAATTGCTATTCCCGTGCTTTCATTATTAATCCCCGGATTAGTTTTTTCTACGCAATTCTCATTGGTTCTGGCGGGAGTAATTATCTGGGGGCTGGTAATGGGTTTTCATGAAACAATTATGAAATCGGCGATTGCCGATATCACATCTTTGAAGAAGAGAGGGACAGGCTATGGCATATTTAATGCCGCTTATGGCCTGGCGATATTTATCGGCAGCGCCCTTACCGGATTGCTTTATGAGTATTCTGTATTTTCCGTGATTTGCATCAGTATTGTGATGGAAATCACGGCAATCTTAATTTTCATTATCCTTAAAAAAGAAGCCTTGACTGTAAAATATTAGTATGCTACTATTTTTAAATTAATAGCACACTATCCAGGGAGTTTTATGACATTAATTCGTTTTGGAGTTTCTATTGAAAAAGACCTCCTGAAAAAATTTGATTCTTTCATTAAAGATAAAGCATATACTAACCGTTCCGAAGCGTTTCGTGATTTAATCCGCCAGGAATTAATCCAAAAACAGTGGCAAGGCGGGCAGGAAGTGGCGGGGGCGATTACGCTAATTTATGACCATCATAAGCGGGAGCTGGTGAATAAGTTGATGGATATCCAGCATGAATTTACAGATATGATTATTTCTTCGCAGCATGTCCATCTGGACCATAATAATTGCCTGGAGATTATCGCGGTTAAAGGCTCACCCAGGCAAGCGCAGAGGTTAGCGGATAGTTTGAAGTCAGTGAAGGGGGTTAAACACGGAACGTTGAATATGTCGACTACCGGTAAAGGTATTTAGAAATATTATTTTTTATTTATCAGTAACACGTATTTTATATTAATAACACTAGGAGGGTGGAAATGTTAAATCGGGTTTTAGTTCTGTGGTTGTTTAGTTTTGCGGTATTTTCGGTAAACACAGATGTTGGCGCATCAGAAGTTCCCGGGTCCGGAGTTGTTCAGGAAGAGTGGAACCCGTCTTCTGCCGGGCCGATTACCACCTGGACTGCGCCTCTTTGCGGTAAAGGGAGGTTCGTGATTCAACCGTTTGTTTTATATAATCGCTCCAGGGGTGAATTTGACTCAGATGGAAAATATCACGGGTTAGATAAAGGCAATAAAAAATATCAATTTCAAGAACAGATATTTACGCAGTATGGCATCACGGATCAGCTTGAGATTGATTTTCAGGTAGTTTATCAGCAGAATTATGTTAAGACGGATGGCTTAAGCGCCCATCAAAGCGGGTTTGGCGATAGTTACCTGTTTTTACGTTATTGCGGTTTTGAAGAAAAAGAATGGCTGCCGCATTTAACCGGTCTGTTACAGCTGAGAATACCTACCGGAAAATACCAGCATTTGGACCCGGATAAACTGGGAGCGGATTCTATGGGTAATGGTTCCTGGGATCCCGGATTTGGTTTTACTTTGACCAAGAAGCTGAAGCCATTTATTTTTCATGCAGATGCTGTTTTTAGTTTTCCGCAAAAAGTTATGATCGATGGAGTAAAAACAAGATATGCCAGCTATTTGAATTATGATCTGGGAGTAGAGTATTTTTTGCCCAAAGGTTTTAATTTAATGCTTGAAGCCAACGGATACCTGCAAGGGGATGCTTGGCAGGATGGCCAAAGAACCGTATCAACGTCGGTGAGTTATTTAACATTATCTCCGGGTGTAGGCTGGTCTTGCGATAAGGTGCAATTATTATTGGCTTACCAGAGAGTAGTAGCAGGGACTAATACTGACGCTAATGATTCAATAGTGTTCACCGGAGTTTATACTTTTTAAAATACATCCGGAGTTAATTGACACTCAACGTTTAAAAGGAGAGAAAATGCATATACCTGACGGATATCTGGGGCCGGCCACCTGTGGATTGTTTTACGCAATCATGCTGTCGATATGGACGATTGCAGCAAAAATTGTCAAAAAAACTTTAAGCGTAAGGCAAGTGCCGGTATTAGCTGTTGGGGCGGCATTTAGCTTTGTAATTATGATGCTTAATGTTCCTATACCGGCAGGAACAACCGGCCATGCTGTAGGAGCTGTTTTGGTGGCGATTCTGCTTGGCCCCTGGGCGGCATGTATTGCTATAACGGTGGCTCTGGTTATTCAGGCATTATTGTTCGGTGATGGAGGAATTACGGCGCTTGGAGCCAATTGTTTTAATATGGCATTTGTGATGCCGTTTACCGGTTATTATATTTATAAAGCAATAAGCTATAAATCTGCTGTGGAGTCCAAAAGGAGAGTAATGGCTGCGGGAGTTGCCGGATATGCCGCTTTGAATATTGCTGCCGGGTTAACCGGGTTCGAATTTGGTTTACAGCCTTTGCTGCATCATGCTGCCAATGGCCAGGCGTTGTATTGTCCTTATGGATTAAATGTTGCGGTGCCGGTAATGTTAGGTGAACATCTTTTGATCTTTGGCTGGGTAGAAGCAATTGTTACGGCGTTGGTAGTAAAATATTTACAAAAAAAATCTCCAGAGTTGTTAACCGGGAGGGGTTAAAATTATGAAAATTACTGCTAAATTCTGGATTGGTTTAGGGGTGCTGGCTGTTTTATCCCCCTTGGGTTTGTTGCTGCCCGAACATTTTAAAGCTGGCAGCGCTTGGGGGGAATGGGGTGCTAATGAAGTGCAAGAACTGGTTGGTTATATTCCCGGGGGGCTAGAGAAACTTTCGAACCTATGGACTGCGCCAATTCCTGATTATGCGTTTAAAGGCTGGGAAGAAAAACCATTGGCAGAGTTGAGCCTGGCTTATGTTTTTTCCGCGGTTATCGGAATCCTTATTTGTGCCGGGGTGGTATTTATATTAGGCAGATTTTTAAGCAGGAAAGATTAAGTAATTGCGCTCAAGAAGAGAAGTGATTATTTTAACTGGTGGTGCAGGTTTTATCGGTAGTTGTTTTCTCGCCAAGCTTAACAGCCAGGGCATAGATGATATTATCGTCGTGGACAATCTCGATGATTCAAGAAAATGGCGTAATCTTCTAGGTAAGCGTTTTTGTGATTATATTCCAAAAGATAAATTTATGCAGTTGCTGGAAAATAACCGCCTGCCCATACCTAAACATATTATTCATCTGGGAGCTTGCAGCTCAACTTTAGTCACGGATTATGACTATTTGATGAGTAATAATTATGAATATTCTAAAAAACTGGCTGTTTGGGCATTTAAGTATAATGTCCATTTTATTTATGCTTCTAGCGCTGCTACTTATGGAGATGGCGCGTTAGGGTATGATGATCGCGATGAAAATACTTTACTTTTAAAACCGCTTAATATTTACGGTGAATCAAAACATTTATTTGACCTTTGGATACTTAAGAATAGTTATGCCTGCCGGGCTGTGGGATTAAAATTCTTTAATGTTTTTGGCCCCAATGAATACCATAAGGCCAAAATGATGAGTGTGGTTTGCCGGTGTTTTGACGAGCTTAAAAGCGGCTTACCGATGAAACTCTTTAAATCATATGTGGCGCAATATCATCATGGCGAACAAAAAAGAGATTTTGTTTATGTAAAAGATGCTGTGGAAGTAATCTATTATTTTTATATAAATCCCCAAATTTCCGGGATTTATAATCTGGGTACCGGCGTTGCTCGAAGCTGGAATGATTTGGCGAAAGCGATGTTTGCGGCCCTTAATATTCCGCCGAGAATAAAATATATTGAGATGCCGGAGGGGATGAGGGATAAATACCAGTATTTTACTCAGGCAGATACAGCTAAACTGCGTTCTTGCGGATGCCAGCATAAATTTAGCACGCTCGAAGAAGCGGTGAAAGATTACGCAATTTATCTTGATTTAAAAACATATATTTAATAGCCCGCTATTGTTTATATGTTTTATTTCGCAGGTTGAATTTATTTTAAGTAAAAAAAATAATTTGTGCTATAATTTATAAAATTACTTAAAATAAATTAAAATCCCAGTGTTCAAAACTCCACTTTACGAAGTTCATCTTAAGCTTGGCGCAAAAATGGCTCCTTTTGGCGGATGGATGATGCCTATCCAATATCGGGGGATTTTGGCTGAACACGCGCATACCCGTCAGCAGGTTTCCGTGTTTGATATCTGCCATATGGGTGAATTTTTGCTTCAGGCGGACCCATCTTCCAGCGGTTTTGACCGTTTAGTGACCCAGAATATCACTGCGATGCCTTTTGGCACCTGCCGTTATGGTTTTATTCTTAATGAACAGGCGGGGGTATTAGATGACCTTATTGTTTACCGGATTAATGAAACCAGCTGGATGATTGTAGTGAACGCCGCTACGATTGCCGCAGACTTTGCGCATTTTAAAGCGCATATTTCCGCAAACTGTTCTTTGGAGAATGTTTCCGATAAGATGGCTAAACTGGATGTACAGGGGCCGCAGTCTTTTGAAGTTCTTAAGAATATCTTTGGCCAAGAAATTGCGAGCCTTAAATATTATACTTTTGCGGAACTTAAGATTTTTGATCAACAAAGCTGCATTGTCAGCCGGACTGGTTATACCGGAGAGTTGGGTTATGAGATTTATATCGCTAATGAGTATGTTGGCAGGCTTTGGGAGCTTTTGCTTAAAGATGAGCGGGTTCTGCCGGCGGGCCTGGGTGCCCGGGATACTTTACGCTTAGAAATGAGTTATCCTCTTTATGGGCAGGATTTGGATCTAAATCATACGCCGGTAGATGCGGGTTTGGCGAAGTTTGTGGATTTCTCTAAAGATTTTATCGGGCGCGAAGCTTTAGCTAAAGAGCAAAAAACTGGGCCCAAAGAACATTTAATTTATTTTCAGGCAGATTCCCGGCGCGCCCCCCGTCACGGTTTTAATATATTGGATAAAGGCCGTCATGCGGGCATAGTAACCAGTGGTTCTTTTTCGCCTAGCCTGGGGGTGGGGATTGGAATGGGGTATGTTGCCGATAATTATGATATTGGCGCGCAACTTGTAGTTAAGCAGGATTCCGTGGAAATCCCGGTTGAAGTTGTGCGCAGGCCATTTTTGCATAAAACGTCATTAATGAATCAAAATTAATAAACATAAGGGGGATTAATGAATATACCAAATAATATTTTTTACACCAAAGATCATGAATGGGCCAGGATTGAAGGTAAGCTGGCTTATGTCGGGATTAGCGATTATGCCGCGCATTCTTTGGGTGATATTACTTTTGTGGAGTTGCCTAAAATAGGCCAGATGCTTAAGCAGTCGGCTTTTTGCGCTACCGTAGAATCAGTTAAAGCTGCTTCAGATGTGTATGCGCCTTTATCCGGTAAAGTTGTAGGAGTAAATGCGCAATTGGCGGCTAATCCGGAATTAATTAATCAGTCGCCTTATGAGAAAGGGTATTTTTTCTCCATGGAATTTTCTGATGAGGCTGAAAAAAATAACCTTATGGACGCTTCTGCTTACCAAAAATATGTAGAAGGAATTGCTAAATGAGTTATATTCCGCATACGCAGGAAGATATTAGCCAGATGCTTGCGGCTATCGGGGCTAAAAGTATTGATGATCTTTTTAAAGATATTCCTGTTGCTCTGCGGCCAAAATCTTTTAATCTTCCGGCGGAAAAATCAGAATTTGAAGTAACCCAGATTTTACGCAAGGCAGCGGCAAAGAATGCAACCGGCCTGGTTAATTTTGTGGGGGCAGGTTTCTATGATCATATTATACCGGCGGCAGTTGATGCCTTAACCTCGCGTTCGGAATTCTATACGGCATATACTCCTTATCAACCGGAATGTTCGCAAGGCTGGCTGCAGGCAATCTATGAATATCAAAGTATTATTTGCCGGTTAACCGGCCTAGATGTTTCCAATGCTTCTTTATATGATGGAGGTACGGCGCTTTTTGAGGCGATGATGATGGCGCTAAGGCACACCGGCCGCAATAAAATTATATTAGATAGCGGAATTAATTTGATTTACCGGATGATGCTTTATACTTATACTTCCAATCTTTCTATTGAGTTTGTGGAAATTCCGGTAGAACATGGGCAGAGCTGCCGTGAGGAATTGTTTAAATGCCTGGATGATAAGACTGCCGCGGTAATCTTTCAGAACCCTAATTTCTTTGGGGCAGTTGATGATCATAGCGATATTGTTGAAAAGGTGCATAAATTTGGCGCCTTGGCTATTGCTTCGGTATATCCGGTATCTTTGGGGATGCTAAAAACTCCGGGAGAGATGGGGTTTGATATTGCTACTGGAGAAGGGCAGAGTTTAGGTATCCCGCTTTCTTTTGGCGGGCCTTATCTTGGGTTTATGGCGGTAAAAAACCAGTTTGTGCGGCAGATGCCGGGTAGGATTGTGGGGGCTACTGTTGATAGCGATGGTAAAAGGGGTTTTGTTTTGACTTTGCAGACACGCGAACAGCATATCCGCAGGGAAAAAGCAACCTCCAACATTTGTTCTAACGAAGCACTTTGTGCTTTGCGTGCGGCTGTATTTGTTTCTCTTTTAGGAAAAGAAGGTTTTCAAGAATTAGCTCAGCGTAATTATCAAAAGGCAGAGTTTACTAAAGAGGCGCTATCGCGGATTAGCGGGGTAGAGGTAAAGCGTTCTTCGCCTACTTTTAATGAGTTTACCATTCTTCTGCCGCGCAATGCTGATGAAGTAGTGCGCCGGATGATTGAAGAAGGGTTTGCCTGCGGTTTTCCGTTAGGAAGGTTTTACAAGGGGATGGATAATTATTTACTGGTTGCAGTGACGGAAAAAAGAACCCGGGAAGAGATTGGCAGTTTTGTGGATAGTTTAGGAGCAGTATTATGAACCTATTCAATTACAAGTTTAGGGGTTATCTTGTGCTTCGACGAGCTCAGCATGGTTGGAAACATGGTGAGTTAAATCGAACCAAGCGACTGGAAGGAGCCGAGGGATGAAATTAATCTTCGAGCTTGATAAACCCGGCCGCCGGGGATTTTCTTATGGCGCAAACGATGTTTCCGCAACTAACCCTCTGCCTAAGAAATACTGCCGTTTAAATCAAGCGCAACTGCCTTGCCTTAGCGAGCTGGATGTAGTGCGCCACTTTACTAATCTTTCGCGCCTTAATTTTTCCGTAGATACAAATTTTTATCCGTTAGGCTCCTGCACTATGAAGTATAATCCGAAATTTACGGAAGCCATTGCTGCTTTGGAAGGGTTTACGCAATTACACCCTTTATTGCCGCAGCTTTCCAGCAAATTAGCGCAAGGCTCACTGGAAGTATTATATGAATTTGAGCAATTGCTTAAGGAAATTACCGGGATGAGCGCTTTTACGTTGCAGCCGTTGGCCGGAGCGCACGGCGAGTTAACCGGAGTGATGCTGATTGCCGCGTATCATAAAAACCGGGGATCCCGGCGTAAATATGTGGTTGTGCCGGATTCATCGCATGGCACTAATCCTTCAAGTGCCGCGATTGCCGGTTATCAAGTAAAGGTTATTCCCACGGGTGCCGATGGTTATATGGATTTAGAGCAGTATAAAAAACAATTGGATAATGAAGTGGCAGCGGTAATGTTGACTTGCCCGGATACTTTAGGATTGTTTAACCCGCGGATCAAAGAAATCGCGGATTTGGCGCATAACGTCGGCGCTTTAATGTATTATGATGGAGCCAACCTTAACGCTATGCTTGGTAAGGCGCGCCCCGGAGATCTTGGTTTTGATCTAATGCATATTAACTTGCACAAGACCTTTGGTACTCCTCATGGGGGAGGAGGCCCGGGAGCCGGCCCGGTGGGAGTTAATGAAAAGTTAGTTGAGTTTTTGCCTATTTCGCGGGTTATCCGTAAAGAAGATGCAGTATTTGCCTTAGAATATAATTATCCTAAATCTATCGGTTATGTTGCGCCTTTTTACGGCAATTTTGGAGTGATCCTTAAAGCCTATGCTTATATTCTGGCTTTAGGCAAAGATGGCTTGACCAGAGTCGCGGAGGTTGCTGTGCTTAATGCTAATTATTGCCAGTCCAGGCTTAAAGAGTATTATGATTTAGCTTTTGATAAAACTTGTATGCATGAATGTGTTTTTTCCGCTTCCCGTCAAGTAAAACATGGCGTGCATGCTTTAGATATTGCTAAATATCTGATCGATCAGGGGTATCATCCTCCAACCATATATTTCCCCCTGATTGTTCAAGAGGCGCTCATGATTGAACCTACAGAAACAGAATCAAAAGAATCTTTGGATGCCTTTATTGAAATAATGATTAAGATCGCCGGCTTAGCCGAAGAAAATCCCGCGTTGGTTACCCGGGCGCCGCTGAATATGCCGGTAAAGCGCCTGGATGAGGTAAGGGCAGCGCGCCAGCCGGATCTTTGCTGGAAGAAATCCTAAAAAATTAAATGAAAACTTTTCGCCTTATCCGATCAGGTGCTTTGAGTGCTGTTAGTAATATGGCGCTTGATGAAGAAATATTTAAACGTTATCAGGATGATGGAATCGGACTGCTACGTCTTTATCGTTGGAGAAGTCCGTCTTTTACTTATGGGTTTTCACAAGACCCCGCAACCCAGATGGATTTGTCCGCTTGCGCAGTTGATGGTGTGGAGGTGTCCAAAAGAATAACCGGCGGCGGGATTTTATTCCACGATGACGAAATAACATATAGTTTTGTCTGTAGTAAGTCTGATGTATGTGAGCCGCAGAATGTTTTTGTGGATTACCGGAATATCTGTAAGTTTCTTATCCGGTTTTATGAATCTTTGGGCCTGGCGCCTGCTTTTGCCCTGGAGTGCGCGGGCTTTCAAAATAAATGCGCACCGCATGAGTTGTGCGGCGCCTCACATGAAAAATATGATATTGTGATAGGTACAAAGAAAATCGGCGGGAATGCTCAAAAAAGAAACCGGCAGGCGATATTTCAACACGGTTCTATTCCTTGCAGGATAAATTGGAATTTTATGCGTAAATATATTAAGCCTCTACCGGAAGGTTTTTGTTCAGATCTGACCACTTTATCGGAAGAATTAAAGATTGTTCCTGAAAAAAATATTTTAGAGCAGAAACTTATCGATGCTTTTAGTGCCGTTTTTAATGTAAGGTTTGTTGAAATAGACCAATTCATATATGAAACCAGTATGGTTAAATAAAAAGATTAGCCTTAAGGATTGTGCACAGATAAAACAGATTTTGCGCACCTACCATTTAAACACTGTTTGTGAGCAGGCAATGTGTCCGAATATCGGTGAATGTTTCGCGCAAAAAGTAGCGACATTTTTAATTTTGGGAAAGATTTGTACGCGTAATTGCAGTTTTTGTAATATCCAAAAAGCCAGGCCTTTACCGCCGGATTTAGATGAGCCGGAAAGATTGGCGCAGATGGTTAAGCAGCTTGGTTTAAAGCATATTGTAGTTACCAGTGTCACCAGGGATGATCTGTCCGACGGTGGGGCTGGGATATTCGCGGACACGGCCAGGCGGATTCACCAACAGTCTCCGCAGGCAACCGTGGAATTATTAATTCCGGATTTCGGGTTTTCTTTAGCTTCTTTAAAAACCGTTGTTGCTTCTGGGCCGCAGATTATTGCGCATAATTTGGAAACAGTGCCATCGCTTTATAAGGTAACGCGCCAGGGGGCAGACTATCAAGGTTCGTTGGGGTTGTTGCGTGTTCTAAAAAAAATTGCCCCCGGGATTAAAACAAAATCCGGATTAATGCTGGGGTTAGGAGAAGAGCCGGGAGAGGTTTTAAACGTGATGGATGATTTGCGTTCTGCAGGGTGTGATTTATTGAGTATTGGCCAGTATTTGGCGCCAAGTCAAAAGCATTACCCAGTTAAGGAATATGTTAGCCCCGATGTTTTTGATGACTATAAAGAAAAAGCGCGCAGACTAGGATTCTTGCATATTGAAAGCGGTCCCTATGTACGTAGTTCATATTTAGCCGGTGATTATCTATCTTAAAGACTGGAGAATTATTATATGGCAAAAGTTAATTTAGATGTCAGATTATTGGAGGTGAGTCAGAATGCGATTACGCTTATTTACGTGGCTTGCCGGCAGTGTTATTCGGAAAAATTTGCCGGCGACGTTTTTTTAGATGCCAGCGTAGATATAAAAAAACAGGAAGAGTTCGTTAAAAATATTGTTGCTTCCGGGCATATGAGCCCGCTGGAACATGTTAAATTCAGCTTTGCTATTGCGGGGGTTTCCCGGGCACTGACACATCAATTGGTAAGGCACCGCCTGGCTTCTTATTCTCAACAAAGCCAGCGCTATGTTAAAGAAAAAGATTTTGATTACATTATCCCGCCGGTAATTGAACGCAATTCTGCGGCAAAAGCGGAATTTGAAAATTTGATGGCTATTATTCAGCAGGGTTATACTAAGTTGCTTGGGCTCTTGGGCCAGGATAATTTGAGCGGAGAGATGGCTAATCAGGATGCGCGTTTTGTCCTGCCGCAGGCAGCGGAAACTAAAATTGTAGTAACCATGAATTGCCGGGAGTTGTTGCATTTTTTTCAGCACCGTTGTTGTTCGCGTGCGCAGTGGGAGATACGTAAGTTAGCGGATAGCATGCTGGATATTTGCCGCCAGGAGTTACCGGCAGTTTTTTCCGCCGGCGGAGCAAAATGCGAAGCTTTGGGTTATTGCCCTGAAGGAGAAAAGTTTTGTTGTGGTAAATATCCCCTGAAACCCTAAAACTTATTCTTAAAAATGAGAAGTAATAATTTTGTTGAGCGTTCCATCGCGGGGATGTTATTTTTTTTGAAGGATACGATTTTCTCCGAGGAGTGCGCTTTACGCAAAGGTTTCCTGCAATCATTAGATCCCCGGGTTAAAATAGCAAGTTTTTTCTTATTTATTCTACAGGCATTATTAAGCGGCAGTATCCGGCCGCTGTTGTTTCTTTATGCGTTTAGTTTGTGTTTAGTATTAATTTCCAGGATAAACCTGGGGCTGTTTCTCAGGCGCACCTGGATATTTATTCCGTTATTTTCTTTATTTATCGCTTTGCCGGCGGTATTTGGGCCCGGAGAGGCGTTGTTCTCTTGGCATATTCTAGGGATAGGGTTTGTAGCTACCCGTCAAGGATTAGGCGCGGCTGCGATTTTTGTTGCACGCGTAATTACCTGTGTATCCTTTGTGGTGCTTTTAAGTCTGACTACTAAGCACTTTGAACTACTTAAGGTTTTAAGAATTTTTAAGATTCCGCAGATTTTTATTACCATTTTAGGGATGTGTTACCGGTATATCTATCTTTTTATCGGAATAATACAGAATGCATATTTAGCGATTAAAAGCCGTATAGGTGTCGGGGTAAAATACCGGCAAGGCCAGGATATCGTGGGCTGGCATATTGTTTCTTTGTGGGAGCGTTCCGTTGGGTTGAATGAAGAGGTGTATAAAGCAATGCTTTCGCGCGGCTATCAAGGCGAACCGGTGGTTTGGAATGATTTTAAAACCAGAGGCCGCGATTATTTTTGGCTGACTACGGTGGTGGCAATTATATGGATAATATAGTTTTTGAATTAAAGGATGTTTATTTTTCATACCTGGGAAAATTTCCTGCTTTGTGCGGGTTGGATATTAAAATTAACCGGGGCCAGAAGATAAGTATCATCGGAGCCAATGGTTCCGGTAAATCCACATTTTTGCAGATGCTTGACGGCCTAATTTTTGCGGATAAGGGCAGCGTCAGTTTTTACGGTCAGCAGTTAAATGAAAAGAAATTTAATGATTGTAAGTTTTCGCAGGATTTTCGAAGCAAAGTTGGATTTATTTTCCAGAATTCTGATGTGCAGTTATTTTGCCCGACGGTTAAAGAGGATATTGTTTTTGGCCCGCTGCAATTGGGGGTGGAAAAAGACCAAATTAAAAAACGCCTGGAAAAACTTTGCGCCGCTTTAAAGATTGAAGAGTTGCTTGAGCGGCCTGTGTACCAACTAAGTATCGGGGAAAAACGTAAAGTAGCGATCGCTTCTACTTTGATTATCGACCCTCAGATACTTATTTTGGATGAGCCGACTGCCGGCCTGGATCCTTTAACTACCAGAAATATTGTTGATTTGTTGATTGAAGAAAATAACGCGGGTAAAACAATTATTACTGCCACGCATGATTTGCATATCGTGGATGAGGTTTCGGATATCGTATATGTTTTCGGCCAACAAAGATCGGTTGTTAAATCCGGGACAGCGGCGGATATTTTAAATGATTTGGCACTGCTTCAAGAAAATAACCTGGTGCACATTCATAGCCATCGGCATAAAGGCCGGGTACACATTCATCCGCATTTGCATTCCGGGCATTATGTTGACGATCACCAATAAAAATAAAGGGTAAGCCATGTTAAAAGAAAAAGTGTTTTGTAAGCAGCTTAAGGGCAGGCAAAGATTTTTACGTTTGATAGGTGATTCTAAAAAGCTAAAAGGTTTGCGCAGCGGTTATGTGATTTTAAAGCCCAAAGAATCTGTCGGTGAACATAATACCGGTTCTTGCGAAGAAGTTATTTCTGTAATCAACGGTTCAGGATTGGTTGCTTACGGTAAAAAATCCAGCATCAAAATTAAAAAAGGATTATTCATTTATATCCCGCCTGCAATGCCGCATAATGTTATTAATACCGGGAAAGTTCCCTTGAAATATATCTATACTGCCGCCCGAGTTTAAAAAAATAGTGAATCTTTAGTACTTAAGTTTAGGCATAAATGAGGATTTTCCAAGTTTTGGTTTGACTTTTCCGCTTGACAATAGTTACCTAAGATGTTAGAATTATTATGGATATATAAGGTGTTCTTTTGGTGTGAGCTTGAAAGTTGGCTTCTTATTAGAATAAGTCATAATTATTGGATACCGAAAATAAGAGTTAGCTTTAAGTAAGCGCAAAAAGACAATCTAACCTTAGGAAGGGGGTTATTATTAATGAATAGAAAAGGTTTTACCCTCGTTGAAATCATGATCGTTGTAGCCATTATTGCTCTTCTGGCTGCTATTGCTATACCGAACTTGTTAAGCGCCAAGAGAACGGCTAATACCGCAGCGGCTAAAGCCAATATTCGTGCGTTATCTACCGCAGCAGAAGTTTATGCTACCGGCCATAACGGCGCCTATCCGGCAGATGCTACCGCAATTGCTCCGTATATAGCACCAGCTACAGTTTTGTGTGCTAGTACCGCGGCTGCTCCTGTACAAGGTTATGTGTATGATTGTACTGGTTTATCCGCTACCGGTTACACTTTGACTGCTACTCCTGCAAGTGCGACAGCCGGGGATACAACTTTCTCTGTAACTACCGGAGGGGTAATTACAGAAACAGCTTACGTAGCGCCAACACCGTAATAAGTAAGCCTGTTAAAAATAAATGGGGAAGAGGAGAAATTCTCTTCCCCATTTTTTGTGTTTCTGCGCAAGCCTCCGATATTTTACCGGCTGCCTTTCATCTCAAATACGCAGCGTATTTAGCCCTATTTTATCCCCCGGCTATCATAAGAATAACTATTTAGACAGATCCTAATCAGTTGATATTCATAGGCTTACTTTATTGGTTTATTAACAAAAAATGATTGCCAATCTTAAACTTTATGTTAAGATAAAATAATGAAAAATAGAAGATCCGGGTTTACTTTAATTGAAATAATGATTGTTGTTTTTATTATTTCGCTTCTATTATCATTGGTGGCTCTGGAGGCTATTAAATTAAGAAGAATGGCTAATGAGATGAATGCTCAGGCCAATCTCAAAGCTATCGCGACGAGTTTTGAGGTGTACGCTGCCAGCCATACCGGCGTATATGCGCAAGCCTCTGAAGACAATATGCAGTTTTTAGTTGACGCTAAATTTGCTACGCAGGATTTCATTGCTTTGGGCCAGATTGGTAATTTTCGCTATATGCTTGGTTCTATCGAGCCTGCCGGTTATGATATCCGGGCAATGGCAGTGAATCCGGTGCTTGCCGAACATAATTATCAGATTGTGACGGGAGCCAAGATATTGCGTAGCGATACTTCAGTATCCAGCGATACTGATTTCAGGAGTTTTTAAATATGTTTAATAACCGGGCTAAAAGTTTTGTCACAATTATGGTGGTGGTAGCCTTAAGCGCATTGTTGTTGCGTATGGCTGTGCATCGGATAATTATCTATAAGATTCAGCAAAACCAGCTGTTGGCTCAAGTGAATCTTAAACTTTTTTCTACAGCTATGGAGAATTATGCGCAAAATAATAAGAATGTTTATCCGGCCAGCGTGGATTTATTGATTAAGCATGACCCGCCTTACCTGGAGAGGGATTATTTGGCGGCAACTTCTGTGCGCGGATATGAATATGATTGCCAGCGCTTGGACCCTGCGGGTTACAACTGTACCGCTTCGCCGGTAAACTGTCAGCTTACCGGGAAAACGGTATATACGGTATCTACCGGTGGTTTAATTTTAGCAGAAAATTGTGATCAGAAATAATCGGGATTATTAATTAATGAAGAATATTTTTAATAAAATGAAGGTATCCGGAACAAAGGAAAGATTCAGCTTTGGGCTGGATATCGGCACGCAATCCATTAAATGCGTAAAGTTGAAGATTAATGGCAGCAATATCGAGTTGGTATCTTTTGGCCTGCAGGAAAGCCAATTGGATCCCACGGAGATTTTAAAAAAAATCAGGCATGATCAGGGGGCGGATTTAGTAAACATTTCTTTTTGCGGCGCTTCGACGGTTATTCGTTATGTAAATTTTCTACGTATGAATAAGGTCGAATTAAAGGGCGCGCTTAAATTCGAAGCCCAGAAACATATTCCTTTTTCGGTGGAGGAGGTTAATCTGGACGCGGAAATTCTTAAAGATGACCTGCCGGAAAACAAAATGCTGGTTTTGATTGCCGCTATCAAGAAAGAGCTGGTTTTGCAAAGGATCAAGATTTTAGAGAACGCCGGTTTAAGGGCTAATCTTATTGACATTGATTCGCTGGCTTTAGTTAATGCTTTTAGTTTTAATTACCCTAAAATAGAGTTGCCGGATAGTGGCAGCGCTGTTTCCGGCAGCCAAAACCAAAAAACAGACGGGGTTGGCCTGGCTCCCGGCAGCCAGAATCATAAGTCAGTTTGCCTTTTAAACATCGGTTCAGCGATTACTAATGTAAATATTTTGGATAATGGATTGGTGCGCTTAAGCCGGGATATTCATTCAGGAGGGGCAAGCTTTACTAAAAAAATAATGGATGTTTTTGATGTGGATTTTAAAACCGCGGAAGATTTAAAAATTAATCCCACCGCGGATAAAACGGATAAGGCCCGGGTTTGTATAGAAAACGTGCTCACAAGCTTAGCATCAGAGATACGCACCTCATTTGATTATTACGAAAGCCAGAATACTTCCAGTGTAGTTAAAATATTTTTAAGCGGCGGATCCAGCAAGATAAGCGGATTAAAAGAAATGTTGAGTGCCTGTTTAGGGTTACCGGTGGAAACTTGGGATCCTTTTAAGCAAATCATAATCCCGGAAACCATAGATAAGCAGAAGTTGGATAAGCTTCACGGGGAGCTTAATGTTGCGGTCGGGCTGGCGCTAAGATAAATATGATCGAGATAAATTTATTACCGGAAGAATTAAAAGTCAGAGTTAAGGGGCGTTCTTCGGATCAAACGGCTGCGAATACTTCGTTGGCGTTGATGCGAGACCGGGTATTTATTTATGCTATTCCGGTTATGCTGGCGGTGTTTATCTTAGCGCATTTTTATTATGCCGTTCTTTTGATATCTAAAAACGGGCAGTTGGTTTCTTTAAACCGGAAATGGCTGGATTTAGCAGCGCAAAAAAAACAGCTGGATGAATTCAATCGGGAGTTCTCTTCGGTTTCCCAGGATGCCGGTCTTATGCAGCAGTTAAACCGCCAAAGAGTTCTTTGGGCGCAGAAATTGAATATTTTAAGTCTTTCTCTGCCCGGCGGAGTTTGGTTTAATGATATTGTATTTAATGCCGGCAGCCTTACCATTAAGGGGTCGGTTGTTTCATTGAAAAAGGAAGAAGTTGGTTTAATTAATGAATTATTAAATAGGCTGAAGACGGATCCCGGGTTTTCTAAAGATTTTTCAAATTTTGAATTAAGCAGCGTACAAAAAAGAAGCTTTGGCGGTTATGATATTGCAGATTTTGTGCTGGTTGGAGTAATGAGGTCTAAATGAATCTGATGAATATGCAATTGGATAAACAAAAGAAAATATTAATTGCGGTATTCTTTGCTTTAATAGTTTATGTGGACAGCAGCTTTATTTTGAAAGCGCAGAGAGGGGCTTTAAAGAGTTTGGATCCCAAAATTACCAGGCTAAAAACAGATCTGGCGAATTTAGACCGCGGCCTGGAAAATATGCGTTTATCGAAAAGTAAACCGGAGTTGATGGCGCAGAAGAAAACTTCTAAGTCTTTGGGCCTTCTTCCTGAGAGCCGTCTTGCGGAGCTTCTGCAGGAAATTTCTACTACGGCGAATAAATTTAATATTACGATTGTTCAGATGCGTCCTGACCGCCAGGCCCAAAAAGAAAAAACACTTGTTGGCCAGGATAGGCTTGTGCCTATGTTGATTAATTTGGATTTGGTTGCCGATTATCATGATTTAGGAAGATTTATCCAGGCTCTGGAAGATTCGTTAGTTTTTATGAGTGTGCAGGAGCTGGAGATTTCAACGCAGCTGCCGGATTATATGAAGCAAAAGATTACCCTGGTTTTAAAAACTTATGTTACTAAATAAAAAACTTCTAATTTTAATATTTTGTTTAGGGATAAACCTGCCTTTGGTTTTTGGGCAGGAAGGATTTGTTTATAATGCAAAAGGTAAACGCAACCCCTTTATTCCATTGGTAACTCCCGAGGGAAGGCTGCTGAAATTAGATAAACGGGAAAATACTGCGCCGCAGGGATTAGCTATCGAAGGGATTATTTTTGATAAATTCGGGCGTTCTTTTGCTATCGTAAATGCGGAAGTGGTGGGGATCGGGGATATGGTGGGAGATTTTCAGGTTTTAAAAATCCTTGAGAATAAGGTAATTTTTATCAGAAGCGGAGAACTTTTAGAAGTGGAGTTGAATAAGGAGGAGTCATAAGTGAAAAAAATATTATTAATATTAGTTTTTTCTTTTACTTTTTTCATTTTTGCATTTGCCGCTGGCCAACCCTCCGGCGCGACTGGTGAAGTTAAGGAAGAAGTTCAGCCGGTGCAGTCCGGGATTTCTTTGGAAGCTAAAGAACCGGCAGCTGCGCAAGCACCCGTCCTAACCTCTTCCGGAAATGTAACTTTTGATTTTAAAGATGCAGATATTAACAATGTGCTTAAAATCATCTCTTATAAATCAGGAATAAATATCGTAACTACTCCGGATGTAATCGGTAATATTTCTGTGCGCCTTAGCGATGTCCCCTGGGAGATAGCGATGGATGTTATTTTAAAGACCTACGGTTTCGGTTACCAGCGGCAGGGTAATGTTATTTTGGTTACTAAAATGGAAAATGTAGCCAAAATCGCCGCCGAAGAACCACTGCAGGTAGAAATCATTACTTTAAAATATTTAGATGCCCAGGATGCTCAAAAAATTATTATTCCTCTGCTTTCTCCGCGCGGCAAGATTTCGGTTTTATATACCCGTGGGCAAAAAGGCTGGCAGTTTGGGACTTTTAAAATCGGCAGGGAATCTGCCGCTAACCTGGCCCTGGTAAAAGAAGCTGCTGGCGCAATCAAGGCCGAGACGGTTTCTTATGAAAAGAATATTAGCGGGGAAACAATAATGAAAAAAGCGGAGTTTGACCCGGCGATAAAGTCCAAAATGCTGATCATTACTGATACGGCCAGTACTTTGGATAAAATCCGTAATGTAATTTTGCCCAAGCTTGATGTTAAACCTAAACAAGTGTTGGTAGAAACAAAGTTTATGGAAGTTAATACCACTAAATTGAAAGACCTGGGTCTTGATTGGGGTTTAGGCAGTACGACTAACGCAGAGTCAATAGCGATTGCCACACAAACTAATGGCGGACAGGCTATCGGAGGGCATGTTTTGGGTACGGCTTCCGGGGCTCTTTTGACTTCTTCTAACCCCTACACTTCCGGCGGAGAATTTGTATTCCAGAAATTAACCGGCACTAAATTTGAAGCAATTATCCATGCTTTAGAAAATGATACTGATACTAACACGCTTTCTGCTCCCAGTATACTCACCCTTGATAATCAAGAGGCATCGATGTTGGTGGGTTATCATACTCCGATACTTCAGTCTACGGTTACTGCCGGTACTAACGGAACTGATGCTACAGTTACCCAGACACTGGATTATTATCAAGAGATAGGTATCCGGTTGAATGTTGTTCCTCAGATAAGCGAAGAGGGTTATGTGAATATGATTATTCATCCCAGTATCACTTCTTCCAGCGATAGCGTTCCGGCTACTTCTACTGCCGGCGGAGAGGTTACGGAAACAGATTATCCGATTATTGATGTGCGTGAAGCGCAGACCCAGGTCCTTTTAAAAGACGGGGAAACTATTGTGATTGGCGGCTTGCTAAAAGACGTTAAAACTAAAACAAAGGTCGGAATTCCCTATTTGGTTAATCTGCCCTGGATAGGAAAATTTTTCGGCCGGGATAGAGATAATGTTGAGAAGGTTGATCTGTTAATTTTTATCACCGCTAGGATTATTAAAGAGGAAGAATATACTCCTGAAGAGCTGGCCCGGTTGGAAAAAAGATTCGGGCGTATGGCAGTTGTTGAAGTTAAGAAAGAGTCTTTGAATATAAAGAAAAAGAAGTAATTAAATCTGGGGACAGAATTAGGGAACGTTTATAGTTATAATGTACAGAGTAAGTTTTAATTTTTCTAAACAAGGGCTGATGCGTTATATTTCGCATTTAGACCTGATGCGCCTATTTATGCGCGCTATGCGCCGGGCAGAACTGCCTCTAAAAATGACCGAGGGGTTTAGCCCACATCCTAAATTAAGCTTTAAAAGAGCTTTAAAGCTGGGGGTAGAAAGTCAACAGGAAGAAGCTTCTATTGTTTTAAAGTTTCCGGTTACTCCTGAAGATTTTAAAGATAGGCTGCAGAAACAATTACCAGAAGGGATAGAAATAAAAGATGTCCAAGGAAATTTTAATTAATTCTGAACCACAGGAAAAGCGTGTGGCAATCGTCCAGGATGGATTATTGCTGGAGTTTCATATTGAGCGCCCGCAGGACCACACGATTGTCGGTAATATTTATAAGGGCAGGATTGAAGCGGTAATGCCTTCCATCGGCGCGGCGTTTGTGGATATCGGTTTGCCCAAGAACGGGTTTTTGTATCTGTCGGAGATTGAATCTGCCTATGAATCAATTGAGGCGCCGGCCCAGACTCCGATTAAAGAAGTAAAGAAGGGGCAGGAGGTTTTAGTGCAGGTGGTCAAAGAATCTTTTGGTACTAAAGGCCCGCGCCTTTCTACGCAGATTGGTTTAGCCGGAAGGTATCTAGTAATTATGCCTTTGGAGAAACAAGGTGGGATTTCCCGGCGTATTGAAAATGAAACGGAAAGAAGGCGCCTGCGGGATATTTTTAAAAAGCTTAAATTGCCGGATCCGGTAGGTTTTATTGTGCGTACTGCCGCTAGCGGACGCAGTGAGCAGGAATTGGTCCGTGATGCGCAGTTTCTTTATAAGTTGTGGAAACGCCTGGAGAAAACCGCTCAGGAGAAAAAAGCTCCGGCTTTAGTTTATGAAGAATATGATTTAGCTTTACGGGCAATCCGGGATTCTTTTACGGAGGATGTTACTAAACTGATTGTTGATTCTAAGCCGGAATTCTACCGCATTCAACATTTTATGCGTACGTTTTTAAGCTATTTATGCAAAAAAGTTGAACTTTACCGGGGAGATGATCTTTTTGGGGCCAAAGATGTGGAGAAGCAGATTAATCATATCTTTGAGAGCCATGTTTACATGAAATCCAAGGCTTATTTGATAATTGAACCCACTGAAGGCCTGGTGGTGATTGATGTAAATAGCGGGGGTTTTAAGAAAAAAGTTAACCAGGAAGAGATGGCTTTTAAAGTTAACGCGGAAGCTGCCGTGGAGATTGCCCGGCAGCTGGTTTTGCGGGATTTAGGCGGTATTATCGTGATTGATTTTATCGATATGGAACGTGAAGGCCATCGCCGGGAATTGTTGAATATCCTGAAAAATGCTTTAAGCGGCGACCGGGCCAAATATGACATCCTGGGTATTTCTAAATTCGGAATAGTGGAGATGACTCGTGAACGTATCCATAAGACGGTGCAGATGCTTTCTTTTCATCCTTGCCCCTATTGCAAGGGCAAAGGTAAGCTGCGTTCACCGCAAACTTTGGGAATTTTCGCTTTAAAAGAACTTAAACGCTATCTTAAGGGCAAAACCTTAAAACAGGCTTCGTTAACTTTGGCTCCGCCTGTGATCGATGAAATCTTAAAAGATAAGGAGGCCCTGCGCGCGATTGAGCATAAATACCGGATTAAGATTAACCTCATTTCTAACCCTACCGCGCACTTAGAAGACATTAAATTCAGCTAAACAAGGTAATTCTTTGGAAAAGAGAGGGGAGTTTCCTTTTTCGAATCTCTAATTATCGCTTGACCCGTGAATTATGCGGGTATATAATTATCAGTTTAAGAACGGGTTGTTTAATTTACCTTTAAGGAGGTTGTCAAATGTATGCCATAATTGAAGTTGGGTCAAAACAGTACAGTGTAACCAAGGATGATATTATTGAAGTAAATAAGCAGGTGGTGGTTAAGGGCGATAATATCAGTATTGAGAAGGTTTTGTTAGTTTCAGATGGTAAAAAAGTAGAAGTCGGCCAGCCTTATATTAAAGGGGCTAAAGTAGAGGCCGCGGTTTTAAAGCAAACTTTTGGTGAAAAAACCACTGCTTATAAACACCGCAGACGTAAAAATTCGCATTGGGAAAAAGGCCATCGCGCCCAACTTACTGAGTTAAAGATTAAATCCATTGTTTTAGGTTCATAAAAAAGTGTTTATCGACGGGGCTAAAATTAATGTGCGGGCCGGCTCTGGCGGTAAAGGCTGTCAAAGCCTCCATCGGGATAAGTACCAACGTCAGGGTATTCCGGATGGCGGAGATGGCGGTAAGGGGGCGGATATTATTATCCGCGCCGATCGTAACCTGCTTACCCTTTTAGATTTCCAGTATCATCGTCATTTTTTTGGTGCTGGTGGCGGGCATGGTTCGAGCAATCATAAAAGAGGCAGAGGCGCTGAAGATGTGATTGTGCGTGTGCCTTTAGGCACCACGGTAAAAGACGTTTCTTCAGGCTCTATTTTACGCGATCTGGATGCTGATGGCGAACAGGTAATTGTGGCGCGGGGCGGTAAAGGCGGTATAGGTAATTGGCACCGTAAAGAGGCTACGGCGGGCCAGCCGGGCGAAGAAAAAACAATTGTATTGGATTTAAAGTTATTGGCGGATGTCGGGGTGGTGGGATTTCCCAATGCCGGTAAATCAACTTTAATTTCTGCGATTTCTAACGCGCATCCTAAGATTGCTGCGTATCCTTTTACGACTACCGGGCCGATTTTAGGGGTGGCTACGGGTACACACCGGAAATTTGTGATTGCGGATATTCCCGGTTTAATTCCCGGTGCTTCCGAAGGTAGAGGGTTAGGGATTCAATTTTTAAAGCATGTCGAACGTACCAAGGTTTTAATCCATCTGGTGGATATGGCGGGTTTTGAGGGCAGGGATCCGGTTGATGATTATAGGAACATAAATTTAGAATTAAAGAATTATAGTAAGTCATTGTTTAGAAAACCGCAGATAGTTTGTGCTAATAAAATGGATCTGGATGGCGCAAAAGAAAATCTGAAACGGTTTAAAAAATCGGTTAAAAAAATAATTTATCCGATTTCAGCGTTGAATAAACAGGGTTTAGAGGAGTTAGTCGATGCGGTCGCAAAAAAAATATAAAAGAGTGGTAGTTAAAGTCGGCGCAAGCTTGTTTGCTACGGATAAGAGCAAGTTGGATACGGCTCTGGTTAACTCAATTGCCAGGCAGATTTCAGATTTAATTAAGCAGGGTAAAGAGGTAGTCGTGGTTTCCTCCGGTGCGATTGCTTTAGGTATGTCAATCCTGAAATTAACCAGCCGCCCGAAAGAGTTAAAATATTTACAGGCGGCCGCGGCGATTGGCCAGCATGAATTAATGCATGTTTATAAGCTTGCGCTTAAGAAGTATAGCTTAAACTGCGCGCAATTACTTTTAACCTGGGATGATTTTTTGGGAGCCCGTTATATTAACGCTAAACATACTTTGGGCACATTGTTGAAATTAAACTGTGTGCCGATTATCAACGAAAATGATACAGTGGCTACGGAGGAGATTAAATTCGGCGATAATGACCGTTTGTCTGCTTTAGTTTCCATTTTGGTGGACGCGGACCTTTTGATCATTCTTTCTGATGTGGAAGGATTATGGGATAAAAACAAAAAAATTATTCCCCGGGTTAATAAAATAACCGCCGAAATTAAGTCCCTGGCTTGCCCGACGGATAAAAAGATTTGTGTTGGCGGGATGGTTACAAAATTAGAGGCAGCGCGCATTGCGGTGGAAGGCGGGGTTCCTTGCGTTATCGCCAGTGGGCACCAGGATAGAATTATCAGCCAGTTAACTAATGACCCTTTTTCTCAAGGCACGATTTTTTTAACTAAATGAAAAAGAATTTAAAAAAGGAAACAGAAAATATCGCCAAACAGGCTAAAGCGGCCTCCCGCAGCCTTGCTGTTTTATCTTCATCGGCTAAAAATGCGGCACTTAAGGATATGGCGGCCGCTTTGCTTGAAAAACAGGCAGCCATTTTAAAGGCTAACCAAAAAGATATCGCCAGGTTATCTTCTAAAAACAAAGCTTTTATCGACCGGCTTACTTTGAACGGGGCAAGAGTTAAACAGATGGCGGAGTCTTTGTTGGAGATTTCCAGTTTTAAAGACCCGGTGGGTGAGCTCATCCGTGCCTGGGATGCGCCAACTGGATTGAAGATTCAGAAGGTGCGTTCTCCTATCGGAGTAATCGCGATTATTTATGAATCCCGGCCTAATGTTACGGCGGATTGTATCGGGCTTTGTTTTAAATCCGGCAATAGTGTAATTCTACGCGGCGGCAGCGAAGCGATAAATTCTAATCTGGAAATTTATAATATACTTAATGGCGTAATACAAAAACATGGTTTAGCTAAAGGTACGATTAATTTGATTACAACTATTGACCGGCAGGCCGTAGATCATTTGTTGAAATTAAATAATTATATCGACCTGGTTATTCCCCGGGGCGGAGAAGAGTTGATTAATAAGGTGGTGAAAGTTTCGCGCATACCGGTGATTAAGCACTATAAGGGAATTTGCCATGTTTATGTGGATGAAGATGCGGATTTGAATATGGCAGAAAACATTTGTTTGAATGCTAAGCTGCAACGCCCCGGAGTTTGTAATGCCATGGAAAGCATGCTGGTGCACCGCGATGTTGCCGCCAGATTCCTGCCGGGAATGCTTAAAAAATTTAAGGATGCCGGGGTAGAGATCCGCGGATGCGCATTTACTAAAAGAATTGCCAATTGGGTTAAGTTGGCTACGCAAAAAGATTACCGCACGGAATACCTGGATTTGATTTTGTCTGTAAAAGTCGTAGATAGCCTGGATGCGGCAATCGCGCATATTAATGAATATGGTTCGCATCACTCTGACAGTATTGTGACGGACGACAATAATGCTGCAGCAAAGTTTTTACAGCA
Source organism: Candidatus Omnitrophota bacterium (assembly GCA_028712375.1). Lineage (GTDB taxonomy): Bacteria > Omnitrophota > Gorgyraeia > Gygaellales > Profunditerraquicolaceae > UBA6249. Next base: position 78,924 of record JAQTQG010000001.1, read on the forward strand.
GGTAGATTCAGCCTGTGTTTACCTGAATGCCTCTACCCGTTTTACCGACGGAAATCAGTTTGGAATGGGGGGAGAGATTGGTATTTCAACCGACAAATTACATGCCCGCGGGCCGATGGGCCTGGAGGAGTTGACTACCTATAAATATGTCGTTTATGGCTGCGGCCAGGTTAGAACATGAAAATTGGCATCTTGGGTGGAACATTTAACCCGGTGCATATTGGGCATTTAATTTTAGCGGAAGAGGTAAGGGAAAAACTGGGATTGGACAAAATTATTTTTGTGCCTACCGCTTTGCCTCCGCATAAAGATAATTCTGATATTGCCCCGGCTAAAGACCGCTTAAAAATGCTTAAATTGGCGGTAGCTTCCAATAAGTTTTTTTCAGTCTCGGATATCGAGATTAAGCGCCAGGGGCGTTCTTATACAATTGATACTCTTAAAGAACTTAAAGCCAAATACAGCCGGGATGAACTGTACTTTATTATTGGTTCAGACCTGCTTAAGTATTTAAATGAGTGGAAAGATTTAAGCCAGATATTAACCATGGTTAAATTTGTTGCGGCAACCCGCCCAGGTTATTCGCTGGAGGAGATTCCGCCTTATATCCATACTTTACCGATTAGGGCAGTAGATGTTTCAGGTTTTGAAGTGCGCCAATGTGTTAGCCAGCATAAATCTTTTGGTTATTTAGTGACAGATAAGGTTTTTGATTACATAAAGAAAAGAAGGCTTTATAAATGAACCCCGCACCTTCCTTGTATTTAATTACAAGAAAGAGCAGGGTTCGAATTGATTAATAGAATAGAAGGTGCGAGGGTGAAAATCAAAATTGCTCCATCAATATTGTCGGCAGATTTTAGTAAGCTGGGGCTGGAACTTAAAAAAATTAAACAGGCAGGGGCGGATCTGGTGCATGTGGATGTAATGGACGGGCATTTTGTTCCGAATATTACTATCGGCCCGGTAGTGGTAAAATACATGCGCCAGGCAACTACGCTTGTTTTGGATGTGCATTTGATGATTGAGCATCCTGCTAAATATGTGCAGGCTTTTGTGGATGCCGGCAGCGATATGGTTACTGTGCATATTGAGACAGTGAGCATAAAAGAATTGCGGGTAATTGCTAAAAGCCTGAAAAAGAATAAAGTTAAACTGGGAATTTCTTTAAATCCGGCCACGGCGCTAGATAAAATTAAGCCAGTTTTAGGATTAGTGGATTTTGTGTTGATAATGTCAGTAAATCCCGGTTTTGGCGGGCAGGCTTTTATTCCGCAGGTAGTAAATAAAATAAAACAGCTGCGCGCGATTTTTGCGAAGGATATCGCTGTTGACGGCGGGATTAATCAGCAAAACGCGCAGCTGGTAAAAGATGCCGGGGCGAACATATTAGTAGCAGGTTCTTATATTTTCGGAGCAAAGGATGTTAAACAAGCAATTAATAGCTTAAGACAGGAGAGACATCGATGAGCAATGCAACTTCACAAATTAAATTTGGTACCGATGGTTGGAGGGCAATTATTGCGGATACTTATACTTTGGAAAATGTTAAAATTCTTGCTCAGGCAGTTGCGGATTTTTTAGGCAGCGGAAAAAAAGTAGTGGTAGGGTTTGATACCCGTTTTATGTCCGCTAAATTCGCGCAAAGCGCGGCAATTGTTTTAAAAAGCAACGGGATAGAAGTGATTCTTTCTGATCAGCCGATTCCTACTCCGGCATTGAGTTTTGCGGTTAAATCGCGTAAATTCGACTTAGGAGTGATGATTACTGCTTCGCATAATCCGGCAGAATATAATGGTTTTAAAATCAAGAACGCTGCCGGCGGAGGAGCTAGCCAGGAGTTAACCCGGGAAGTTGAGGGTTTATTGACGAAAACCCCGGTGAAAGATTCAGTCTCCGCGGAATCAATCCAGGTAGTCGATCTTACCAAAGATTATATAAAGTTTATCCGTAACTATATTGATTTAAAAAAGATTAAAAATAAAAAATTTAAAGTTTTAGTAGATTCAATGTATGGCTCCGGAGATAGCTTTATCGCCCAGGTACTCAAGGGAACTAGTATTAAATTAGAATTTATGCGTAATACCATTAATCCTTCTTTTGGCGGCGGCAGGCCTGAGCCGGTAGAGGAAAATTTGGCAGAATTAAAAAAACGCGTAAAAGAAGAGAAGTTTGACCTCGGTATTGCTTTGGATGGTGACGCCGACAGGATTGCCGCGGTTGCCCCCGGTGGTGTTTTTATCCACCCGCAGAAAATCTTAGGTTTATTGGCATTACATTTAAACCAGGATCGGCATTGGAGCGGCGGGCTGGTTAAGACTATTTGCGGCTCAACGATGATGGATAACATCGCAAATTTCTTAGGGATTAAGCTTTATGAGACCCCTGTAGGTTTTAAATATATTTCTAATCTTATGGAAACTCAGGATATTGTTGCCGGCGGTGAAGAGGCCGGAGGGATGGGGGTTAAGGGGTATATTCCTGAGCGCGATGGGACGATGGCAGGTTTACTGCTTATTGAGATGATGGTTTACCGTAATAAAAACATCCTGAAGATTTTGAATGAAACCGAAAAACAATTCGGCAGGTATTATTATGTGCGCCAGGATTTTCATTTGGATAGGCGGGTCGAACCGAAAAAAGAAAATCTCCCCGGAGAATTATTGGGTAAAAAAGTTATAGATATTAAAGATTATGACGGTGTGAAACTTATTTGTGAGGACCAGAGCTGGCTGATGTTCCGCGGTTCAGGCACCGAGCCGATTATGCGTACTTATGCTGAGGCAAAAAGCCTCACTCAAGCCAAGAAACTTCTGGTTCTGGCTCAAGAGATAATCTTAAAGGATGGCGTACAGGTTTAGCAGGTTTATATTATCTGTCTTTTTAAATCTTTTCTTTGAGTTCAAGGTGGAAGGAAGAGAAAATCTGCCCAAGCAAGGTGGATTTATTCTGGCCTGTAACCATATAAGTTATTTGGACCCGGTGGTTTTGGGGGTTGGCTGCCTGCGCAGCGTGCATTTTATGGCGCGGGACACGTTGTTTAATAACCGGTTTTTGGCTTTTTGGATGAAAGCGGTTGGAGTGATACCGGTTAAAAGAGATAAGGCTGATTTTTCGGCATTAAAGAAGTCGCTGAATATTGCCAGGAGCGGGGAAGGATTGGCGATTTTTCCGGAAGGAACCCGGCGCTTGCCGGATAAGGCTTTTATGAATCCTGAGCCGGGTGTCGGATTTTTAGCGGATAAAGCCGGCGTGCCGGTAATCCCGGCTTTTATTAAAGGTACCTATGAAGCGCTGCCAAAAGGGGTTAATAGAAAAATAAATTTTGGCAGAGAGATTCGTTTGCGCTTCGGAAAAGAAATTCACATAGAAAGGGGGAAGCCTTATCAGGAAACTTCGGATCTGATAATGGCTAATATTAAACAGTTGTCAAATAATTAAAAAATGAACGTTAATAAAATGGGTTTTTAAGGATATCCTACTATTAAAATTCGAAAATAAGAAAGGAAGTAATTACCAATGTCAGATACTAGAGCGGAACTAGAACAGTTGTATAATCAAAGCATTAAAGTTTTAAAAGAAGGACAAGTAGTCAGCGGTAAAATTGTTGAAATTAAAAGCAAGGAAGTCTTAGTGGATGTAGGATTCAAATCCGAAGGGATTGTCCCGATTACGGAATTTAGCTCCGGGGATTTAGTGATTGGCCGGGAGATGGAGTTTTTGCTGGAGACTATGGAAAATGATGCTGGTGTCATGACTCTATCGCGTGAAAAAGCCATGCGTATGGCCGGTTGGGATAAAATTGTTAAATTATCCAATGATGGGACATTAGTAGAGGGTAAGCCGGTCAAGAAGGTTAAAGGCGGATTCCTGGTAGATATTATGGGAATTGAAGGATTTTTACCCAGCTCACTTTCTTCTTTCCGTAATATTGCTGATAAGGATATTTTGTATAAGGTATTTAAGTTCAAGATTGTTAAAGTAAATAATTTACGGCGCAGTATTATTGTCAGCCGCCGCGAGGCAGTGCAGGCGGATCGGGATGTCGCTAAGGGTAAGATTTGGGGAGAATTGAAAATTGGCGGTATCTATCCCGGGTTGGTTAAAGCGATTACTGATTTCGGGGCTTTTATTGACCTGGGCGGAGTAGATGGGCTGTTGCATATTACGGATATGTCCTGGTCCAAGATCAGCCATCCTTCGGAAATTGTAGCCATCGGAGATAAAATCGAAGTAATGATTTTAAATCTTGATCAGGCTTCCGGTAAAGTTTCTTTAGGGCTTAAACAGAGATTATCTGACCCCTGGAAGGACATTGAAGGAAAATTCACGGTGGGCGCCAAGGTAAAAGGTAAGGTAGTCAATATCCTGCCTTATGGAGTTTTTGTGGAATTGGAAAAAGGCATTGAAGGATTAATCCATGTTTCTGAGATCTCCTGGACAAAACGCGTGAATAATCCGGGTGAGATGTTTGCTGTCGGGGATATGGTGGAAACTCAAATCTTAAGCGTAGAAAAAGAGTCCCGCCGGATTTCGCTTAGCTTAAAGCAGTTGGAGCAGAATCCTTGGCTGGAAGCGGATAGTAAATATCCGGTAGGTTCAAGCGTTTCCGGTAAAGTCCGCGGCTTCACGGAGTATGGTGCTTTTGTGGAATTAGATTCTAATCTGGAGGGAATGATCCATGTTTCCGATATCTCCTGGACCAAAAGAATCGGCCATCCACAGGATGTCTTAAAGAAAGGGCAAAAGATCGACGTTGCTATATTGTCGGTAGATTCTGCAAACCGCAGGATCGCTTTAGGGTTAAAGCAGTTACAGGAAAATCCTTGGGCAAAGATCGCTGAACGTTATCCTCTGGATACGCAGTTAGAAGTAGAGGTATCCAGCCTTACTGAATTCGGGGTATTTGCCAAGATCGATGATGAATTGGAAGGTTTGATTTACTCCAGTGAAATCGAAAAAGAAACAGTGGCGAATTTAAAGCCCGGTGATAAGATAAATGTAAAAGTGATTAAAGTGGATGTGGAGCAGGCCAAAATCGGCCTGACTGCAAGGCTTTAAACAGTTGTGTCATTGCCAGGCGCGAAGCGACGAAGCAATCTCGTAAAATCTGGATCTTTGGGTGCTCCGTGGCCTTGCAATGACACGTATTAATTATGAAAAATATTGATGAACAATTAGAAATTATTAAGCGCGGAACCGTCGGAATAATCTCTGAAGAAGAGCTGCGTAAAAAACTTCAGGCGAGCATCCAAAATAAACGCCCCCTGAAAATTAAAGCAGGTTTTGACCCGACTGCTCCGGATTTACATTTGGGGCATACGGTGCTTTTGCGCAAACTGCGCCAATTCCAGGATCTTGGGCATGAAGTTTACTTTTTAATCGGGGATTTTACCGGCCAGATTGGCGATCCTTCCGGGCGCTCTGAGATTAGAAAACAACTTTCTAAACAGGAAGTAGCCAGGAATGCCCAAACATATAAAAAGCAGGTCGCTAAGATCTTGAATATGCGCAAACTAAAAATAGCTTTTAATAGCAAATGGTTTGAGAAGATGTCCGGGGTAGAGATGTTGCGGCTTACTACTCTGGTTTCTGTTTCGCAAATGCTGGCGCGGGAAGATTTTAAGAAGCGCTATACGCAGGGGGAGAATATTTCTATCCTGGAATTTATCTATCCTTTAATGCAGGGGTATGATTCGGTAATGCTTGAGGCGGATATTGAGTTGGGCGGGACGGATCAGATCTTTAATTTGCTGGTGGGCCGGGAATTTCAGAAAGATTTTAACCAGCCTCAGCAGGTAGTTTTAACTATGCCATTGTTAGAAGGTACTGATGGTATACAAAAAATGAGCAAATCCTTCGCAAACTACATTGGGATAGACGAACCGGCCAAAGAAATGTTCGGGAAGGTTATGTCAATTTCCGATGAATTGATGCTTAAGTATTATGAATTGCTTACGGATGAAGATTTAGCCAATGTAAGAGCCATGCATCCTAAGGAGGCAAAGGTTAATTTAGCTAAAATTATTATCAGCCAATATCATTCTAAACAAGCAGCGGAAATAGAGGCAGAAGAATTTAGCCGGGTTTTTTCCCAAAAAGAGATTCCGCAGGATATGCCGGAATTTAAAACTACCGGCCAAAAATCTATATTGATGGTCCTTACCGAAAGCAAATTAGCCGCCAGCGGTAATGAAGCCCGTCGGCTGATTAAGCAAGGTGCAGTTAGTTTTAATGGCATAAAAGTCGAGAAAGATGATTTTGTCCCGCAGGAAACGGGTATTCTGAAAGCCGGTTCCCGGCGTTTTCTTAAAATTATTATATAGCCAGCTTGCCGGTTTAGTATTAAAAAAGGATACTTTCTTTTAAGGAGGTATCCTTTTTTATTCTGGTAAAAACACCTTTATTAAACAGTTATTTAGGGATATAATTATAAATTATGATTTGGTCAATTATCGGCATAGCTGCAGCTACTCTCACCATGTTTTCTTTTATTCCGCAAATAGCCAGATCCTTAAGGACAAAATCTGTCAGGGATGTCAGCCCGGTTATGTTATTTCAGTTTTTCTGCGGAGTTATGCTTTGGTTGGTTTATGGAATTGCCCGGCGTGACCCGATAATAATAATGGCAAACGCAGTTACTTTAATAACTCTCTCAGTATTAATATTCCTATATTTTAAGTACGGTTGCCCGCAAAGCCACCAGGGAGATTAATTAAATGAAAGGGATTGTCCTAGCAGGAGGCAAGGCCACCAGGCTTTATCCAATCACTAAGGCTGTCTGCAAGCAGATGTTGCCGATCTATGACAAGCCGTTGATTTATTATTCTCTCTCCGTATTGATGCTTGCCGGGATTAAAGATATCCTGATAATTTCCACTCCTAAAGATTTGCCGAGGTTTAAGGAGTTGTTGGGGGATGGCGCTAATCTGGGAGTAAAATTTTCTTACGCTTGTCAGCCTGAGCCGGAAGGCATTGCGCAGAGTTTTATTATCGCCGAGGATTTTATAGGCAAAGATAGTGTTTGCCTGATTCTAGGCGATAATATATTTTATGGTTATAATTTAAGCGGGTTATTGCAGGATGCAGCAAAACTAAAAAGCGGGGCAGTTGTTTTTGGCTGTACCGTCAGGGATCCTGAGCGTTATGGCGTATTTGATTTTGATAAAAGCGGAAAAGTAATTTCAATTACTGAGAAGCCCGGGAAGGCAAAAACCAACTGGGTAGTTTCCGGGCTTTACTTTTACGATAATCAGGTTATTAAGATCGCCAAAAAAGTTAAACCATCATCCCGCGGGGAACTGGAGATCACCAGCGTGAATAATGAATATATTAAGAAAAATAAGTTAAAAGTGCAATTCTTAGGGCGGGGCTATGCCTGGCTGGATACGGGAACCTATGAATCATTAATTGAGGCCTCGGCATTTATTAAAACTATCGAAGAAAGGCAATGTTCAAAAATAGGTTGTATTGAAGAGGTTGCTTACCGGATGAAGTATATCAATAAGGCGCAGCTTGCCAAGCTGGCCGAAGAGATTAATACCGGTTATGGAGACTATTTAAAAGGGCTGGTTAATGATAGATAAGAACGTTTTAGTTTTAGGTAAAGGTTTTATCGGCCAAAGGCTGCAAGAGGGCTTGAATTGCGCAATAACTGAAGTATTCATAAAAACTTACCAGGATGCCGACAGATTAATTAAGCGCTATCGGCCTAAAGTAATTATTAATTGTATCAGCGTAACCGGTAGAAGAAATGTTGATGATTGTGAACAGGAAAAAGACGCGGTTCTTTCAGCTAACAGCTTTGTCCCGGTAATTTTAGCAGAAGTATGCCTGCGCAATAAAATCAAACTTGTGCATATAAGCAGCGGATGTATCTTTAATTATGATTATAAAAAAGACAGGCCGGTTGATGAAAACAGCCGGAATTATTTTTTTAAATTGTTTTATAGCCGCAGTAAAATTTATGCCGACAGGGCTTTAGAGGTTTTAGCCCGCGATTATGATATTCTCATTGCCCGGATCAGGATCCCGCTACTTAATGCCCGGCACCCTAAAAATATATTAGATAAGTTAATTAAGTACAAAAAAGTTATTGATTTGCCGAATTCGGTAACTTATATTCCCGATTTTGTCCGGGCAATCAAGCATTTGATAAAAATTAATGCATGCGGTATTTATAATATTGTGAATAAGGGGGCCTTGCGTTACCCGGCGCTTATGGATATGTACCATAGGTACAAACCGTCTTTTAAGTATACTGTGATTGATCCTGGCAGCCTGGGCTTAGTCCGGACGAACTTATTGATGTCTACGGCTAAATTAGAGAAGTCCGGATTTAAGGTTAGGAACATCAATACAGTTTTAGAGGAATGCCTAAAAGAATACCTAAAATCCTAATTACCGGCGGCGCCGGTTTCATGGGCAGCGCTTTTGTGAAGTTGTTAATTAAGGGGAGCTTTTCTGTTCAAGGGGAGCTTCCCTTTGTTGTTGTGGATAGATTAACTTATGCCGGAGATCTTAAGCGTTTGGAAAGCGTGCGGAGAAAGTTTAAATTCTATAAGGTCGATATTTGCAATAAGAGACAAATCGATTCGGTATTTAAAAAAGAGAAGCCGGAGATTGTGGTGCATTTTGCCGCTGAATCGCATGTTGACCGCAGTATTAATGATGCCCAGGTGTTTATTAAGACTAATGTTAAAGGGACGCAAATTTTGATTGATGCCTGCCGTAGATATGGAGTAAAGAAATTTGTTTATATTTCTACGGATGAGGTTTATGGGAAGCTTGTCCATGGTAAGTTCAAGGAAAACGCTTGTTTTAAACCGAATAATCCTTATGCGGTTTCCAAGGCGACGGCAGATCTTTTGGTGCAAGCATATGTTAAGGCCTATAAGTTTCCGGCGATAATCATCAGGCCGTCGAATAATTATGGCCCTTGGCAATACCCGGAGAAATTTATTTCTTTGGGGATTTTGAGAGTATTGGAGGGCGGGAAAATCCCATTGTACGGGGACGGAAAAAATATACGCCAATGGCTTTATGTTGATGATTGCATGCGCGGTATTGCCGCCATTATGCGTAAAGGCAGGGTTGGAGAAGTTTATAATTTAGGGGGGATTGGTGAAAGCAGGAATATCGATACAGCTAAGCTATTACTAAAAGTTCTTGGTGTAAGCCCGGAGCAAATTGAGTTTGTGCAGGATCGTTTAGGCCATGACATAAGATACAGCCTTGATTCATCAAAAGTTTATCGGGAGCTTGGTTGGAAGGCGCAAGTCGGGTTTATACAGGGGCTTAAGCTTACGGTAGATTGGGCGTTGCAGCATCAAAGATGGCTTAAGAGCAAGCTGCCGGATATTAACAAGCTATATAAATAGCCGCTTACCTAATTTCTGATATCCTATTATATTATTTCATAATTACCTGCATGGAGCGCTTGGGTAATGGTTAAACTAAAAGATACTGTGCGTAAACGTTTTATTGCTGTGGAGAGTAACTCTCTGGTTATTGAAACTATCCAGACTGAATCATTAAGCCATCGGGAGCGCTTGCGTATACTTAAACTTAAGGGCACCTGGCGGGCTAATGATTATAATGAGCTTTGTTTTGAAGCCGCTGCGCATAAAGGCCCACCTAAAACCTATACTTTTAAAGGAAACTGGAAGCTGAATAAGAACCAGCAAATTGAATACACATCTGATGATGGGTTGGATACGTTAGTTTTTAATGGTTATTGGCAGATGCCTTCAGCTAAGCGTTTGGTTTATTTCTTGGAAGGAAGTTCGACCTCGCGCTTTGAATTTAAGGCGCAGCTTGAATCGCCGACACTTTTTCCTAAAGAAGGCCAGATTCGTTACCGCCTGGGGATTGGTATTCGAAAAAGCCGCTTAACCGGGCCGGCTCCCATAGTTATTCTTTATGGTGAATGGAAGTTCGGGCGTAATTTGGAGCTGAATTTCCGGATGGATTATGGCCAGGACAGGGTTAAGGTTTTAGATTTCGGCGCAACAGTTACTTTTGGCCGCAATCAGGTAATTTTTGCGCTTAGAAATCAACTAAACCAGCCTTTGGGGATTACGATTACTATGACGCATAAATTTTTGAAAACTCTTGATGCGCAAGCTTTTATGAGATTAAGTTCCCGCCGGAATCAACAAGGCGTTGAGGGTGGAATTACTGTCCCCTTTTAATCAAAATCCCTTTTGTTTTTACCTCCTTTAATGCTATAATATTAATCTGTATTGTCTACGGTCAACAAGCAAATGTTCCTTTAGAAACCTAAGAAATAGGAGGGATGATGGATAGTCATCTGCATGTTCAGGAAGATGGGGTTGATCTAAAGAAATATATCAGTATTTTGGTTAAAAGAAAAAAACTTATACTGGGCATTTTCCTTATTACGATAGCTATTTCCGCCGTAGCCAGCTTTTTTATCCCTAAGGTTTATGAAATTACCTCTACAATCCAATTGGGGAACATAAACGGGCCTTTGATTAGTAAAGAAGAGTCAAAAGAGATAATTCTAAATCAAAACGCAATCTCGGATCTAATTAATAAATTAAATCTTAAGCTAGGAGTTGAGGGGCTTAAAAGAAGTATTAATATCAGCAGTATAAATGGTACTAATTTATTAACGGTAAAAATAATCTATTCTGATCTGGCCGAAGCTTTTAAGATACATGATGTGCTTTTAGACCCGCTTATCGCGCAGGGTAAAAAAATCTATCAAGAGCGGATATTTCTTGTTAATGAAAGGCTGAAGGAATTAGATGCGGAAATAAGCAACTCCGAGCAAGATATTAGCCGGACTCAGGCTTTAATTGCCGGGCTCCCTAATGCCAGTAATATTTCTCAATCCGATGTTTCCTTAAGAATAATCCTGCTGCAAAATACCCTGCCTAATTATGAAAATAATCTTACTTCTCTTAGAGACCAAAGAAATAACCTGAAATATTTATTAAGCAACGCCAGGGATTTTATGGTTTTTGATAAGCCCATTAAACCTGAAAATGCTATGGGGCCCGATAAAAAGCAGAAAATTATTACTGCCGGCGTGTTGAGCCTGGTATTTGGTATATTACTAGCTTTTTTCCTGGAATATTGGCAAAAAGATAAACAAAAATGAAAAATTCCTGTTTAGCAATAATTCCGGCCCGCGGCGGTTCGAAGGGGCTGAAAAATAAGAATATAAAGAACTTAAATGGCAAGCCGTTAATTTATTACTCGATAAAGGAAGCGCAAAAAGCAAAGTGCATAAGCAAAATTATTGTTTCTACTGATTCCGAGAAGGTAAAACGAATTGCTTTAAAATTCGGAGCGGAAGTGCCTTTCTTACGCCCGAAGAATCTATCTTCGGATAGAACTCCGATGTATCCGGTAAATAAACACGCCCTTGAATTATTAGAAAAAAGGGGAGAAAGATTTAATATTGTGATAGTTTTGCAGCCGACATCCCCCCTAAGAAAAGCAGCGGATATCCAAAAGGCTGTCGCCAAGCTTAATAAAACAAAAGCGGATTCTGTGGTGAGCGTTTGTTTAGCTGAACACTCCCCATATTGGATGCGCGTAATAAAAAAGGGGAAAGTTTATCCTTTTGTTAAATCGCGCCAGTATTTACGCAGGCAGGATTTGCCAAAAGTGTACAGGCTGAACGGGGCTGTTTATGTAACCAGGGCAGAGGTATTGTTTAAACAGGGGGTGATTTTAGGAAAGAATACGCTGCCATTAGTTATGCCCCAGGATTCTTCTGTGGACATTGATACAGGATTGGATTTTAAGTTAGCGGAATTAATTTTGAAAAATAAATGAATAAAATACAGATAGGAACAAGGTGGGTAGGTAATGATCTGCCAGTATTTGTTATCGCTGAAGCCGGGGTAAACCATAACGGAGATATCAAATTAGCAGAAAAACTTATCCGGGAAAGCAAGAAATGCGGGGCAGATTGTGTTAAATTCCAGTCTTTTAAAGCTGACCGGGTTGTTTCTTTAGATGCTCCGAAAGCGCAATATCAGCTGCAGACGACAGATCCAAGGGAAACTCAATATGAGATGTTGCGTAAATTAGAGTTAAAAGAAAATGATTATTCGAAGCTTATTTCAGTTTGCCGCGATGAAAATGTATTATTTCTTTCTACCCCTTATAATTCTGAGGATGTTGATTTTCTTTACGCTTTAGATGTTCCTGCTTATAAAATAGCATCCGGCCAGTTAATTGAACTGCCTTTTTTAGAATATGTTGCTAAAAAAGGAAAACCGGTTATTATTTCAACTGGTATGGGGACATTGGATGAGGTGAAGACTGCAGTAGAGACTATTCGCAATACGGGGAATAACCAAATAGTTATTTTGCAGTGCACTACGCATTATCCCTCTTGTATTGAAGATGCCAACCTCAGGGCTATGTCCACGATGAGAGAAGCATGCCGCGCTTTAGTTGGCTATTCGGATCATACATCCGGAGATTTATCTGCTATTGCAGCAGTTGCTTTGGGAGCTTGTATAATAGAAAAACATTTTACATTAGATAAGGATCTCGAAGGGCCTGATCAATCGTGTTCTGCTAATCCTGAAGAATTCATGCGATTGGTTAAAAATATTCGTTTTGTAGAGCAGTCCTTGGGGTCAAGCCAGAAATATCCTACAAAGCTAGAAAGTGTAAATGCCAGAATGATGCGAAGAAGTATCTTTGCTAAACAGGCTATTCCGGCGGGGGCTATTTTATCTTTGGAGAATATTTCGTTTAAGAGGCCGGCAATAGGGATTTTAGGGACTCAGAGTGGTTGCGTATTTGGAAAACGAGCTAAACATAACATATCAGAAAACACGCTTATAACTATGGATTTAATTGAATGAAAAAAGCTGCGATATTTGGTGCGGGAGGGCACGCCAGGGTAGTTGCTGCTGCTTTAAAAGCGAATGGAATTCCGATATTTGGCTTTTTTGATGATAATTTTTCTGCGGAGGAGAAAATTCAGGGGGCGCCAGTTTTAGGTAAGTTTAACGATATCCTTTCTTTTAAAAAAGATATCGCTGACGTTTATTTAGGAATTGGTGATAACTTGAGAAGGCGTTGTTCATATGTTTTTTTGGAAGAGAACAGATTTAGTATGCCTCGCCTAGTGCATCCAAAAGCTTACGTTGAAGATAATGCTAGTATTAAAGATGGAACAATCATTTGTATTGGAGCTGCAGTCTGTGCAGAAGTAAAAATAGGGCAAGGTGTAGTTATTAATACTGGTAGTTCTGTAGACCATGAGTCTTCTCTGGCTGATTTTGTTCATCTGGCTCCTGGAGCAGTTATTGCCGGAAGAGTGAGTGTTGGCTCTAATTCTTTTGTGGGAATTAATGTTTCGGTTAAAGATAAAGTGAAAATAGGCAGCAACGTTATTATTGGGGCAGGAGCAATTGTTCTTAAGGATGTTCCCGATAATACAACGGTCGTTGGAATATGGAAATAGATAAAAGCAAGGTTTTCGTTTCGACTAGGGCATTTTGCAATAATAACCTGGCAGGCGTTTTAGAATTGTGTCAAAAACAGGGTATTAGCAATCTTGAATTGGGGTCTAATTTAAGATTCGTAAATAAAAATATTTCGGATTTGATGTATTTCAAGAATTGCTTTAAAGGCAAATTATTAATTCATAATTATTTTCCGTCTCCCCAAAAGGCATTTGTAATCAATTTGGCTTCTAGCGATAAAGGTATCTTAAAAAAAAGTAAACAGCATTGTCTAAGAGCGATAAAATTGTGTGCCAAGTTGAAAGTTCCTTTTTACAGCGTGCACTCCGGATTTTGTTTTGAAGCTGCTCCCAATAATCTTGGTAAAAAGTTAACAAGATTGCCGCGTATTTCTTTGGCAGAAGCGGAAGATATATTTGTTAATAGCCTGAGGGAATTATCGCATTTGTCCGCATCATACGGGGTGGAAATTTTAATCGAAAATAATGTAGTGACTTTAGGCAATACTATTAATTCTAAAAATCTTCTTATGTTGGGAGTGAGCTCTGAGGATTTGCTGCGTATTTTAAAAAAAGCAGGTGCGGATAATATCTCTATCCTGCTTGATATTGCGCATCTTAAGGTATCTGCTAACAGCCTGGGATTTTCTCCCGTATCTTTTATAAAAGATATTAAGCGGCATGTCCGGGCGTTGCACCTTAGTGATAATGATGGAAAAAATGATCAACACCTTAGTTTTTCGGATAAATCCTGGTTTGTTCCTTTTTTAGGTAATTTTAAAGGTAAGTACTTGATTATTGAATGTGATAATTTACAGATAAAAGATATATTCAAATGCCGTGATGTTATTTGCGGCGCGCTACAATAAAATTAAACTTAGGGCTAAAATGGCGATAGATATACGTAAGCTAAAGACAGACAGCGAATCAAGTATAAAAGAGGCTATGAGGGTTATTGATAAAAATGGCCTTGGACTTGTTTTAGTTACTGATAAACGCAAGAAATTCTGTGGTTTAGCAACGGATGGCGACGTGAGAAGAGCGGTGTTGGCTGGGTGTGGATGGAAAACTAGAATTAAAGATGTTATGCAAAAAAATCCCGTGGTGGTAAGAGCGGGTACGGATAAAGAAGAGATATTGAAGTTAATGAGTTCGAAGATCAGGCATATTCCGATTCTTGATGAAAATAACAAAATAATTAATCTTGCTTCATATGCGCATTTTTTCCATATCCCGGTTACCGAACCTGAAATAGAGGGCAAAGAGTTGGAGTATGTCACGGATTGCATCGCTACAGGCTGGGTCTCTTCCGGTGGTAAATATGTTAAATTATTTGAAGATAATTTTAGTGAATTTTGCCAAACTAAGTATAGTATTGCTGTTTCTAATGGAACGGCTGCTCTGCACTTGGCTTTAGCGGTTTTGGGCGTTGGAAAAGGGGATGAAGTTATTGTGCCAACTTTAAGTTTTATTGCTACGGCAAATGCGGTTAGTTATACCGGAGCAAAGCCGGTATTTGTAGATGTTCAAAAAGACACTTGGAATATAGATCCGGAAAAAATTAAAGATGCGATAACCTCTCGAACTAAAGCAATTATCCCTGTGCATCTTTATGGACATCCAGCGGATATGGATCCGATTCTTTCTCTTGCGAAAAAGCATAAGCTTTATGTTATTGAGGATGCGGCGGAAGCTCATGGAGCTGAATACAAAGGCAAAAAGGTCGGTTCTTTCCCGGATGTGGGTTGTTTCAGTTTTTTTGGCAATAAAATTATTACTACCGGTGAAGGAGGAATGATCACCACGAATAATCCGGATATCGCGCAAAAAGCAATAATATTGCGTGATCACGGAATGTCTAGAGAAAAGAAATATTGGCATCCGTATATCGGATTTAATTACCGCCTTACGAATATTCAGGCGGCCATCGGAGTAGCGCAACTAGAGAAAATAGCAAGCTTGATAAAAAGAAAAAGAGAGAATGCGCGCTTGTATTCTTGTCTTCTTAAAGGCGTAAAAGGTATCGTTCTGCCTGTAGAGAAAAAATGGGCAAAGAGTGTTTATTGGATGTATTCCATACTTGTTGAAGATAGTTATGGTATTTCAAGGGATCTTTTAATGCGCAAACTGTCTGAGCGCGGTATTGATACTAGGCCGGTATTTTATCCTATTCATATTATGCCTCCTTATGCGGATAATAAGAAATTTCCGATTGCAGAAGAGATATCTAGAAAAGGTATAAGTCTCCCTTCAGCAGTGTCATTAAAAGAAGATGAAATTAGGAGAATCGCGGCTGCGATTAAAGAAATCGGAAGGGGCAGGGGGAAGCGATGTTAAAGGGGGCGTTAAAAATATTGGGTGGTAATATTATTTCGTACCCGTTTAATCTTGCTAAAGTATTTATTATCGCTAAGGTCTTGGATCCGGGAACATATGGGGTATTTAGTTTGTTTACCGTTATTCTTTCTTATAGTCTTTGGTGCGAATTCGGTATACTTAGCGGCATGGATAAAATAATTCCTTATTTAAGAGGTAAATCTGATTATACGGAATTAAATAACATAAGAAACGCGGCGTTTACATGGTTTATTTTTGTGTATTTATTTTTAATAATAGTTTTATTTTTTGTAACTTTTATCCCAGGTTTTTCATTTTCCAAAGAAATTAATGTTGGTTTACGATTATTATCTGTTGTCATTTTTTTATCTGTGGTGCAGAATTTTTTCTTGACTATTGCGAGAGCGGAGAAACGATTCGGTACCATCGGCATGACAAATGCAGTATTTGCAGTTTCATCGGTTTTATTATTGCTCTTGTTTTTTAAAGCTCCCTTGGATCGGCTGCATGCTACTTTAATATCATTTATTCTGGCGTACGCAATTTCACTTTTGTTCTGTATGCTGCGTTCAGAATTTAACTTTAAAATGAATTTAAGTGTAAGCAAGTTAAAGAAAATTATTCATATGGGTTTTCCTATAGTAGTTATCGGCATTAGCTTTACGATATTTACTAGTATTGACCGTTGGGTAATTGTGAAGTATTTAGGCAAATCTCAGCTGGGTTATTATGCTTTTGGTATGTCTATTGCCAATTTCTTGTTCGGGCTAATGGCTGTATTTGCTTATGTCTCATTTCCATTGGTGCGGGAAAGATTTGCTAAAGAGAGTGATTTAACTAAATTTAATCCATATATGCATAACACAATGTTGTTAATGAGTTATATAATTGCTTTTTCCAGCAGTATTTTAATAGCAACCCTTCCCTTTGTTTATAAAAACATTTTTTATAAATATGCGTCAGGCTTGGAATCAGCTTATTTTTTAATAATCGGTATTTTTTTTATTTCTATGGCAACAATTCCCGGAAATTTCATAGTAGCAATAAATAAGCAAAAAGTTATTATATTCGCTCAGGCTATCGGAATTGCTGTTTTATTAATCGCAGATTACCTTGTGGTAAAGCTTACAGGTAGTATAACCGGAGTCTCTGCCGTGACAGCAGGGACTTTTTTCATTTACAGCGTTTTTGTTATTTCTTGTTCATTCAAGTATGTGGGGGATACTTACGCTAAATCATTTAAATTGATATTGAAGTTAC
The DNA here is from genome assembly GCA_028712375.1 of Candidatus Omnitrophota bacterium. Lineage (GTDB taxonomy): Bacteria > Omnitrophota > Gorgyraeia > Gygaellales > Profunditerraquicolaceae > UBA6249. Next base: position 95,983 of record JAQTQG010000001.1, read on the forward strand.
TTTTACCTTTTGCTTTAGGTTTATTGATTGTGTTTTTGTTAAGGGTAGTATTTAATTCTTTAAGTGCTCCGGAATTATTTGTAACTCTGTTTAAAGTTGTTACTTTGGTTTTTTTCTACCCGTTATTATTTTATTTACAAAATAAAGACATGGGAATTTTCAGAAAAACTAAGATTCTGCTAGGCAATAATGTTCAACCAGTTACGGAAAATTATACGCCGTCTGGTTTATTCTAACGGTATGTATCTTTAAACAGATTGATTGTGCCGCAATGCTATAAAGTGACTGTGAAGTAGCTTATGCGGTAAATTCAGCCAAATTTAGTTTATAAGCCGGTTTTAACCAATTGTAGAAATTATTAAGCTAAAGGGGTTAATAAGTGCAAAATAGAGAGTCAGTGCTTAGTAAAGCCAAGCATGAACAGCAATCTATGGATTCCATCAAGTTTTTAACGAAAAATAAACTTGATGATTATTTTCTTGCAGAGGTTATTGACCAGCTTAAGCATGATAAGGATGATAAGCGCTATGCCCAGGAAGTGGGTATACTCAATGAGATTATATGTAATTTAGAGGATAATGTGGAATTTTCCGGAGATAAAAGCAGGTTTGTAGTTTTACCAAACGAATATAATTTTTTATCCCAGAATAATAAGTTTCTTTGGGCTGAATATCTTATTTTTAGATATAAATTCAGAATTTATCCTAAGTTTGGGCGGTTGCCTGATTTTCCAATACACTTGTTAATTGAGCCGGTATCTTATTGTAACATTAAATGCTCTATGTGTTTCCAGACGGATGCTGATTTTACAAAACCCCCGTATATGGGTAACATGGATATTGGGTTATTCAGAAGCATTATAGATGAGGCTGTAGAAAATAAGTGCAGAGCTCTAACTTTGGCTTCTCGCGGTGAACCAACACTGCACCCGAATTTTGCTGAAGTTATAAACTATGCTAGGGGTAAATTTTTTGATTTTAAATTGAATACAAACGCTGTCAGTTTAGATGAGAAAAAATGTCATCAAATATTGCAAGGCGAGGTTACTGAGCTTGTTTTTTCAGTGAATGCAGTCAACAAGAATGAATATCAACAAGTTTGTAAGATTGATAAATTCGAGCAAGTAGTTAATAATATAAAACAGTTTCATAGAATTAGAAATAAGGATTACCCTGAATCGAAATGTAAGACACGGGTGAATGGGGTAGAGTATGGCCCGGATTTTAGTGAAGAGCAATTTTTAAACTTTTGGGATAAGATTGTTGATAATGTTGTGTGTTTAAAAGTTTTTAAGCGTTGGGATACTTATAACAATATTCTTTCTTCTGTTAGCTCTCCCTGTGCTTTATTGTGGCAACGAATTTATGTTTGGTTTGATGGTACTGCTAGCCCCTGTGACCGTGATTATAAAAGTTTATTGAAAATAGGCAACATCCGGGAATCTTCCGTTAAGAGCATCTGGAATGGTGAAAAAATGAACCTATTACGTAAGAAGCATAAAGAAGGCTTCCGCAGTTGTTTTTTTCCCTGCGATCGTTGCGAGGACTAATTATGCGGGAATATAAAATTGGATTTATAGGTTATAAAGGACAGGCTGGCCGCTTAATCAAGATATTTGAAAATATTAAACGGTGTAAGATTTCTTGTTTTTATCATCCTGAAAAACATATTGATGTTAAGCAGATTGCTGTTTGTAACCATCCGGACTTGTTTGCAACCAGGAAGTTATCTGACCTGTATTCATGCGCCGGTATTGTAATATGTGCTCCGAATTATATGCATTTTTCTTATCTTAAAGAACTCATTAAGGATTACAGGGGGTACATCTTTTGTGAAAAGCCTCCTGTGTCTAATTTTCGGGAGTTAGCATCTTTACGGAAGTTTTCAACTGCAGATAAAAAGAGAGTTTATTTTAATTTTAATCAGCGTTTTGGTTTTCTTGCGGAGCTGCTTAAGGTGTTTCCTAAAAGATATAATCTTGGAGAACCAATCAGGGCAGCTATTGTTAGCGGTCATGGGCTTGGTTTTCAGGAATCCTATAAATCATCATGGCGGGCTAAAAAAGAGCTCCATGAGGGTGGGGTGTTAGAGACTTTAGGGATTCATTTTATTGATTTATTGAGTTTTACCTTTGGTGCATCGAAAAACATTTTTTGTTTCGCAGAAAATCTCTCTCCTTATGGTGATGCAATTGATACTTGTCATTTTTCTTGTATTTTTGGCAGTAAATTATATTTTAATCTAACCTGTAGCTATTGTATGCCTTTTACACATAGTATAAAGATAGATTATACTAATGGGTCAATTGATATTGATGATAAGGAAATTAAAGTTTTTACACCTAGGGAGGTGTTTGACAAAAACGGAAGATTTGTCCGCCCTCCGTTGCGTTATAGGAAGCTTATAGATTATAATAAGTTATATTCTGAATCTTTAGAAGTTTCGTGCCAGTATTTTATGGATTGCCTTTGTAAAAGACGTGAGATTAATTTGGAGTATTTTAAGCAAAGTATTCTTTCCAATGAAATTTATCTGAAGGCTTTGGAAAATGTATAAAATCCGGTTTTAGAATTAAAAAAAGGAGAATAGTAAATGCATAAAAAAGCACTGATTACAGGTATCACCGGCCAGGACGGGTCTTACCTTGCGCAATTTTTACTTAACAAAGGTTATAAAGTATATGGTACTTACCGCCGGCTTTCTTCTCCTAATTTTTGGAGGCTGCAGTATCTTAATATATTTGATAAGGTGGAATTGATACCGGCTGAGCTTTCCGACAGCGCTTCGTTGTTCGAAGCAATCAGGATTTCAAGCCCGGATGAGATATATAATCTTGCTGCGCAAAGTTTTGTCGGCGCATCTTTTGAACAGCCGATCAACACGACAGATGTTTCCGGAGTGGCGACTACCAGGATCCTGGAGATAATCCGCCAGATAAATCCCAAGATAAAATTTTATCAGGCTTCTACCAGCGAGCTGTACGGCGGAATCTATGACCATAAACAAAACGAAGAAGTCCCTTTTCATCCCCGCAGCCCTTATGCGGCTGCCAAGTTATACAGCTACTGGACAACCAGGATATACCGGGATGCTTATGGGTTGTTCGCTGCTAACGGGATTCTTTTTAACCATGAGTCTCCGCTCAGGGGGTTGGAATTCGTAACCCGTAAGATTACTAATGCGGTTGCCAAGATCCACCTCGGGTTTAGTAAAAATATAACCCTGGGCAATATTAATGCGCAAAGAGACTGGGGCTTTGCCCTGGATTATGTAGAGTCAATGTGGATGATTTTACAGCAAGATAAGCCGCAGGATTTTGTAATTGCCACCGGGCAGATGCATTCGATAGAAGAATTGCTGGATATTGCTTTTAAATTGGTTAACCTGGATTATAAAAAGCATATCGTAATAGACAAGAAATTTTTTAGGCCGCTGGAAGTTCATAAACTCTGCGGTGATTCTTCGAAAGCCAAAAAGGTCCTGGGCTGGGTTCCTAAAGTTGCATTTAAGCAATTAGTAGAAATTATGGTTAAAGAGGATATTAAGCGTTGGGAAGGATGGCAAAAAGGAGAGCGGTTTCCCTGGGATGCAATAAATTACCCGGATGAAAGAAAAACATTATCCCGCTATATTAGTATAGATGATTGAAAAAATTATTCATGATAATAAACTGATAGCAATAATCCTGCGTAAAGATTTTCATAAAGAAGGGATTTCTTTTCTTACGGATAATGATGCGCAGTTGCAGTTGGGGTATTTAAGCCATCCGGCAGGCCACGAGGTAAAACCGCACACTCATAAACCGGTGATCAGGAATACTTTGGGAACCCACGAAGTGCTCTTTATCAAAAACGGAGTAATCGAAATTGATTTTTATTTAGCTGATAAAACTTATCTGGAAAGCAGGAAGTTGTTGGCGGGTGATGTAATTTTATTGGCAGAGGGCGGGCATGGGATAAAAGTTTTAGAGGCAGCTACGATTGTTGAAGTAAAGAATGGGCCTTATATTGAGGATAAAGAAAGATTTCAGAGGAAGAAGGATTAATTATATGATACCGGTAAATCAACCATTATTAAACGGTCGCGAAAAAGAATTATTAGCTGAATGTATTAATTCCGGGTGGATATCTTCTGATGGCCCTTTTGTCGGTAAATTTGAGCAGTTGTTTTCTGCATATATTGGAGTAGATCATGGAGTCGCGGTTTGTAATGGTACGGTAGCATTAGAGACTGCTTTATTTGCGGCGGGAATTAACAAGGGGGATGAAGTGATCCTGCCGGCGTTTACCATTATTTCTTGCGTTTTGGCGGTTTTGCGTTTGGGGGCTGTGCCAGTTTTAGTGGACGTAGAACCGGATACCTGGAATATGGATGTGGCGCAGATAGAGTCAAAGATTACTTCCAAAACTAAAGGGATTATGCCCGTGCATATTTACGGGCATCCGGTGGACATGGATCCGCTTATGCAGATAGCCAAAAAATATAAATTGATTGTTATCGAGGATGCGGCAGAAGCCCATGGGGCAGAGTATAAGCATCAGAAGTGCGGCAGTATCGGCCATATCGCTGCCTTTTCTTTTTACGCGAATAAAATTATTACTACCGGTGAGGGAGGGATGGTGCTCACTAAAAATAAAGAGATGGCAGAGCGGGCAAGGAGTTATCGTAATCTTTGTTTTCGCCCCGAAAAAAGATTCTACCACACCGAATTGGGCAATAATTACCGCATGACAAATCTGCAGGCGGCAGTCGGAGTAGCGCAAATTGAGCGTATTGAGGAGTTTGTGGGAATTAAAAGAAATTTAGGGGAGTATTATAAAGAAAAATTTTCATTAATTAACGGCATAAAGACGCAGGTTGAGAAACCTTGGGCAAAGACGGTTTATTGGATGTATTGTATAGAGCTTGCTGATTCTTTAGGCGTAAATGCTGATGACTTAATGGTTGCTCTTAAGCAAAAGGGTATCGAAGCCCGGCCTTTCTTTTTGGGAATGCATCAGCAGCCGGTTTTGCAGCAACTGGGCTTATTTGCCGGAGAAAAGTATCCGGTAACAGAAAGAATTTCCCGGCAGGGGCTATATTTACCATCCGGGCTTGCTCTTAAAGAGGCTCAAATAGATGAAGTAGTTTCGGCAGTCAAAGTTTTTGTGCTCAAGCAGCGCGGATAATGGGAAATACTAAAGGGTGGTGGGATAATTTTTGGGTAAAAAGAACTTCTCCCTCAACGGTCGGTAGCGGCGATTACCCTTATAGCGATTTAATGGGGAAGGTAGCTTGCGAGTATTGGCATGATAAGTTTAAGCAGCTTGCCCCCGGCAAGAGGATGCTTGAATGCGGATGTGGTAGTGCCAGAGTTTCTGCGTATATGGCGCAACATGGTTATCAGTGTACGTTACTTGATTATTCCGGGGCAGCCTTAGCGCAGGCCAAAGCAAATTTCACCCGCATGTCTTTGGATGCCGGGTTTATTATTGGAAATTTAAACCAACTCTGCTTTAAAAATGGGCAGTTTGATATAGTCTTTAGCGGAGGGGTATTGGAATTCTTTGAAAATGCGCAACAGCCAATTAATGAAATGGTAAGTGTTCTAAAGCCAGGCGGTATTTTCGCCGCTCATTTAGTGCCTAGAAAATTTAGTATTCAAACGATCGCTGATATTGAAAGAACTATTGCCTGTTCGATTGCGAATTTATGCCGGTGCAGATTTAAGAATGTTTTTAAAGTAGTAAGGAATATTCCTGATGATTATGAGGTAAGCGGTTTACCTTTAGAGAAATATATTGAGATGTGTAAAAAAGCAGGGTTAAGTTCAGTCACAGGTTTTGTTACAACGCCTTTTCCGGTTCTGGCTTTACCAGGGGCGTTTCAGAAAGCATATGTTAGTTTAATGCGGAAGCTGATGCCGTTTTGGCGCAGATTCAACGAATCTAATAATTTCTTTAGTAAGCATTTAGGAATAACCTATACGATTTACGGGATAAAAGATAATTAGGGGATATATATGAAAATTGGAATAGATGCCAGGTGCCTGGAATGGAATATCGGAGGAGTTACCAGGTATTTGATTAATATGCTTAAACTTTGGCCGCAGATATCAAAACAGCACAAATATGTGCTGTTTTTCCAGAATCATATTCCGCAGGAAGAGTTTTTAAACAATAGTTTATTTGAGTGCATATTGATTAAGGGGCCGAAAATTTTAAAAACCCGCAGGATCGTCGGAGAGCAATTACTAATGCCTTTTGCCATTAAGCAGGCTAAGCTCGACTTGTTTTTTGCTCCGTGGTATTCTGCGCCTTTATTATCACCGTGCTCCAAGACAGTGATTGGCTGCTGGGATGTTTCCTGTAATTCTCATGGTGCGCATTACAGTATTTTGGAGAGGATATCTTTTGGTTTTTTTTCTCCCCGTTCATGCCAAAAAGCACAAGGGATAATTACCTGCTCCCAATATGATTCCCGGCAAATCCAGAAATATTTTAGAATTCCTGCTGAGCGCATATGCGTGGTGCAGTTTGCCGCCGATGATAAATTTAAGCCGGTAGACAGCCCGGATCAGCTGGATACTTTCCGCGCAAAATACGGTTTACCTAAAAAATATATTCTTTCTATGGGGATAATTATAAAACGCAGGAGCGTAGATGTGGTGATTGATGCTTTTAAGGAAATCTACCGCGATTATCCTGATCTGGGACTAGTGGTAATCGGGCGTAATGCCACAGTTCCCTTTGTAGATATTCAAGGGAAAATGCAGGATTTAATTGAGCAGAAAAGAGGATTCTATTTTCTGCGCGCTCCCGAAGAAGATGTGGCCAATTTTTACCGCGGGGCATGGTATTATATTTGCACCACAACTACTGATGGTGAATCGCTTATGCTCAAAGAAGCAATGAAATGCGGCACCCCGGTAATTACCTCTACCTTGCTAAAAGAGACAGCAGGGGGCAATGCCGTTATCCTGGATGATCCTACTGACTGTAAGCAAACCGTGGCGGCTTTTAGAAAGGTCGCTTTAGATCAGAATTTGAGGGATCGTTATTCTGCCGAAGGAATTAAATGGATGCAGCCTTTATCTTGGGAAAAAGTTGCCCGTGAGAGCCTGCAATTTTTAGAAAGCCGTTAAGGAGTGTTCATAAATGGAAACGATTAAACGTAGCACATGTCGACTTTGTGGGGGAACTCAGTTACGCCCGGTATTTTCAATCGGGGATCAGTATATCAATGATTTTGTCCCTTTGGAAAGAGTGGGAAAAGGTTTAAAAGCTCCCTTGGATATGGTTGTGTGCGGGAAATGTTCTTTGCTGCAGCTTTTACATACTGCCCCGCAGGAGCTTTTGTATTCCCGTTACTATTGGTACCGCTCCGGAGTTACCGATACCATGCGCGGCGCCTTGCGCAATATTACTGAAGAGATAGAGTCAATGGTTGATTTAAAGGCTGGGGATGTTGTCCTGGATATCGGCGCTAATGACGGGACTATGCTCAAGAGTTTTACAGCAAAAGGAATTCATCGTGTTGGCTGCGAGCCGGCTAATAATCTTGTTGAGTCTTTAAAAGAGAATGCTGATTATGTGATGAATGATTTCTGGAGCTATGAACGGTATATGGAATTGGCCAAAGGATGGAAGATTGGAAAAGCTAAAGTAATTACTGCTATTGGCATGTTCTATGATTTGGAAGACCCCAATAAATTTATTAGGGACGCTCAACAGGCATTAACTGAAGACGGTATTTTTGTTGCTCAGCTGATGTGTCTTACTCCGATGCTTAATAAAAATGATTTGGGGAATATTTGCCATGAGCATCTGGAATATTATTCTCTTGATTCTTTGAAATATCTTTTCGAAAAAAACGGATTGGAAATGTTTAAGATTGAAGAAAATGATGTAAATGGCGGAAGTTACCGTATATTTGCCCGGCAATATAAAGGCACAGGTATTGCGTATAATGAAAAGGTTACTCTGGAAGATATTTTAGCGTTTGCCAGCCGTATTCAAAAAAACCGTGAAAAATGCGTGGAATTTATCAAGGCAGAGGTTAAAAAAGGAAAGACCGTTTATGTCTATGGAGCTTCCACTAAGGGTAATGTTATCCTACAGTATTATGGCCTGGATAACAGTATTATTACTGCGGCTGCTGAGCGCAGCCCGCAGAAGTGGGGTAAATATACGATCGGCACCTGGATCCCTATTGTATCTGAAGAAGAAGCCAGGCGCGCCCAGCCGGATTATTTTTTGGTTTTGCCTTGGGCATTCTTTAACGAATTTTATGAGAGGGAAAAGCAATGGCGGCAGCGGGGAGGGAAATTTATTGTGCCATTGCCTGAATTTCGGGTAGTTGCATGAAGTTGATTCCTGCCCATGCATATTCAAGGATGATTAAAGCGCTGCCTATATTGTGTGTTGATGTAGTGATTCGGAATAATAAAGGTGAATATTTATTGATCCGGCGGGCAAATGAGCCTTTAAAAAATCGATGGTGGGTGGTTGGCGGCAGAGTATTAAAAGGCGAAACATTAGAAAAAGCAGCGATAAGAAAAGTTAAACAAGAAACCGGGCTTGTGGTTAAATCTGCCCAGCCGATCGGTTTTTATGAGGATGTTTTTGAAAAAAATCATTGTTGTAAGTCGCCCTTGCATTCTGTGAGCGTGGTTTTTTCAGTAAAAATCGGCCAGGATTGGAAAATAAGATTAGATAAGCAGAGTTGGAATTTTAAATTTTCATTAAGCTTGCCCAAAAGGCTCGTTATAAAACCGTTTATTAAAAAGTTAAATAGTCAACATTAATAAAACTGGAAGAGGTAAAATAAAAATGAAAAAAGCTTTAATTTTCGGGGTTACCGGACAGGATGGAAGTTATCTGGCGGAAGTTTTATTGGATAAAGGGTATGAGGTGCATGGGATGGCCAGGCGTTCGGCAACAGGTAATACTAAGAATATTGAACACCTGCTGCAGGATGTAAAAATATTTAATAAGAAGTTTTTTCTTTGCCGGGGAGATTTAGCGGATGCGACATCTCTTTATCGTATAATTAATTCAGTCCGGCCGCAGGAAATATATAATGAGGCGGACCAGGACCATGTCAGCTGGAGTTTTGATATGGTGGGGTATTCGGCGGATATTACCGGCTCGGCTGTCGGCCGTATCCTGGAAATTATCAAACAGATTGATCCTTCCATACGTTATTTTCAACCCTGTACTTCTAATATGTTCGGCAAGGCTGAGGTTACTCCTCAAACAGAGTTAACTCCTTTTAACCCGCAGAGTACTTATGCCTGCGCTAAGATTTTTGCTTATCATCTGACCCGTTATTATCGTGAAGCTTTTGGTATTTTTGCATCCACGGGGATATTTTATAATCATGAATCCCCCCGCAGGACGCAGGAATATGTTACGCGTAAAATTACTAAAGCAGTAGCGCGGATTGCCTGCGGAAAACAGGATAAATTGGTCCTGGGAGATTTAAGCGCGCGCGTTGACTGGGGTTATTCAAAAGAATATATGGAAACTGCCTGGAAGATTTTACAGTTGGATAAGCCCGATGATTTCGTCATTGCTACCGGAGAACTGCATTCGGTTAAGGAGTTTGTGGATGAAGCTTTTTCCGTGGTTAATCTTGACCCGGAAAAATATGTTTCTACTGATAAAAGTTTGCTGCGCCCGACTAAAACCAGCGCGCTCATCGGTGATATTGCCAAAGCAAAGAAGGTTTTTGGGTTTGCGCCGAAAATCAAGTTTAAAGAATTAGTAAAATTAATGGTAGAAGCGGATCTTCAGAAAGAAAAAAGCAGCCAAAAATAGAATGGATAAGCAGCAATTTGAATTTTCAGTCAAAATTTTTAACCAACTGGGAGAATCCCGGCTGAAGTCAGGCAGGACTTTGCGGGAAGAGCTATGCTTGGGGCAGGAAATATCCTTTTGGGATATTTTAGCTCCTTACTTAGTGCTTTACCGTTTTCCTCTGTTATTTCTTAAAAATAATCAAAACTTTACGGTAAAAGAATGGTGGAAGTATTATCTGCGGCCTTTTAGGGGGCGGGTTGCGCAATTTATGGATTCGGCGATTTTTTATTTCTGCAGGAATGTTAAAGATTGTTTACGTTGGCCGGCAGGCAGGCAACCAGTATTGTTCCTGGCTTTTACTCAAACATTTTATCGTGATGTTTTGCATCCGGTAACGGAATTCTTTATTAAGAAAGACAGCAGACAGGTTGTGGTGCTTGAGCATAACAGAAGTCTTCCGGACAATTTTAGCCCGGATAGCAAAATAGAATTTCAATCACTTTGCGGGCATTGGGGAATTGAAGCCAATAATTTAGGTAAAAATTTGTTAGAGCGGCTCAAGGCTCTGCAAAAATCCCTATTGAATAAAAATCAGCTAATGGTATTAACGCAAAGTGTTTCCGGGGATTTTAGCAAGTTTGCTTTACGCCAAGAGTTTTATTGGATTTTTTGGCGTGAACTAAGGCGTTTAATTCCTATGTACGCTGTGGCTAAGCATATTTTGGAAGAACATAAGCCTGCTTTGATTGTTTCTGCGGATGATGCTGACCAGCGTCATAGAATTTTTTCTTTGCTTGCCCGGAAAAAAGGAATTCCGGCTTTACTTGTACAGCAGGGCCTTTGTCATAAAGATTATCCGGAGTGGTTATTTTTTTCTCATACTATGGTCGCTGCTATGGGGCAGGCTTCGGCAGATGATATGATTTCGCAAGGTGTTCCTCCTGAAAAAATTATGGTTACCGGCAATCCTGGATTCGACCAGTTTAGCTTTATTGAGCCTGAGGCTGTTGCGTTTTTGCGTAAACGGCTAGGGGTGTTGGATAATGAAAAGATGGTATTGTTTGCCTGCCAGCCATATTATGTTGGAGTTTTTAATACCCCCCAGATACGCAGCCAAATGATTGAGGCGATTGCTCAGGCAGCGGGTTCTTTAAAGAACATTAAACTTGTGGTTAAGCCGCATCCGGCTGATAATGTGCGTCAGCTTAAAAAGTTATTGGATAAATCGCCGCAGGCAGTTATGGTAGACCGTAAGATGGATATTTCGCCTTTGATTAAAGCCTGTGACGTTCTAGTCACTTTTTTTTCAACTGCAGCTTTACAGGCGCTTTATGCCGGTAAGCCGGTTATCAATGTAGAATTCCCGGATAGTTCCGGCAATAATATTTATTCTGAAAGCGGAGCAACCCGGGTAGCTCGTTCGACTGGTGAAATTATTAAGTGTCTCCAGGATTTAATTCAATACAGGGTTGAGGATCCTGGATACGAAACTAACCGTCAGCTTTTTTTACGTAAAATGCTGCATTTTCCCGATGGGTTAGCTAGCGAGCGTGTTTTAAAGGTTGTTGCAGAAATGTTATCATCTTAAAAGAATGAAATTAAGCTTAGCAGGAAAAAATTTTATTTTGCCCGGTAAAATGCAATTATTTCTAAGTTGTATAGCAGCAGGGGCTGCTGCTTATCTTGCTTTTTTTTGCAATCTGCAGCTCTTGCAGGTAATTACGATAGCTTCAGGCTTATTTTTGGCAGGTTTAGCTTTTAAATCCGATAAGACCTGGATCCCTATCTTGTTTATTTTATTGCCCATGAGAGGTTTTCAGTTGGGCAGTGTTTGGGGGGCAGGGGCAATCAGGGCAGGGGATATCTTTATTGCGTATATATTCTTATTGTGGTTATTTAAATATGCCCATAAAGATAAGCCGGGTAATTTTATCAGGTCTAAGCTGGATTTATTTATAGTATTATTCCTTGTTTTTTATATGCTTTCCTTATTTTGGTCCAGCAAGATCGACTTAGGTTTAATTCGAGTTATGAAATTTATCCGTAATTTTTGTTTTTTCCTATTAATCCGGGAGTTGTTTATTAAAGATTTCCGTGATAACTATAAAAAATTAGTCATTTGTTCTATGGTGATGGGGTTAGCGGTGGGGTTAGTGTACCTTTTTTCGATCTTTAAAGATGTAACCCCGTTACAGTTTAATTCACTTTATGAGAAAGAAGTATTGACTTCTATTGACCTGGGATTTTGGAGAAAACGCATTACCGGAGGAGGGATTTTTCTTAACGGAGCCAGTAACTTTTTGATGTTATCAGGAGTATTTATTTTTGGCTCGCTTGTCTTAGCGCAGAATAAATTTAAGCGTTGGCTAAAAATAGTTCTAATTATATTTATGTTTTCGGTAGCATCTATAGGAACATTGTCCCGTTCGGCAATGGTGAGTGTGGCTTTAATACTGGTTATTTTGTTAGTCGGTAATTATAAAATTAATTTGAAGCAAAATAAAAGATTTTTTATTAGTATTGTTTTGTTTTTTGCGATTGTGATTTTTTCTTTAGGTGTACATAAGCTTGTTTTGAAGAGATTTGTTAATCCGTTTCAGGACGGTTCTTGGGCTCAAAGGGTAGATTTAGCTAAGGTGGCGCTTAAGGGTTTCTGGCATAGCCCGGTTATCGGAATAGGCCCGGGGAGTAATTTTACCTGGCAGTCACTTTATGCTGAGCAGGTTGCTTCACGGGTTCCGGATAATTTGTATTTGAATATTCTAAGTGAAGTGGGGGCGGTGGGTTTTCTTTTGTTCTTAGTGATAATATTTTTATGGTTGGAATGTCTTATAAAATGCATGCAAGATAGGGACGCGGATATTTATCTGCGCAATATTTGTCTTGCGATTTTTGCTTTTGGTTTAAGTTATCTTTTGGCAGCATTAATCAGCCAGGAATTCGAATCTTTTGAAGCCTGGATTATGCTAGGAATTACATCTGCCATATGTAGTATCCGGGCAAGAAGTAAAGAACTGTCTGTGCAAGGGGCTAGCTAACTTTAGTTGTTATCTATGAAAAGTAAACATATCTATATCCTGCTTTTGATCATCCTTGGTTTGGGGGCTTTATTAAGATTCTACCAGTTAGGTGCAAAGAGCCTGTGGACGGATGAATTGGCTACTATGGTAAATACTGCTAACATTGTTGATTTTAAGACCTTTCTTGAACATACCGTTAATGATGACCTGCCGAAATTTTATTCTTTGCTTTTAAAATTTTGGATAACTTTGGGTAATTCAGAGTTTTTTATGCGCGCACTTTCTGTTATATTCGGGATTTTATCAATATGGGTAGTTTATGTTTTAAGCCGGTTATTTTTCGATGCGAAAGCGTCTCTTTCTGCGGCCTTCTTGACTGCCATTTCACCGTTTCTTTTACTTTATGACCGTGAAATCCGTGTTTATTCCTTGTTCACTCTGCTTTCTTTGTTGGCTACCTATTTATTTGTTAAATCTATAAGGGATAATAAAAAATATCTCTGGCTACTTTTTACAGCCGTCAGCATATTGAATGTTTATACCCACTATTATGCTTTTTTAACTTTGGGAGTACAGTGGTTGTTTCTGATCATCCGTAAGCGCAGTTATCGGCAGTTGGTTAAACCTTGGCTTATTGCAAACTGTACCATATTTTTATTTTTTATGGTGAGGATGATGGCATTTATTAAGGATATCGCGTATTTTGCCCCTTGGGCAATACCTAGGGAGAGATTCCCGTTTATTTTTACCAAAGAAATTGTTGAAATTTTTTATATCTTTTTTTCATTCACTGTTGGCCAAACGATAATGCCCTGGAATTTTTATGCTGTGCCTATCTTATTGGTTACTATAGCTTGTTTTGTTTTAGGTATAAGAAAAAATAGTTCCTTAGCCCGGGAATCGCTTTATCTGTTGTTGTTAATATTTGTTCCGGTACTGATTGGGGTGGTTTTTAGGATTTCTTTACCGAGATATTTTATGTTTATTGCTCCGCTTGTTTATATTTTTATTGCTAAAGGAATTTGGGTGCTTCCTAAAAAAGTCATGGTCATAGCCGGATTAGTGATTATCCTCGGGTGGGGTTATGGCTTAAAAAATTATTATACCGATAAAGAATTTCATTTTTTAGGCAGCGTAGATCCCTGGAGAGAAGTAGGGGGTTATTTAAAGGAGAATGTGCGGGAGAAAGATGCCTTGTATTGTTTGGGGTTAGGCGTAGTTCCTTTGCGCCATTATTATAATAGTTCGATACCGGGTTTTGAGGGTCCGGGGTTAATTAAGAAATTAGAGAGTTTGGATAAAGCCGGTACTAAAAGGATTTGGTTAATTTTTACATATCAGGAAGAGTATGAAAGCTGGCTTAAAGCATGTGCAATCCTGAGTAAGGACTACACCGTTATATCTGAAAAAAAATGGGGAGCGGATCCGGATTATAAATTAAAGAAAAGATTCTTTAAAAAGAATTTTTTGCCTTATCGTATTATTGCGCAACTTTATGAACGCAAACTTTAAATGGGTTCAGTAGTTTAAATTTAATATTCGGAGGTTTTAATGGGGATTAGTTTTTTCAATACCGATATTTCGCCGGAGGCAGTCAAAAGGGCTTCCCGGACGCTTAAGTCCACCTGGGTTAGCGAAGGTAAGTTGGTTAAGCAGTTTGAAGCAGAATTAGCTGGGCGGTTAGGGCTAAAGAATCCGGTCGCTTTAAACAGCTGTACATCAGCATTGCATCTTGCTTTGGCGGTTTCCGGAGTTGGCCCGGGCGATGAAGTGATTATTCCTGCCCAGACTTTTATTGCTACAGGTTTAGCAGTGTTAATGCAATCGGCAAAACCCGTATTTGCTGACATACAGATTGATACCGGCAATATCGACCCGGAATCAGTCCGTAAAAAAATTACTGGCAAGACTAAAGCGATTATGCCTGTTCATTGGGGAGGTTATCCTTGCGACCTGGATGAAATTAACGCGCTGGCTAAGCAATTTAAGTTGTCTGTTATTGAAGATGCTGCTCATGCATTAGGGGCGGTATATAAAAATAAACCTATCGGGGCAGTATCCAGGTTTACCGCATTTTCTTTCCAGGCGATAAAGCATTTGACTACTGCCGATGGCGGAGCGTTGTGCTGTATGTCGGCTGTTGATCTTAAGAAAGCAATGGCCCGGCGCTGGTTTGGAATAGATAGAAAAAACAGTAAACTTTCAATATTAGGAGAACGCCAGTATAATGTGCAGGAAGTAGGCTATAAATATCATATGAATGATTTAAGTGCTGCTATTGGTTTGGGTAATTTGGTTGATTTTAAGGCGAACCTAAAACGGCGGCAAAAAATAGCTGAATTTTATAGAAAAAAACTGGGTAATATTCCAGGACTTAAACTACTTAATTGCGCTAATGATCGTAAGAGCGCCTGTTGGTTATTTACACTTTTAGTAGAGGATCGCTTAAATTTTATTAAAAAGTTGAGGGAGCATGGCATACCGGCATCGGTAGTGCACCAGAGAATAGATAAAAATGATGTTTTCGGGGGGATTTCTCCAGATCTAGTAAATCAAGCAGTCTTTAATGAGCACCAGATTTCTATTCCTTTGCATAATAAGCTAACTGATGGCCAGGTAAATAAAATAGTAAAGGTGATTAATCAAGGATGGTAATTGATAATAAAATGATTCTTGAGCAATTCAAGCTGCGGCCGGCTAATGCGTTAGATGCTGCACAGTTTGTGGAAATTATGAATAGCCAGTATGCGCGTAAAAAAAACCAGGAATATTTTTATTGGCAGTATATTAATCCGCCTGAACCTACGGTTTTAATGTGTGCTTTCCAGGGTGATCAAATGTGCGGTATGTTTGGGTTAAAGAAAAGAAAATTGAATAATGGGGTGGTTATTGGCCAGGCGATCGACATGTTAATTGCCCCGGCCTGGAGGAAGAAAGGCCTTTTTCCCGAGCTTGCCAGGCAGGCGGTCCAATATTTTGGTAAGGAATTTGATGTTTTATCTGTTTTAGCTAATGCTGCAGGTAATCATGCTGTAGTAAGGTCGCTTGGCTGGCGTAATGCCGGCATAATAAAAACCTTTTTCTTAAAGAATCCGCAGAGCGTTACCTGCCGGCCGGATGGGACTGATGCGGGGGATTGTGCTGGTAAAGTTAGATTTCAAAAAGACCAAGATTACCGGAATTGGCGTTTTGACAAAAATCCCTGTTATTCTTATAAGGCGGTTTCTGTTGAAAATGCCACTGCCTGGGTTAAAGTCTTTATCGATCCGCTGACAAACTTAAGGTATGGGGATATAGTGGATTTTGATATACCTTGCCTGGAGGCAATGAACTTTCGTAATCTTTTTTATGCTGCCTGTGAATATTTGAAACTGCAGAAAGTTGAAGCGATTACGGTATGGGCATTGCCGGGTGGTTTATTAAGGAATATCGCAGAGTCTTTTGGCTTCCAAGAAACATCTCAAGAGCGCTATTTTTGTTTAAAAATTATTAGTCCGAAATGCGCATATCTTGATAAATTTATTAACTGGGATCTGTCAGAGGCGGATTCAGAGATATATTGATGCTCATCCCTAAAGAGGGGGTATGGTTATGAAGATTTTAGTTTTAGGCGGCCACGGTTTTGTGGGTAAAAATGTAGTAGATGTTTTAAAAAACTCTCAGCATGAGGTAATCCCTTTATCCTTGAGAGACGGTTTAGATTTAACTAATCTAGATTCTGCAAAAGAACATTTAGCTAAAATAGGGCCGGAGATTATCATTAATTGCGCGGCTAAAGTTGGCAGCCTTAATTTAGTAACTCAGCAGGCTGCCGAGATTGTTGATTATAATATGAGGATTATTCTGAATATTTATAAAGCGGCTCAGGAATGCATCCCGGCAGCTCATATTGTTAACCCGATTGCCAATTGTGTTTTTCCTGGGCATCTGGATAATTATGCTGAAGACAGAGTCTGGGATGGAGAGGTTCACCGTTCTGTTCTTTCATACGGGAGTACCCGCCGGATGATTTTAGTGTTAAGCGACTGTTATTTTATGCAGTATGGTTTGCGTTCGATAAATTTCTTTGTTCCGAATATGTATGGGCCGTTTGATTCGACTGACCCTAATAAGGCGCATGCGCTTAATGCCTTAATCAGTAAGATTGTAAAAGCAAAAGCTAAAGGCAGCGATGAATTTGAAGTTTGGGGGCGGGGTATTGCGATTAGAGAATGGCTTTTTGCCAAAGATTTTGCCAGGGTGTTGCTCGATACTCTCGAAAGGCTCAAAGGAAATGAGTTTACGGAACCGATCAATGTAGCGCAGAATTTTGGTTTAAGTGTGCGGGAACTGGTTGATCTGATTATTTCTGAAATGAAATTTGATTGTAAGATTAAATGGAACAGTAAAATGCCGGATGGGGCGCCGGTAAAAGTTATGAATGATGAACGTTTTAAAAAAATATATCCAAAGTTTGAGTTTACCGATTTAAAAAGCGGAATTGCCCAGACAATAAAATATTATGAATCAGTCTACCCATATTAATAGTAATCCGGATAATTCAAGGCCATATTCTTTTTCTTTGATCATGCCTGTTTATTATGAGGGCCCGCGGGTTATCCCGGTAATTATGACGCTCATTTATACAGTTAAGTACCCTTTTGAGCTCATTTTGGTTTATGATAAGGCGGATGATCCGACAATTGCAGTAGCAAAACAGATTGCCAAAAGGTATACCGGGATTAAGTTAGTCTGCAATAATAATCCACCCGGAGTGGTTAGCGCGATCAAGACCGGAATAGAGCATAGCGATAGCGATAATATTGCTGTTTGGTGCGCTTATCATGTGGATCCCTACGGGATGTTGAATAAAATGTATGAACTTATTTTAAGCGGTTGCGATGTGGTTTCGGCTAATAGGTTTATGAAAGTTAAAAGATATAACCGGGGAGGATTAATTAAGAAAATATTATCGCGGGGAGGGAACTTTATTTTATGGAAATTGGTCGGTAGCCCATTTGGCGACACGACGACTTCCATAAAGATGTACCGGAAAAGTTTTCTTTTAAAATATCCTATTGAAACGGAAAGGGCCGGAGGCTGGGCGCTGAGCTTGGAATTGGCGATTAAGGCTTCCATGTATGGCTATAAGCTGGGAGAATTAGTACTTACACCTTTAAATATTAATCTTATTCAGGGATTATCAAATTTCAAAGTTTTTAAATTTCTCCCACATTATTTTAAGTGGGTTCTCTTCGGGTTGCGCAACCGCAGGAAGATTTCGGAAAATAAGTTGTTTAAGAGGATGGAAATTTTAGATTAATCAGGGTTTAATCTTTAAAAGGATCTTTGTTTTGAGAAATAAAAATTTTTATTTAGTCATAGGCTTAATTTTTGTTTTAGGGGTTATTTTGCGGGTTGTATTTTCTCCTCCGATAAATTTCGAAACAGATTCGTTTTCCGTGCTTTTATCGGCAAAAAATATTGCAGAAGCCGGCAGGTACCTGATTCCGCCGGTCAGGTTAACGGATGGCAGCGGATATCAACCTTTTCCCGGTTGGGCGGTGGGGTGTCCGTTAACTCTGGCGGTATTTTTTAAATTATTGGGATATTCTGAGGCACTCGCCAGGCTTCTGACAATTTTGGCGGCTTCAGCTGTAATTCCGATTATTGGATTATTGGGAAACAGGCTTTATGGGGAAAAATCAGGTATTATCGCCGCAATCTTTGTAGCATTGAATCCATTTTTAATATGCATTAACAGCAGAATTCTTACCATAAACTTCAGTTTTTGTTTCTTTACTATTAGTATTGCGCTGCTTTTGTTATCCGCTTTAAGTTCAGATAAAACTGAGTTTATAAGCGCGCAGGTGATTTTTAGTTCAGTAAAGAGGTGGGTATTACTGTTGGTTTCATTTCTATTTTTAGGTTTTACGTTGGGAACAAGGGATGATTATGCGATGTTTGTATTTGTTTTTATTATTATTTTGGCGGCTATAGTGAAAGCCAGCTATAAGCAGGCAGCAGAAAACAGGAGAATCAGCCTTCTAAAATTATTTTTATTGGCAGCGGCATTAACTTTTATCGGATATTTACCTAATATTTATTTTAACTTTGTTAATTATGGCCGGTTTATTACTTCATCTCACTACGAATACGGCGGAAGGTTAAGCCTGGAATATTTCTTGCACGGCCCGCACACCGGACTCGGGCTGCCAGGCTGGATTGTTATGTTGTTGGCTGTTTTTATTTATGTTTTTCCTATTATGGGCATATTTTTACTTAATTTTAAAAGTAAAGCCAATCTATTGTTGGTTGCCATGATTTTTTTAATTATCCTGCCTGTTATTTTGATCGCAGGTGCGTATTTCACGGCTTCCAGCGGCGGGGCTCCCCGGTATATCCTTCCGGTTATTCCATTTGTGCTGCTTTCTGCCGGAGCGGTTTTTGCTACAGGCGGTGGCCCGGTTCGGTATTTTCTAAAAAGTATTTTTTTAACCTGCTTAATCTTCTGGAATGTTATTTTGTTTTATCCTCCAGTTGTGCTTTTTAAGGCTTACCCAAAAATTGCATATTTAACCCAATATTCGCCATGGTATAACCTGAATAACTTTTTAAACTATCCGCATCCAGTTAAAACTATGCTAGCCTGGGTAAAGAGCAATACTGCCGCTGATGCGGTGATCTTAAGTGATTATGACAGTTATCATTATTTTTTCTACGCTCAGCGCGATATTGCCAGCCGGGATAATCTTATGGAGGTAAAAAAGATTTTAACCTCCAGGCCGGTATTTTTTATTGAAGACCATCAGACCTTAAAAGATCCGGTGTCATTTTCCGCCTGGGCGCAAGAGCTGAGTAAATATTCAATATCCATGGAGCAGAGATACAGTTTGCCGTTATTCAGTCCGCTTAAGGGGCAGGTGCAGTTAAAAATTTATGAATTAATAAATAAGTAGAATTTTGTTTAAGCGCTGTTTGTCAGGAAGGAGCCTATGGTATTATGAGAAAAATTAAAAAACTATCTGTAGTTATTCCCTGTCATAATGAGCAGGAAGTTTTAGCGGCCACCTGCAGCAGATTAAGCAGTGTACTTGACCAATTGTGTGCGTCAGGCAAAATATCGGATTATGAATTGATTTTTGTGGACAATGGGTCTACCGATAATACTCTTGATGCGCTGAAAAAGATCCTGGAGGGGAATAAAAAACTCAAAATCGTTTCTTTGAGGCGTAATTTTGGTTATCAGGGGTCAATTTCCGCAGGCCTAAATTATGCTGATGGCGATGCCGCAGTGACTATTGATGCGGATTTGCAGGATCCTCCCGAGAAGATTGGAGAGATGGTGGATTTTTTTGAGCAAGGCTATGATTTGGTGCTGGGGATCCGGCAGGACCGTTTAAGCGATTCTTTTTTAAAGAGATTCTTCTCAGAGGGCTATTATAAGTTTCTGAAGTTAATCGGAGCCGAAGTGGTTTATAATCACGGAGATTTTCGCCTAATGTCTAAATCATTAGTCCAGGAGTTTAATATGCTGCAGGAGCGAAACCGGTTTATCCGGGCAATGGTTCTGCAGTTGGAGTCGCGTTACGCCAAAGTTTTTTATAGCCGCCTTCCCCGTACAGCGGGAAAATCAAAATTTAATATCAATTCTTTATTTTCCTTAGGTTTAGACGGGGTATTGTCGTTTAGTTATGTTCCTTTACGGCTGGCTTCTTTAGTGGGGATAATCTTATGTTTCTTTTCAATGCTGGGAGCGGGCTGGGTATTTTATATTAAAATTAAAACTAGCGTAATGCCCGGATGGGCGTCTACGCTTTTGCCTATTTTGGGTTTAGGAGGTTTTCAGCTGCTTATGCTGGGCTTAATCGGGGAATATATCGGCCGGCTTTATCTGGAAGTCAAAGCCAGGCCGCTGTTTATTATAAGAGAAATTTATACGAGCGGGAATAATGATAAATAAAATTAAAAACGGGATAAAAGGTAAGAGGATTTTGGTAACCGGAGTTAATGGTTTTATCGGTTCTTATTTGAGCCGCCGGCTTTTACAGGAAGGCGCAATCCTTCATGGATTGGCGATGAAAGGCACCAGCCTTGCCAGGATAAAAGAGTTATCCAGAAATATTACCGTGCATTATGGAGATTTAAGTGATTATAAAACGGTGTGTTCTTGTGTTAAGAAGGTTAAGCCGCAGATAATATATCATTTAGCTGCTTTGAGGGTTGTTGCGCGCGATTTAAAATTAGTTGACTCCATGATTAAGACAAATATTTTTGGAACGCTTAATATGCTTAAAGCAGTGGCTGATGAAAAAATTAAACTGGAAAGGTTTGTGAATACCGGTACCTGCGAAGAATATGGTGATGGGCCGGCTCCTTTTAAAGAAAGCCAGCGGGAAGTCCCTGTTTCGCCTTATTCTGCCAGCAAGGTGAGTGTGACTTATTTCTGCCAGATGTTTTATAAAACCAATAATTTACCAATCGTAACCTTAAGGCCTTTTCTTACCTACGGCGCCGGCCAGGATCTAGATTTATTTATTCCTTCCTTGATTCATAGTTGTCTAAAGGGAAAAGATTTTTTTATGACCTCTGGCGACCAGACCAGGGAGTTTAATTATATTGATGATACGGTTGAGGGTTTTCTTCTGGCAGGGTCTGCACCAAAGGCTGTGGGGGAAATTATTAATATCGGCAATGGCCGGGAATATAAAATCAGAGATGTGGCGGTAAAGATTGTCCGTATGATGGGGAATCCGATTAAGCTGCATTTTAACGCGATGCCTAAACGTCCCGGGGAAGCAGCGCATTTTTTTTGTGATAACAAAAAAGCAAAACAGATCTTGGGATGGCGACCAAGGGTAGGTTTGGATCAGGGTTTAGAAAAAACTATCGCTTGGTTTAGGGCTCATCCGGATTTTTATTCAGGATGTTTACCAAAATAGGATAAAAATGAATAATAGGGAAAGGTTTAAGTTCGGGAAGAACTGGAAACATTTTTTATCAGTACTTAATAACGGCAGAATTAATGAAGCGCAGCTTTCATTGCAGGAAATGCTGCAGGTTGAGAATTTACAGGATAAAACTTTTTTAGATATCGGTTCAGGCAGCGGGTTATTTTCTCTATGCGCCGCCCGGCTGGGGGCGCTAAAAGTCCATTCATTTGATTTTGACCAGCAAAGCGTCGCTTGTACCGCGGAATTAAAAAGAAGGTATTTTGATAATTCTCAAAACTGGATAGTGGAAAGCGGGTCTGTTCTAGATGCCGGCTATTTATCAAAACTCGGCCAATGGGATGTTGTTTATTCCTGGGGAGTTTTACATCATACCGGGGCAATGTGGCAAGCGTTAGAAAATACCGCTATGCTGGTTAGAAAAGGCGGAAAGTTATATATCGCGATATATAATAAACAGAAATTTATGACTCCGGTTTGGACGAAGATTAAAAAGGCATACGTAAAGAGCAATGTGTTGTTTAGGTTCTTGATACTGGTTTTTTTTATTTTTTATTTTATTCTACGGGGACTGCTTATGGATTTAGCAACCCTGCGTAACCCCCTGAAACGTTATACGCAATACGCCAGGCAGCGCGGAATGCATATGTTTTACGATTGGATTGACTGGATAGGAGGGTATCCTTTTGAGGCTGTCAAGCCGGAAGAAATTTTTGATTTTTTCCGTAAAAGAGGTTTTATTTTAGATAAACTTAAGACGCAGTTTGGCAGTTCCGGATGCAATGAATTCGTTTTTCATAAGGGATAAATCTAAATGTGCAGAATAGCAGGCTTTTGGGATTTTAACTATAAAGGTAATTACGATTTTGAAAATACTATTGTAAGTATGCGGGATGTTTTAGCTTATGGCGGCCCGGACGATTGTGGTGTGTATGCTGATAAAGAACAGGGTATTGCTTTGGGCCACCGCCGGCTTTCTATTATAGACCTATCCGAACGCGGCCATCAGCCCATGCCTAATTGTGATAAAAGTTTATGGATAGCTTATAACGGAGAAGTTTATAATTTTCCGGAGATAAGAAAAGAGCTGGAGGCTAAAAGTTATCATTTTATCAGTAACTCTGATACGGAAGTAATCCTCAAGGCTTACGAAGAATGGGGGATGGGGTCGGTCCATAAATTCAGAGGGATGTTTGCTTTTGCTTTATGGGATAGAAAAAAAGAAAAGCTGATAATTTGTAGGGATAGGGCGGGAGTAAAACCTCTTTATTATTATCATAAAGACGGTTTGTTTATGTTTGCCAGCGAGCTAAAATCTTTTCACAAGCACTGCAAGTTTCTAAAACAGCTTGAAGAAAAATCGCTGGGTTTATACCTACAGTTTGGCTATATCGGCGCTCCCCATACAATTTTTAAGCATGCTTATAAGCTAAAGCCAGGGTATTATCTTGAAATAAATAAGCGGGGAGATGTAAAAGAAACAAAGTATTGGGATATACAGGAGTATTACCAAAAAGGGCTTATACTGCAAAAACAGGGATTTTTTGAGCATAAGAATCAGGATGATATTGCTCTTGAGCTTGAAAATATTCTGTTAGAAAGTTTTAAGCTGCGTTTGGTTTCAGATGTGCCTTTAGGGATATTTTTAAGCGGCGGGCTGGATTCTTCGCTGGTAACCGCTTTAATCCAAAAGGATGCAGCCATGCCGGTAAAAACATTTACTATCGGGTTTAAGGAAGAAAAATATAATGAAGCTGGCTGGGCAAGGGAGGTAGCCAAGCATCTTGGCACCGAACATACCGAGGTTTATTGTACATATAATGATGCTTTAAATAAAATTACAAAGTTGCCTGAAATATATGATGAACCGCTGGCAGACAGCTCTACGATACCTTCTATCCTTTTATCAAACCTGGCAAAACAGCATGTTAAAGTTTGTTTGTCAGGAGACGGCGGGGATGAATTCTTTTGCGGTTATTCTAAGTATTGGATTATTAAAGAGAAAATGCTGCCTCTTGCCAGGTTCCCCTTTATGCCAGAGACAATTAATTTAATCTCACCGGATTTAATCTTTAATCTTTACCGGGTTTTTGAGGGTGTTGTGCCTAAGTGCCCGAACCTGAAGGATAGGTATAAAAAAATCCGCTCTATTTTGAATACTCAGGATCCGGTAAGCCAAAGCCTGCTGTATAGCAGTGTTTTTACTGAATCCGATCTGAAATTAATGGGTTTTGACCATCATGCTAAATTTTTTGAAGTTGCTAAAGAGTTTGATCCGGTTACTGCCATGATGCTTTATGATTCAAAAACCTATTTACCTGATGATATTCTGACAAAAGTTGACCGGGCGAGCATGTCGATAGCATTAGAGGCCAGGGAGCCTATGCTTGACCATCATATATTGGAATATACGGCAAAACTACCGCTTCAATATAAATATCACAACAAGACAAGTAAATATATCCTCAGGAAAATCCTTTATAAATATGTGCCGGAAAAATTAGTCCGCCGGCCTAAAAAAGGTTTCGGCATGCCGGTTTATGAATGGTTTAAGACCGACCTGATAAATTATTATAAAAAATATTTAAATAAAGACAGGGTAGAGAACGATGGTTTCTTGAATGCTTCGGTGGTCGATAATATGCTTAAACAATGCCTTAGCCGGCAGGGGGCAAGTCATAGTAAATTATGGCTGCTCTTAAATTTTCAGATGTGGAAAGAAAAATGGATGTAAAGTGTGCAAAGATCAAGATTATGCATTTATGTTCTTACATCGGTTATGATGGCCCCAGCCGGGGGATTATGGGGCAAGCGAAATATACCGACAGGGAAAGATTTCATACTACGATTTGTGAAATTAAGCCGTCTCAAAATAAAGAACTGATCGAGAATATAATAAACATGGGATGTTCCCATCTAAGCTTGAATATTAAGAAGGCTTATAATATTGGCGCTATTTTTAAACTGGCGAAGGTATTAAGGGTCAATAAAATAGATATTTTGAATACTCATAATACTCTTCCTTGCTGGTATGGCAATATTGCTGCCAGGATCGCGAAGATCCCGGTAGTTTTTACTTTAAGAAACCTGCAGAGCGAAAATTACAAGTTTTTGTTTAAAAGAAGTTTTTATTATAAGCCGATAAATTTTATTGATTGTTGGTCAATGAAATGTTCGGACCGAGTGGTTGCGGTTTCTCAAAGGCTGAAAAAATATTATGTGGAAAGAATGCGTATACCGCAAGAGAAAATATCAGTAATTAAAAATGCCATAGATTTCAGTTCGGTTGGCCTTGATCTTTGTAAAGAAAAGGCAAAGAATAACCTGTGTATTGGTTCTTCGGAAGTGGTAATCGGGATTATCGGAGATCTGGTGAAAAGGAAGAACCATGCTTGCTTGATTGAAGCGGCAAATATTGTTGTGAAAACATGCGCACAGGTGCGTTTTCTGGTAGTCGGAGAAGGCCCCTTAAAAGTAGCTCTCTTAAAAAATATTGCAACATTTGGCCTGGATGATAAATTTATTTTTACCGGGCATACTAAAAACGTTAAATCATTTTTGTCGGCAATAGATATATTTGTGATGCCCTCTTTTGCTGAAGGGATTTCGCGGGCGCTGATGGAGTCTATGGCGATGGGGATTGTTTCTGTAGGTAGCGCCATCGATGGTAACCTGGAGGCGATTGAAGACGGTAAGACGGGGTTTATTTTTGAGTCGGATAATCATGCGGCTCTTGCTGAAAAATTGGTATTTTTGATTAAAAATCAGAAAGCCAGGCAGGCGATGGGGCAGGAGGCTAAACAAAAAGCAGAGAGAGAATTTGATATGGAAAAAGCCGCAGATGCGTACGAAGATTTATACTTAGAAGTTATTACTTTGCATAAACAAAAGGCCAAATGAATATGAAGATACTGGTTACGGGCGGATCCGGATTTATCGGTACCAATTATACCGAATTTCTATTTAAAAATAAAGTTGAGTTTATTAACCTTGATGCTCAGCCGCCGCGCAATCCGATGCTTAACGAATTTTGGCGCAAGTGCGATATCCTGGATTATCCGCGCCTGGAAAAGCTGATAAAAGATTTTGCGCCTACGCATGTTGTCCATCTGGCGGCAAAGACCGGGCTCAGTGAAACTAAATTAAGCCAATTTTCCGCTAATATCGAGGGGGTGCAGGGGCTGCTAAAAATACTTAAGGAAACTCCTTCGGTTAAACGGGCAATTTTTACTTCTTCACTGCTTGTTTGTCAGATGGGTTATGTTCCGAAATCTGATATTGAATATAAGCCAACTACATTATATGGACAGAGCAAGGTGGAAGGGGAAAAAATTATCCGGCGGGCTCAGGATATTGCGTTTGATTGGATAATTATACGCCCGATATCTGTTTGGGGCCCATGGCAGGAAGAACCCTATATTAATTTTTTCAAGTCGGTTGCCAACAACTGGTATTTTCATATTGGATGCGGGCACTATAAAAGATCTATGGGGTATGTCGAGAATATGGCTTATCAAATTCATCAGCTATTATCGGCTCCGGCAGAGAAGGTAAACCGCAGGACTTTTTATCTGGGGGATAATTTACCGGTGGATCTTTATGTTTTGGCTAGCGAAATCCAGGAAATTACGAAAGCAAAAAAAATCCACCGTTTACCGCTTTGGATAGTTGAAACAGCAGCAAAGACCGGGGATATTTTAAAACGATGCGGTTGGCATAATTTTCCGTTAACCAGTTTTAGATTGAATAATATACGTACAGAATATGTTTTTGACCTTAGCCCGATTACGGGAATTACCGGGCCCTTACCTTATGATTTTAAAACGGCTGTCCAAAGGACCGTGCAATGGATGAAAAAAACGGGTGAAATTTAGAATATGGAGAAGTTGATAAAATATTGGGATAAAAAATATTATTCTGCTTATCCTGATAACTGGGATAATGTTTTATTCCGTAAATTAGTTTTAAACCATCTTTCTGCGGATAAGAAAATGCTCGATCTGGGCGCCGGGGCGGGGATATTGCCGCAAATGGATTTCAGTAAAGAGGCAAAGTTTGTTTGCGGCGTGGATTTGGATAAGCGCGTATTAAACAATCCTTTTTTGAATGAGGCAAAGGTGGCATCCGCAGAATGCCTGCCTTACCCTGATCAATCATTTGATTTGGTAGCTTGTAATAATGTTTTAGAGCACTTGCCTAATCCTGCGGCTGCATTTAAAGAAGTCCGGCGGGTGCTTAAAGACGGTGGAGTTTTTTTGATTAAAACTCCGAATAAATTCCATTATGTCCCCATATTTGCCAGGCTGACTCCGCATCGGTTTCACAAGTTTTATAATAAAATGCGGGGCAGGGATGAGGCGGATACTTTTCCTGTGCTGTATAGAGCCAATAGCCGTAATAAAATTAATTATTACGCAAAAGAAGCAGGTTTTATTGTGGAAAGGCTGGAATCTATTGAGGGGCGGCCGGAGTATTTAAGGATAAATTGTTTTACTTATGCATTAGGTATTATTTATGAGAGAATATTAAACAGCTGTAATTTGCTGAACGGTTTTAAAGTATTATTAACCGCTACTTTGAGGAAAAAATGAAACAGGTTATTCAAAATTACAAGACAGGGAAACTTAAAATTAGCGATGTCGCTGTCCCGCTTTGCGGCCGCGGGAAAGTTTTAGTAAAAAACCATGCTTCGTTGATTAGTAGCGGCACAGAGCGCTCAATTTTAGAACTGGGGCGGAAAAGCTTGATAGGTAAAGCCAAGGCTAGGCCTGAACATTTTAAAAGGTTCATTGAAAAAGCTAAGAATGAAGGTTTTTTAAAGGTTTGGAAAGAAGCGATGGTCAGGTTGGATGAGGCTAAGCCATTAGGATACAGTTCTTCAGGGGAGGTTATCCAAACAGGAGAAGGGGTTAGTAATTTTAAGGTTGGCGATAAGGTTGCTTGTATCGGGGCTAACCATGCCACTCATTCTGAAATAATCGCTTTACCGGAGTGTTTATGCGCCAAGATTCCCGGGCAGGTTAGTTTTGAGGAAGCTTCTTTCGGGATGCTGGGGATAATTGCTTTGCAGGGAGTCAGGCTTGCTGAAATTAAGATCGGTGAAAAAGTAGCGGTTTTGGGTTTGGGCCTGCTTGGCCAGATTACGGTGCAGCTGCTTAAATATTTTGGCTGTAATGTGATTGGTATAGATTTAGATGAAGATAAGCTTAAGCTGGCCAGGTCACTTGATTGTGACCAGGCTGTTTTAATCAAGGATGCCGGGAGGGCGGTAGAGAATTTCTCGCAAGGAAAAGGTGTGGATAAAATTATTATAACTGCTGCCTCTAAAACTAACCTGCCGATAATGCTGGCTTCGGAGATTGCCTCTTTTAGGGCTAAGATTATATTAGTGGGCGTGGTGGATATTCATATCCCTAGGCAGATATTCTGGGAAAAGGAATTAGAATTTCAAGTATCTAAAGCCGGAGGATATAATCCGCTGGAAAAAGAATTTGATTATCCGGAATCTTATAAGTCAGTATCTCAGCTGGAAAATCTTAAGCTATTTTTGGAATTAATTAATAAAGGGCAGGTGCAGGTTGCCCCGCTTATTACGCATAAGTTCTCAATCGCTAATGCCCTGCAGGCTTATCAAATGATTACTGCCAAGAAGCCCCAAGCAAAGTATATTGGAGTTATTCTGCAATATGATGAACAGGAAGTGCCGCAGAAAAGAATAATTGAGGTATCTTGCCCGGTATTAAAGAAAAATAATATGCACTCCATCGGCGTAATTGGTGCAGGTTTATTCGGAAGGTCGGTTATTTTGCCGGCATTAAAATCTGTTAAACACATTAAGTTTTTAGGGGTGGCTACTGCTAACAGTAATACCGGCAGGCAGATTGCCGACAGTTTTAAATTTGAATATTGTACTACAGATTACGCGCAAATCTTAAACGATAAAGCAATAAAATCGGTTTTTATCTTAACCCGGCATAACCTGCACGCTAAAATTATAAAAGAAGCGTTAGAAGCCGGCAAGTGCGTGTTCGCGGAGAAACCGCTTGCCACTACTTTGAGTGATTTAAAAATGCTTTCTTCGGTGACTACCGCAAAAGAAGCCCGCCTGATGGTTGGTTTTAACCGGAGGTTTTCTCCGTTAGCTGTTGAAATAAAGAAAAGGATCTTAAACAATCACGGGCCATTGTTAATAAATATGCAGATTAATGCCGGGGATGTGCCGAAGGGGCATTGGGTTTTTGATGAACAAGAAGGTGGCGGGCGCATAATTTCAGAAATTTGTCATTTTGTGGACTTGGCCCAGTTTTTTACCGGAGCAAATCCTGAAAGCGTGTTTACCCAAAATATCGAAATTAACAATACAAAGATCTGCCCTTATGATAATACCGTTTCGGTTATAAAGTTTAGTGACGGATCAGTATGTAATATTTTATATACTTCAATTGGCAATCGTGCGTATGCGCGTGAAAAAATATCAATATTTGAAAATAACGCGGTATACGAAATTTCTGATTTTCGAAGCGCGTTGGTACGTGCCCCGGGAGCAAGCCATTCTTGGAAATTAAGCAGCCAGGGGCTTGGCTATAAGGAAGAAATGAAGTTTTTCTTTAAAAACATGGTGAATAGCCGTATTTTAAATGGGCTTACCGCAGGGTATCTTTTGACTACTTTGACAACTTTTAAAATGATCGAATCTTTAAAAACCGGCCAAGTATGTAAGTTCAGCGTAAAGGATTTGCAATAAATGAACATTCTTTTAGTTACAGATTCTTACCCGCCTGAAATTCGTTCTGCTGCCCATTTAATGCAAGAATTAGCGGAAGAGTTATTCCGGGAAAAGCACGTAGTTACAGTTGTCACTTGCTATCCCCGCCATAATTTAGCCGGCGGCTCTACTCAGGCAAAGTTTGATGAGGTTTTAGTAGAGAATGGCGTTAATGTTGTCCGGGTTGATGCCTTGCCTGTGCATAATATCGCCTTTATTCTTCGGGGCATAGCGCAGCTGCTTATGCCGGGCCGGTTTATCAAATCGATCAGAAAATTAAAGAGCAAAAAGATTGACATTGTAATCGTCTATAGCCCGCCTTTGACTTTGGCTAAGGTTGGGAAGTTTGTAAAAGAAAAGTACGGCGCTAAGTTTATACTTAATATTCAGGATATCTTTCCCCAGAATGCTATAGATCTGGGAATAATAAAAAACAGGCTGTTAATCAGTATGTTTGAAGGGATTGAGTTCCGGGCTTACCGTAGCGCTGATAAAATTGCTGTTCACTCCAGAGGCAATAAACTTTTCCTGATTAATAAAAAATTTCAGCCAGAAGAAAAGGTTGAGGTGCTGCATAATTGGATTGACCCTTTGCCTTATATTTCTGCCAGGAGAACCGGATCTTTTCGGGAAAAATACGGGTTACAGGGCAAGTTTATATTTCTTTTCGCCGGTGTAATTGGCCCATCGCAGGGGTTAGAGTTTTTAATTCAAACAGCAGCTTTGCTGAAAGAAAATCAGGATATCCGCTTTCTCATAGTGGGGGATGGAATGCAAAAAAATAAGCTGATGAAATCGGTTGTTGAGCAGAAGCTTAACAATGTTATTTTTCAGCCATTTGTGGTACAATCAGAGTACCCTTTACTGGTTAAAGATGCTGATGCTGGTTTGGTATGCCTAAGCAGTATGAATAAGACTCCTGTTGTACCTGGTAAAGTACTGGGGTTTATGGCCGCGGGATTGCCGGTATTGGCTTTATTGAACAAAGAAAGTGATGGGCATATTTTGATTAAAGACGCTCAATGCGGATATGCGGCAGTATCTAATGACCCGCAAGAAGCTGCCCGGATAATATTGTCGATGCATACTGAAAAAAACTTAATCCAATTGGGGGCAAACGGATTCAATTATTTGCTGAAAAATTTTACTAAAGAAATTTGCATCAAGCAGTTAGAAGGGATGTTTTAATTTATAAGGGAGATGCTCTTATGCAGAATGAATATCTTGATTTTTATAAGGATAAAATAATTTTAGTTACCGGAGGAGCGGGGGCTATTGGAAGCAACCTGTGCAGCGCTTTAGCAGATAATGGCGCAAAACTGGTTTTGATTCTTGATGATCTTTCTGCCGGGTATTCCTGGAATATACCTAAGAAAAAAAATATTATGTTTGTGCAAGGTAGTGTTACCGATGATATTGCTTTAAAAAGAGTTTTTTTCGAACAGCCGCAAATTGTTTTTCATCTGGCGGCATTCTTTGCCAATCAGAATTCCGTCGATTATCCGGAAAAAGATCTAAATGTTAACGGAGTGGGGACTCTTAAATTGCTTGAATATGCAACTTTAGCCAGAATTACCAAATTTGTTTATGCTTCTTCCGGTTGTTCAATCTATGGCAGTGCTGCTCCGCTTCCCTTAAAAGAAGAATTCATGTCTATGAATTTAACTACTCCTTACCAGGTAACTAAAATGCTGGGCGAACTTTACTGTAATTTCTTTTATAATCATTATAAGCTCCCGGTGGTCAAAACCCGGTTTTTTAATTCCTACGGACCCGGGGAGGTCCCCGGGCAATACCGGAATGTAATACCGAATTTTATTTATTGGGCGATGCAGGGGCAGGCGTTGCCGATAACCGGTACGGGGGAAGAAACCCGGGATTTTACTTATGTTGGTGATTTAGTGGATGGTTTATTGGGCGCCGGATGCCGGGAAAATATCGCCGGGCAGGAATTTAACCTTGCTTCCGGTAAAGAGACCAAAATAATCGATCTTGCCAATATGGTCAATACAGCAGTCGGTAATAAAGCAGGGATTAAATTCGGCATTAAAAGAAAGTGGGATACTAAATCCCGCCTTTTGGCTTCGATAGATAAAGCGCATAATTTGATAGGTTATCAGCCAAAGGTTGAGTTTAAAGAGGGTTTGTTGAATGCGGTGCAATGGTTTAAGGACAATTGGCAGGTAATTCAAAAAAGCGCATCTTTTGGCCCCGGCATATCTTCTGCGGTAAGGGATAAATGAAAAAGATATTAGTTGTATTTGGCACTCGGCCCGAAGCGATAAAATTATCCCCGGTAATCCAGCAGCTTAAAAGAAAGCCGGCGGATTTTCAGGTTAAGATTTGTGTAACTGCCCAGCATAGAGAAATGTTGGATCAGGTGTTGAAGATTTTTAAAATTGTCCCGGATTATGATTTAAACATTATGAAGCCCGGGCAGGATCTTTTTGAGGTTACTGGCAGTTGCCTGGCGGGGATAAAAAAAGTATTGAAAAAGGAAAAACCGCATTTGGTGATTGTGCAGGGGGATACAGCCACTGCTTTTATTGTTGCGCTGGCAGCGTTTTATTTTAAGGTTCCCATAGCGCATGTTGAGGCAGGTTTGCGGACGCATAACAAATATAGCCCTTTTCCTGAAGAGGTAAACAGGCGCTTAATCAGTGTGTTGGCGGACTATCATTTCGCCCCTACGGAAAGCTCCCGGTGTAATCTTTTACGCGAGGGTGTATCTGTAAGCAAGATTTGGGTAACCGGTAATACCGTAGTTGACGCCTTACTCTCTATTAAAGACAAGCATCGGGGGAGGGTAAATAAAACTGCCTGGATAAAGTATTTTAAAAAGCATTACAATTTAAATTTGCAGGAAGATAGGAAGATTATTCTGGTAACCGGGCACCGGCGGGAAAGCTTCGGTGAAGGTTTTAGGAATATTTGTTTTGCTTTGAAAGAAATTGCGGGAAGAAGAAAAGATGCCGTTATTATTTATCCTGTGCATCTTAATCCCCATGTTCAGTTACCGGTAAAGAATATTTTAGGTAGCATCAAGAATATCCGCCTTATCAGGCCGTTAGAATATGAACCGTTTGTTTTTCTTATGCAGAGCGCGTATTTAATTCTTACTGATTCAGGCGGTATACAGGAAGAGGCTCCTTCTCTTGGGAAGCCGGTATTGGTGATGCGGCAGGTTACCGAAAGGCCCGAAGGCGTAAAAGCCGGGATGGTTAAGTTGGTAGGAACAGATAAAAACTTAATTGTTAAGGAAACGCTGCGGTACCTGGAGAATAAAGTTCTGTATAAAAGGGCAGTTAATTCCGCTAATCCTTACGGGAACGGAAAAGCTTCCGCAAAAATAAGGGAGATTTTATCCCGAACCCCGGCCCCGGGAGTCGGGTTGCAGGCAGCTGTATAAAGAGGGTGTTAAGTATGGATTACTTTTTTATTATCGCGGTAGCATTTATCATTGTATTTTTAATTACTCCGAATATCCGTTATGCGGCTTTAAAATTTTATGTGATTGATAAGGTTGGGCACCGTAAAATCCATAAAAAGCTGGTAACCAAGCTTGGTGGATTGGCAATTTATTTAGGTTTTTTAGGCGGCATATTTACTCTGGTGGTTTTTGATTTATTATTTTTTAAAATCAATTTTTATCCACTAACCAGCCTATTAATTGCTTCTTCGTTGATGTTGATTCTGGGTATCTATGATGATTTCCAGGGCAGCGGTGCTTGGATAAAGTTTAGTATTCAAGTAATCGTTTCACTTTTAGTTATAAAATCGGGCTTTATATTAGAGAGTGTTTTTATCCCCGGCTTCATCGATCTGAAGCTTGGGATATTTAGTATTCCGGTGACTTTATTCTGGCTGGTCGGAATTACTAATGCCGCCAATCTTATCGATGGCTTGGATGGTTTGGCTGCCGGTATAATTGGCATTGCTTTATCTTTCATTGCTATTTTTGGTTTAATTTTAAATGACAACTTTATTATTTGTATTGCTTTGGCTTTATCTGCGGCGAGCCTTAGCTTTTTAAAATATAATTTTTTTCCGGCAAAAATATTCATGGGGGATACGGGGAGCTTGTTCTTAGGTTTGGTTATTGCTTGCCTGGCAATATACAGGCCATCCACACATTCAGGAAATCCATATTTTATTCCTACTGTGATAGTCTTTTTTCTGCCCATATTAGACACGGCTCTTGCTATGGCAAGAAGGTTACTTAGAAAGCAAAATATATTTTCAGGCGATTCTTCGCATATACATCATTATTTCCTGAAGCGTGGTTTTAGTCAGGCACAGACAGTGATGAGGTTTTATTTGATGACTTTTGTGCTGGGAGTGATGGCTTTATTTGTGTTATTTATGTCGATTCCTAGATGACCGGTTTAAAAGGTATGGAAAGCTGAATATGGATAAGAATAAAATTATAAAATATTGCGATAATGCAATAATGGTTTTTTTGTGTTTGTCAATTTTTTGCCTTCCTTTTTCAAAGGCGGCCCTGGAAAGCTTTCTTTGGTCAGCGATAGTAATCTTTGTTGCTAAGAGGATCCTGGGTTATCGGGGCAGTTGTTTTCGGGGGATGTTCCCCCAGACCCCGCTAAATAAGGTTCTGGGTATATTTTGTGCGGTTAATGTATTGTCAGTAATCTTTAGCGTCAATTTAGGATTATCACTGCGGGGTTTATTAGGCAAAGAATTTAAGTTCTTGGCTATATTTTTTATATTAACCGAGATTATTAATAGTAAAGAGCGCTTGCGTAACATTCTTATTGCAATCGTTGCTTCAGCAGCGTTGATTATCGCGGATGCGTGGGTACAATATTTTAGAGGGTTTGATTTTTTAAGAAGTTATCAGTATTCCCGCCTTACTGCTTCTTTTTCTGCGGCAAACGGATTGGCTGCCTGGTTAGTTATGGTTATTCCTTTGGTGACTGGTGTTTTTCTTTGGGTAAAAGTTATATACAGAAAGCTAAGGATTTCATTATTGGTAATGATTTTTCTTTTGTTTATTTGTTTGCTATTAACTTATTCCCGCGGTGCATGGCTAGGAATAATGTTGGCAGGAATTTTTATGAGTTTTTATATTTTAAAGAACTCTGATGCAAAAGCAAAAATCCGTTACTTAAGTTTTATTATTTGTTTAATAATAGTATTTTTATTGACTTCAAAATTACTGAACATTAGTATGCGTAAGGTGGATAAAGTTAATTTTGATTCTGGGCAGACAGTTGGGGAACGCATAAAATCAATTGTTAATATAAATAGAGGGGCCAGCCTGGTTAGGCTTAATCTTTGGAAAGAAGCTTTAATGATTATCCGGGATTATCCTTTGACCGGCTGTGGAGTGAATACTTACTCAATTGTGGCCCGTAGTTACAAAGTTTCTGAAAGCGGCGGCATATATCCGCATAATTCATTTCTTCAGAAAGCTGCAGAAACAGGTTTATTAGGTTTATTTGTTTTTCTCTGGCTTATCGTTCAATTTTTTTGGGTAAGTTTCCAGAGCTTGAAACAAAATAAAAACATGCTGGTACTCGGGTTGTTATCAGGAATTTTAGCGTTTTTGGTGCAGGCTTTTTTCGATAACCACTTATATTCTTTACAGCTTGTGGTTTTGTTCTGGTTTATTTTAGGTTTAACGATTGCGGTAATTAATCTGGAAACTTAATTTTAGTAAAATCCGGGGAGGATAAAATGAAGGTAGTGATTCTGGCAGGCGGCAGAGGCACAAGGATTAGTGAAGAAACAGAAGTTTTGCCCAAGCCCATGGTGGAGATCGGCGGCAAGCCGATGATCTGGCATATTATGAAGCTGTATTCTCATTATGGTTTTAATGATTTTATCATCTGCCTGGGATACCGTGGGTACATGATTAAAGAGTATTTCTCCCATTATTTTATGCATATGAGCGATTTAACCATTGATTTATCTAAAAATAAAACCAGGATTCATACTACGGTTTCTGAGCCCTGGAAGATTACTTTGGTGGATACGGGTTTAGAAACAATGACTGGCAGCAGGCTTAAAAGGGTGAAGAAATATATTGGTAAGCAGCCTTTTCTATTGACTTATGGCGATGGACTGGCGGATATTAATATGAAAAAACTAGTTGAATTCCATAAGAAAAATAAAAGGCTGGCTACTTTAACTGCGATACAGAATCTCGGCCGGTTTGGGGTTTTAGATATTGTTTCTGGCAGTAAAGTTTCTTCTTTTCTGGAGAAACCCAAAGGTGAAGGAGGTTGGATCAACGGCGGTTTTTTTGTCCTTGAGCCGGAGATATTTAATTATATAGATAATGATGATACCGTGGTTTGGGAGAATGAACCTTTGGAAAATCTGGCAAAGCAAGGCAAGCTAAGCGCTTATAAGCATGCTGGTTTTTGGGGTTGTATGGATACCTTAAGAGATAAGATGAATTTTGAAAAAATCTGGCAATCCGGAAATGCTCCTTGGAAGGCTTGGAAGTGACCGCTATGAATAATAAATTCTGGAAAAATAAAGTCGTTCTGGTTACGGGTTTTGAAGGTTTCTTAGGTTCCAATCTAACTAAGTCGATTATTTCTTCCGGGGCAAAAGTTATCGGTTTGGATATTAAAACTTTTCGTAAACAAACTATTTTTTGCGCTCAAGATTATGAAAAAATAATTGTTTATAAGGGTAGCGTTGATAACCGCAGTTTAATCAGGGATATTTTCCGTAAGCATCCAATTGACATAATTTTTCATTTAGCTGCGGAAGCGATTGTCAGCCGGAGCTACCAAAATCCACTTAAAGCTTTTGAATCTAACATTACCGGAACCTGGGAAATTTTGGAGGCTGTCCGCAAATACGGGAAAGTGCAGGCGGTTGTCGTGGCTTCCAGTGATAAGGCTTACGGCAGCCATAAAAAACTTCCTTATCGTGAAGACGCTCCTTTGATCGCTAACCATCCTTATGATGTTTCTAAAAGCTGCGCGGATTTGATCGCTAATACTTATTTGCATACTTATGATTTACCGGTGGCTATCACCCGCTGCGGTAATATCTACGGGCCGGGTGATTTTAATTTTAGCCGGCTTATACCTGATGCAATGAGAAACTTAGCTTTAAATAAACAACTAAAGATACGCAGTGATGGAAAATTTGTGCGCGATTATGTTTATGTTGAGGATATCGTTGCCGGTTATCTGCAAATAGCTGAGTTGTTAGCCAGGCGCAAGATTCCCGGTGATGCCTTTAATTTAAGCGATGAGCAGCCATTGACCGTGATTGGATTATTAAAAGAGATAAACCTGGCTTTGCCTGGAGCTAAGAAGTTAAAATATAAAATTATGAATACCGCCCGCTATGAAATTAAAAAACAGTATCTTTCTTCAACGAAAGCCCGCCGCATTCTAGGTTGGAAGCCCAACTATACTTTAAAGGAAGGGCTGCGTAAAACGGGTCAGTGGTACGTGCAATATTTTAAACAGATATGAAACTATATTTTTTAGGAACAAGCGGTTGGTATGATACGGCTTTAGGCAATACGCTTTCGGTTTTACTGGATACAAAACAGGCTTATATTGTTTTTGACGCTGGAGGGGGTTTTTATAAGCTGGATAGATATGTAAAAGAGGAAAAACCGGTGATTGTCTTGCTTAGCCATTTCCATTTGGACCATATTAGCGGTTTACATGCTTTAGCGAAATTTAATTTTACTCAAGGCATAAAAATATTGGGCCCTCAAGGCATAAAGAAGCTATTTAACCTTTTAATTAATGCCCCTTATTCTATGCCGGTTAATAAACTGAAGACTAAATTAGTGGTGGGGGAATTTTTGAATAGCTTAAAATTGCCGGTAGATATTAAATATAAGGAACTTCGCCATGTTGATGCCTGTTATGGGTATCGGGTCTCGACGGATAATAAAACCGTAGTTTTTTGCACAGATACCGGTCCTTGCAGAAATTTAAATGCTTTGGCGCAAGGAGCGGATGTTTTAATTGCGGAATCATCTTTACCTGCCGGCAGGATAGATAACCGTTGGCCGCATCTTAACCCTGAGCAGGCGGCTGTAGCTGCTAAGCAGGCAGGGGTTAAGAAATTGATTTTGACGCATTTTGATTCCGGTGTTTATACTAAATTAAAGGATAGGGCACAAGCTGGTAGAAGCGCTAGAAAAGTATTTAAAAATACTTTGGTTAGCTATGATGGCTTGGAGCTGGCTATATAAGATGAATCTTACCGCGATTTTAAAAAATAAACGGTGTTTTAAGTTGGTTTGCGGTGCCGGCAATGAGGACGCTGTGGAAGTAGAGAAATTGGTGGCGGTTTATGCTAAAGCCGGCGCTAATTATTTTGATCTTTCAGCCAGAGAAGATATTGTCCGCGCTGCTAAGCGGGGTTTGGAGAGGGTAATTCCGAAAGGTAAGCCAACTAACTATTTTTTTAATGTCAGCGTTGGAATCGCCGGTGATCCGCATGTGCGCAAGGCTTTAATTACCGGGCAAAAATGTAAAGCCTGCGGCCTTTGTCAAAAAGTCTGCCAGCAAAAAGCGATTTTACCCGAAGGAAATAAATATGCCGTGATTAAAACACGCTGTATTGGTTGTGGAGCGTGTGCTGAAGTTTGCCCGGTAGCAGCAATTTCGTTTACCACAGAGAATAAAGATTTAAATTTAGTGTTGCCTCCGTTAGTTAAGCTGGGGCTGGATTCCTTGGAGTTGCACGCTGTAACGGATGATGAAGAAACTGCTTATGCTCAGTGGCTGGCGATGAATAAGATCTTTCCCGGTATTTTAAGCCTTTGCCTTGACCGTTCTCATTTGGGAGATAAGCAATTGATCGCACGTATTAAGCGTTTTATCGGCAGCAGGAATGATTTTACTACAATAATTCAAGCTGATGGCGCGCCGATGAGCGGAGGGGATGATCGCTGCAATACTACTTTGCAGGCTTTAGCTACTGCGGATATTGTAAATAAAGCCAAACTGCCGGTTTGGTTGCTTATTTCCGGAGGTACAAATAGTAAGACTGCTAAGCTGTCCAGATTATTTGAAATTAATGCCCAAGGTGTGGCGATTGGTTCGTTTGCCCGTAAGATTATCAGGAAATATATTGACCGGAGTGATTTTCTGGAAAATAAAAAAGTATTTAATCAGGCCTGCAAGATCGCTAAACAGCTGGTTGATAAATCTTTAAAGTATCTATGATCAGCTTGTCTTCACCTTCCTGGAAGATTGAATCAATTGAGGCTGTCCTTTTTGATAAGGACGGCACATTAATCGACAGCCATATATATTGGGGCAGGATCATTCAAAAAAGAAGCCGGGCGCTGATTAAGATGTTGAACCTTAAAGATGAAGTGCATCCTGTTCTTTGCCAGAAAATGGGGTTTTCCCTGGAAAGGAAGATTTTGTTGCCTGAGGGTCCGATCGCCCTGGTCAGCCGCGAAAAAGTAATTGCAATACTTCTGGATTTTTTAATCAAGCAGGGCGTAGCGGTTACTTTTGGCCAGATAGACAGCTTATTTATAGAAGTCCACTCTGATTTTTTAAATGAGATTAATAGCTATATAAAAATATTGCCGGGTGTCGAAGAGTTTCTGAAAAAAATCAAGGATAAAAAAATTAAGACAGCGGTAGTGACTACTGATAGCATTAAGAATACCCGGGAGATAGTGAAATTCCTGAATATCGACAAATATTTCGATGTGCTTTTAGGTAAAGAAGCAACGCCCTTACCTAAAATAAGTGGTGAGCCCGCGTTGATTGCGCTAAGGCAGTTAGACCTAGAGCCTGATTTGGCTATCGCCATTGGTGATTCTGCGATGGATATTACGATGGCTAAGCAAGCGCATTTAAAGGCGGCAGTTGGGGTGGCTTTAGGGCAGGTGCCTTTCGAAGCATTAAAAAAAGAAACTGCCTTTGTTGTTAAGGGGTATGATGAATTAAGCATAAATTAATTTACAAATGAAAATTAAAATCATTGATTGCACAATCCGGGATGGCGGGCATTTAAACAAGTGGCAGTTTCAGGACCGCTTAGTAAGATCCGCTTATTTTGCGGCGCAAAAAGGCCGGGTGGATTATTTTGAGATTGGTTATAAAAATGATCCGGCTAAAAGCGGTTTGGGCGCTTATGGGTATTGTGATGAACAGCAGATAAGCGGGCTTTTTAAATGTTCTGCAGAATGTAAGCTGCTTTTTATGCTGGATGCAGGTAAATATACCGGATATGAAATTCCCGATTGCAAGGAAGGTAAAACCCCTTTTTCAGGAGTAAGAATTGCCGCTTACCCTTATGAGGCCGGTATTGCAATTGATTTGGTTGAGAAGATGCATAAAAAAGGCTATGAAGTTTTTCTTAACCTGATGGCCAGCAGTGAATGGACGGATAAAGATTTGGCAGTGTTAAAGAGTTGGAAGCATAAAGATGCGCTTAAGGCGGTTTATTTTGCGGATAGTTTCGGCGCATATGGCCCGGCTGAAATATCTGCGCTTATTAAAAAATTAAAAAAAATCGGGTTTAAGCATATCGGATTTCATGCTCATAATAATTTACAGATGGCATTTGCTAATACGATGCATGCGATTAAAGAAGGGGCTACTTACGTGGATGCTTCTATTTATGGTATGGGCAGAGGCGCGGGAAATTTACCGGTTGAAATTCTTTTGAGCTATCTGAGTAAGCATAAAAATAATGAGTATAATGTTGTTCCTTATTTGGATGTGATCCAGAGGTTTTTTGTCCGGCTTTTCGAGCAATACCGCTGGGGGTATTCGCTAAATTCCCTTTTAGGCGGGATAAGCAACGTGCATCCTTATTATATCGATGAACTTTTTCATTCACATAATTATACGATTGAGGAAATTTGGAATATTTTAGAAGTGATTAAAGAAAAATGCCCGATTTCTTTCTCGGGGGAGAAGCTAAAGCGCGCGCTGGGGGAAAGGTTTTATATCCCGAATGTTACGCAAACCCGCCGCACTATTGCGGAAATCGAGAAAGACCTGAAAATTATCCCGGCCAAAGATAGTTTTTTATTGCGTAGGCTTGCGTTTAAAAATAAACATAAGGGCAGAAGTTTTTTAATTATTGCCAATGGTCCTTCAATTGTCAAGTATAAGGATAAAATTAATGAGTTGATCAGTAAAAAGAATTTAATTACTATTGGCTGTAATTTTCTAAATGAAATTTATGTTCCAGATTACCATTTGTTTGTAAATAAAAGAAGGTTTCTTAAGTATGTTTCTTCTGTATTAAAAAAGAGCATATTGCTGGTGCCTACTTTTTTCGGGAAACGCCTGGTTACGGAAAATTATAGCGGAGATTATGAATTTATTCAGATTGCTGCGGAACATAATCTTAAGGCCTTGCCGGTAAAAGGAATCCGCCAGCAGGCTGCATATCTTAACGTGGCTACCGCTGCCATCCTGGCTGCTTTTCAGATGGGGGCGCGTGAAATTATGGCGGTGGGAATGGATGGATATCAAAGCCAGGAGGCCGGAAAAGTGGTTTATTTTTATAATGAAAAAGATGTCCCCGATGACAAAATTACTGCCTCTGTGCGTTATGAGAACATGGCAATTGAATTAAAAAGAGTGGCGGATTTTTTACATGAGCAGGGCATATCGTTTTCCATTATTACTCCTACATCTCATAAGAGATATTATCAGGATATTTTAGTTTAAAATAAGGAGATTAAATAGATGAAAAACATCAAACAAACTTTAAAAGAGCGCCTGCAGGCTGGAAAAAATGTTTTGGGGACCTGGTGTCTTTTGCCTTCTGAGGCGGTAGTGAATGTTATTGCTAAAGCCGGGCTTGATTTTGTGTTGATTGATTTAGAGCATGGGGCAATCAGCCCGGAATGTGCTTTACGGATGGTGATGGCAGCGCAGGCTGATGGGTCGGAAGCGGTAATCCGGGTTTCTTGCAATGATGAATCGGAAGTGGCTAAAGCGCTAGATATCGGAAGTAATGGAGTGATCGTACCGCATATTGAAACACCCCGGGAATGCAGAGATGCTTTGTCGTTTATTAAGTATCCTCCTTCAGGGGTACGGGGGTTTTCTCCTTATGTCAGGTCGGGCGGTTATGCCCAGACTAAAGGGTATGTTTCCAAAGAAAACCAGCGTATTCTTTCAGGTATCATTATCGAAGGCTTAGAAGGTATTGTCAATATTGATTCAATTATTGCCGATACCCGCCTGGATTTAGTTTATATCGGGGCTTATGATATCTCGGTAGCATTGGGTGTGCCCGGAGAAATTAGTAATCCGAAGGTAGTAAAAATTATTAAGGAATGTGTAAAAAAGATTCGGGCCCATAAAAAAGCTGCCGGGGCTCTGTTTCATTCAGAGCAGGAGTTAAGGTTATTTAAGTCTATCGGCATACAGTTTTTATGTTATCGGGTTGATTCAGATATTCTTTACAGTGCATTCAATACCATCGTAAATAATTTTGGGAGATAAGTTATAAGATGATTAGACTTTCGGAGTATGTGATTAAATTTCTGGCTAAAGAAAAGATTAAGCATGTTTTTATGGTTTCCGGAGGCGGCGGGATGTTTTTAATCGATTCTTTAGGCCGTAGCAAGGATATTCAGTATGTTTGTAATCACCATGAGCAGGCTTGCGCGATGAGCGCAGAAGGTTATCAGCGGGTTACCGGTAATCTGGGCGCGGCTTTAGTTACTACCGGCCCGGCAGGGACTAATGTGATTACGGGGTTAATGTGTTCATGGAACGATTCTATTCCGGTAATTATTATTTCCGGGCAGGTAGCTTCAAGATTTTTAATTGGAAATACAGGTTTGCGCCAAAGGGGTACGCACGAGGCTAATATTACTAAGATTGTTGAATCCATAACAAAATATGCGGTTACGGTAACTGATGCCGGCATGATTCGCTATCATTTGGAAAAAGCGCTATATTTGGCGCGCCATGGCCGGCCAGGACCGGTATGGCTGGATATACCTCTGGATATTCAGGCGGCAATGATTAATGAAGATACGCTAGCGCATTTTTCTGCGGAAAAAGAAAATTTTATTGGTGCCTCTGAAACTGATGAAACAAAAATTAAAGAAATCTGCGGGCTTTTGTCAGCATCTAAACGCCCGGTGATTATTGCGGGAAACGGAATCCGGATTGCCGGCATGCAGGAAGAGTTTATCCGCTTTATTGAAACTTATCGTATTCCCGTAGTGACTACTAAGCTGGGTTTTGACCTTATTTATGATGAGCATGAACTTTTGGCCGGCAGGATAGGAACCTATGGCCAGCGGGCCGGAAATTTTGCGGTGCAAAACGCGGATTTTGTTTTAGTACTCGGTTCGCGCCTGGCGTTTACCACTATTGGCTATCAAACAGAATGGTTTGCCCGCGGGGCAAAAAAGGTAGTTGTGGATATTGATCAGCAACAGCTGAAATATCCGAATATAAAAATTGATATATCTGTCCGGGCCAATCTTAAAGATTTTTTTCCTATCTTGAACAAAGCGCTTAAAGCTAAAGCTCTATCTGTCGGCGATTGGATTAGCTGCTGCCAAAATTGGCGTAAGAAATACCCGGCGGTATTACCGCAATGGCGCAAAGAAAAAAAATATGTTAATCCTTATTATTTTTTTGAAGCGCTTTCTGAAAAGCTGGGCCATGACGATATAGTAATTACGGATCAAGGGGCTACTTTTTACTGCTCAACTCCGGCATTTAAATTAAAAAAAGGCCAACGCCTGTTTACTAACGGGGGTTTTTCCCCGATGGGGTTTGGGCTTCCCGCGGCAATCGGGGCATGTTTTGCTAATAATAAAAAACGGGTTATTTGTGTGCATGGTGATGGTGGGCTGGAATTAAATATTCAGGAGTTGCAGACAATTGTGCATTATAAATTACCGGTCAAGCTTTTTGTATTTAATAATCAGGGGTATTTGAGTATAAAACATACGCAAAACGCCTACTTTAATGGTTTTTTTGTGGGTTCTGACCCATCAAGCGGAGTAAGTTGCCCGGATACGGTTAAAATTGCCCGGGCTTACGGCATAGCTTCTTTAAGTATTAAAAATCATAAACAAATGCATGTTCAGATTAGAAAAGCATTAAAGGCTAAAGGAGCGATGATTATCGATGTAACATTGCATCCGATGCAGCCATTTGCTCCCCGGGTTATTTCGGAGCGTAAATCAAGCGGGGTAATGGTATCTAAGCCCCTAGAAGATATGTACCCTTTTTTAAACCGGAAAGAGTTTTTATCCAATATGATTGTTGCTCCTGTTGAGGATAAAAATTAAATATTTCGCATTCTTTTTTGGTAATTAAAATTAAGAGGAATCATGCATTTAATTGTTAAGGAAGACTTAGAATTCATAACCGCAACTGGTATCCATTGGGATAAGCTGGAAGGCAGGAATATCCTGGTTACCGGAGCCAATGGCTTTTTGCCCGCATATATGATTGAAACAATTTTGTTTTTAAATGAACATCGATTTAAAAAGAAAGCT
This sequence comes from Candidatus Omnitrophota bacterium, assembly GCA_028712375.1. Classification (GTDB taxonomy): domain Bacteria; phylum Omnitrophota; class Gorgyraeia; order Gygaellales; family Profunditerraquicolaceae; genus UBA6249. Next base: position 139,947 of record JAQTQG010000001.1, read on the forward strand.
AAAATTTTTGCTTTGGCACGCAATAAGGAGAGGGTCCAAAAGAGGTTTTCCGGTTACCGCGGAAATAAAAATATTGTTTTTATTATTCAAGATGTTTGCGCTCCGCTTAAAATTCATAAAAAAATGGATTTTATTATTCATGCTGCCAGCCAGGCTAGCCCAAAGTTTTATGGTTCGGATCCGGCAGGGACTATTTCGGCTAATACGCTTGGCACAGCAAATCTTTTAGCTTTAGCCGCTAAACATAAAAGCCAGGGGTTTCTGTTCTTTAGCAGTGGCGAAGTATACGGGGAGGTAGCTGTTGACCAGGTTCCTATTAGAGAAGATACTTATGGCTTAGTGGATCCAATGCTTTTGCGTTCTTGTTATGCAGAAGGTAAGCGTGCCGGTGAAAATATGTGTGTTTCTTGGAGCCATCAATATGGAATACCGGTAAAAATCATCCGCCCTTTTCATACCTATGGGCCGGGAATGCGGCTGGATGATGGAAGGGTGTTTGCGGATTTTGTCTGCGATGTTGTGGCAGGCAGGGATATTATAATGAAAAGCGACGGCAGCGCAGTGAGGGCCTTTTGTTATCTGGCTGACGCAGTTGCCGGGTTTTTTACGGTACTTTTGGAAGGCAGTTCTGCGCAAGCTTATAATGTTGGAAATGATGAGGGGATTAGCATAGCCGGCCTGGCTAAGATATTGGTTGATTTGCGCCCGGAAAAACATTTAAAGGTTATTCAGAGGGAAAGTGATTGCATCGGCGGGTATATAAAAAGCCGGATACCGGTGAGCGTGCCGGATACCACTAAGATCAGGCGGTTAGGTTGGAAACCGTTTTATTCCATAAAAGAAGGGTTTGGGCGTACGGTAAGGAGCTTTGAAAGTGAGTAAGTTAGTAGAAATTGAAAAACAATATAAAACCGGCTGCGTTGGCAAAGAAACCTACATAAACTTAATGCATAAACGCCACCTTATGCTTGAGGATTATCCGAAGTTGATTAAGAATAAAAATGTTGCTGCCATTGAAATTAGCCAAGGTAAGATTATCTTAAAGACAAAAGATGGTGTTAGCTTATTCTGTGATTTTTTAGATAAACGGCATATATCTATGGAGATTTTAAATTTTGGTAATTATGAATCTGCCGAACTACAAATGATTAAGCGTTTTTTAAAAAAAGACAGCGTGATATTGGATATTGGCGCAAATATCGGATGGTATTCGATTAATCTTTCCAGAAGTGTTCCGCGGGGCAGGATAATTGCTTTTGAACCAATTCCTAAAACCTACAATTGCTTAATTAAGAATGTTGCTTTGAACCAGTTGCCTAATATCAAGGCATATAATATCGGATTATTCAATAAATCAGGCCGCTTTAATTTTTATTATAACCGTTCCTACACCGGAGCGACATCTTTGAAGGACATTATTCATAAGCACGATACGGTCTTAATTAAATGCCGGGTGGAAAAATTAGATGATTTTTTGAAAAAAATAAAGATTGGGCAGGTAGATTTTATTAAATGTGATGCGGAGGGTGCTGAAAAATTTGTTATTGAAGGCGGGTTAAACTTAATTAAAAAGTATAAACCGGTTATTTTTGTGGAATTATTAAGAAAGTGGGCGGCTAAATTTGACTATCATCCGAATAGCGTAATTAGCCTTCTTAAACAGATAGGGTACGAATGCTACGTAATTAATAAGGCAAAACTTAAGAAAATTAGAGAAATCACGGAAACTACGCAGCAAACTAATTTTTATTTTTTACCTGTTTCTAAGTATTCTAAATTATTAAGCAGGTTAACCTGATGGCTATGGCGAAAACACTAAGAAAAAAAATCCAGGCAGATGTAAAACGTTTATGCAGATTATCTTTTGCAAAAGCAAAGTTTGTTCCCGGCCAGACACCGGTTAGTTATGCCGGCAGGGTTTATGATGAAAAAGAAATGTTTAATTTAGTTGATGCTTCCCTGGATTTTTGGTTAACTGCCGGCAGATACGCTGCAGAGTTTGAAAAAAGGCTCGCAGAGTTCATTAAAGTAAAATATTGCCTTTTAACTAATTCCGGTTCTTCGGCGAATTTGCTGGCGATTTCCGCCTTAACTTCACCCTTGTTAAAAGAACGGCAACTGAAAAAAGGCGATGAAGTTATTACAACTGCTTGCGGTTTTCCCACTACGCTCAATCCTATTCTACAAAATAATCTTGTGCCTGTATTTATCGATGTGGAGCTGGGGACATATAACATACGGGCGGAGTTGGTTGAGCGGGCGATTACTAAAAAGACCAAAGCCATATTTGTCCCGCACACTTTAGGCAATCCGGCAAACATTGCATTGATTCTAAAAATAGCTAAAAAATATAATCTTTGGTTTATAGAAGATAATTGCGATGCTTTGGGGTCAATTTATAAAGGCAGGCTTACCGGTTCATTCGGCGATATCGCTACTTGCAGTTTTTATCCTGCGCACCACATTACGATGGGTGAAGGAGGGGCAGTCTTAACCAGTAACCCGCTCTTAAAAAGAATAATTATGTCTTTTCGCGACTGGGGAAGGGATTGTTATTGCGGCCCCGGCCTGGATAATACCTGTCGGAAAAGATTTTCTCAAAAATTCGGTAATCTTCCGCAGGGTTATGATCATAAATATGTTTATTCGCATATTGGTTATAATTTAAAAGTAACGGATATGCAGGCGGCAGTAGGAGTGGCACAGTTGGATAAGTTAGGAGGTTTTATTAAGTCCAGGAGGGAGAATTTTTCATTTCTCAAAAAATCCCTTAAAGGTTATCAAAAGTATTTGGTTTTACCGGAGCCTTCAGAAGAATCAATGCCCAGCTGGTTTGGTTTTCCTATTTTAGTTAAGGAAAACGCCCCTTTTACCAGGAATGGTCTGGTAACTTATCTGGAGCAGCGTAAAATTGCTACGCGTATGCTTTTTGGAGGGAATTTAACCAAGCAGCCGGCATATGAAGATACCAGATACAGGATTTTCGGATCGTTGCAGCATACTGATATGGTGATGAACAATCTTTTCTGGATTGGAGTCTACCCCGGGCTTAAGCTTGAACAGTTAACCTATATGAAAAATACAATTATTGGCTTCCTAGAAAAAATATGAAACTTACAATTCTGATATTTTGTTTTAATGAAAAATCCACTATTTCCAGCGTTATTGAAGATGCTAAGCAAATTACCCTGGATAAAGAAATAATTGTTATCGATAATTTCTCTACTGACGGCACCAGGGAAATATTAAAAACTTATAGTGAAGATAAAGCATTAAAAATAATATTGCATGATAAAAACATGGGAGCCGGCTATTCTGTGCGCGAAGGGATTGCTCTTGCCCAAGGTGATTATTTGTATGCGCCGGGAGCGGACCTGGAATATAAGATGGATGATGTATATAAGATGGTGGAGAAGCTGGAAAAAGAAAAGCTGGATGTAGTTTTTGGGTCAAGGTTATCCGGCCGAAAAGAAGTTTCCACTATTGAGCTGATCAAGGAAAGGCCTTACTGGCTGGGAACAATTATCGCTACGTTTTTAATAAACCTCTTTTATGGCAGGAAGTTCACGGATATAATCGCCACTAAATTGATCAAGGCTGACATTTTAAAAAACCTGGGCTGCCAAGCGAGTGATCCGTCTTTTGAATTTGAGTTGGTCAGCCGGTTATGTAAAAAGAAATATAAAATCGGCGAACTGCCTGTTTGGTATAAGGCGCGTTCTCATAGAGAAGGCAAAACTATTAAAGCCATTCATATGCTTCCGGCGTTGTGGGCGATATTCAGGATTAAGTTTCTGGTTAGATAATCAAAATAATACGGGAAAGCACTGATGATTTTGACTAAAAAAAGAAAAGCGAAACTGTTTAAATTGTTCAGGGCAAGGCAGCTTCCTTATCTGCCTTATAGCCTGGGGATTGATCCGGGGAATATCTGTAATCTTAAATGCCCGCTATGCCCTACAGGTTTGGGGGATTCGGGCGCTCAGAAGAGTTTTTTAGAGTTTAGCCTATTTAAGCTAGTATTTGATCAGCTTAAAGAAAGTCTATCCGAAATAAATATGTTTAATTGGGGTGAGCCGCTTTTGAATAAAGATTTAACGAAAATGATCCGATATGCCAAAGAGGTAAAACCGCTGATTTATGTTATCACCAGCACTAATTTAAATATAAATAATGATAATTTATTAGAAGAAGTAATGAATTCCGGCATTGATAAGATTATTGTCTCTTGCGACGGGACAACCAAAGAATCTTACGGAAAGTACCGTGTCGGAGGAGATTTTGGGCTGGTAATGAGGAATCTGCGTTTTTTGGCTGAGAAAAACAGCAAATTAGCGAGGAAAGTTTTGATTGTCTGGAATTTTATTGTGTTTAAGCATAATGAGCATGAGGTAGAAATTGTTAAAAAGATGTCCAAAGACATAGGAGTGGACTGCAATATCGGATTAATGAGAACTTCTTTGAAAGATGAAATACTTAAGCCTCATCACGAGGGCATAGCTAAAGACATGGACCTGATACCGGATAATCCTATTTATAGCGCGTATGATAAATGCAGCCTTACAGTTAAAAAAGTATTAAAGACTTGCAAAAAGCCGTGGCAGTCAATTGCGGTTAACTCTAATGGTTTAGTTTTTCCTTGTTGCGCGGTTTATGAAGAAAAATATAGTTTTGGTGATGTAAAGAAGGATTCTATTAAAGATATCTGGAACAACCGTAAGTTTGTTTTAGCCCGGCAGGAGATTTTGAACAAAAAACGCCCTGCATGCACAATTTGCGGGACATGCCGGAATAACGGGTTTATGCATATGTAATTTATGCATGAAAATCTTCATGTATAAAGTTTATATCTGGACCAAAGGAGCTTATTATGGAAGATAGCTATTTTATTAATCAACCGATTTTTCTGAAATATAAAAGACGTTTTGATTGGCGCGCATTAAAACACAAGCCATTTATTAAAAAAGCCTTGCTTAATGAGCGGATTATCGAAATTCCCTTTGCGATTAATGCTTTGTCCGGAATACCTAAAACCAGTAAAGTTTTAGACCTTGGCTGCATGGAAAGTGTTTTACCGTTATTTCTTGCCGGTCTTGGTTTCCAGGTTACCGGTTTTGATTTCCGGCAGTATCCATACCGGGTTCCTAATTTTAACTTTGTTCAGGGCAGCATTCTGGAGCTGCCTTTTGAGGGAGAATTTTTTGACGCTGTAACTTGCGTATCAACAATTGAGCATATCGGGATCGGTTTCTACAGCGACCCTAAAGATAATCTTTCTTCGGATGTTAAGGGGATATTAGAGGCCAAAAGGGTTTTAAAGCTTGGGGGGCTGTTAATCCTGACTGTTCCTTTTGGCCGGGCATTTATTAATGCTCAGCAGCGGATTTATGATAAACAGGGGTTGGATAAATTACTTGCTGGTTTTTTAGTGAATACGATTAAGTTTTTTAAAAATAATCAGATGAGCAGCGGGAACAATTATTGGGAAGAGATTTCTTTAGGGCAGGCGGAGTCTTTGAGTTATGCCAACGGCACGGAATGTGTTTGTTGTTTAAGCGCTTTAAGGAGCAGTTAATCCGATGAAAAAGATAAAAATATTTTTTTCTTTACTTATTTTGTCTTTGGGGATGTTTTATTTTTTCTGGCTTTCTCCAAAATATACGGTGCCTATTTTGATGTACCATAACATAGGCTATGAAGAGGGGAGTTTTTATGTTGCTCCCGAAAATTTCGCCAAACAGATGGAATATATTAAGAATAAGGGTTATGAGGTAATAACTTTAGATGAGTTGGTGCAAGGCATAAAGAACAATAAGAGCTTTAAGAGAAACAAGGTTGTGATTACGTTTGATGATGGTTACAGGGATAACTTTCAGTATGCTTATCCGGTTTTAAAAAAGTTTGGTTTTCCGGCTACCATATTTATTATTTCGGATTTTGTAGGTAAATCTTTTGGTAACGGCAAGGAATTTTTAAATTGGGATCAGATTATTTTGATGTCTAAAGATGATATTTCTTTTGGCGCGCATACTAAAACTCATTTTAACCTAGGCAGCCGAGTGGATGAGCCGGTAGCGCAAGAAGAGATTATGGGTTCGAAAAACGCAATTGAGGAAAAAATAAAATTACCGGTAGAGTATTTTTGCTATCCTTCCGGAGGATTTAATGAGAAAACAAAAGAAATGATCAAACAGGCGGGTTTTAAGGGGGCTTGTTCAACTAACCGCGGATTTGCTAAATTTAACCGCGATGAATATGAGCTTAAAAGAATTAAAGTGACAAATTCCGATATGACAAAACCGTTTAGTTTTTATGCCAAACTTTCGGGGTTTTATACTATTTTTAAACGCAACAGGGATCCATATTAGTTTTGTTGCTTAAAAAGGAGCATCTTAATGCAGAAATTAAGTAAGATGTTAGAAAACATAAATTATTGGGCGATAATTTTACTGCCCTTTTCGGTGGCAATTGCTCCGGGTGTTTCTAATACCGTTATCGGGATAATGATTGGTTCGTTCCTGCTTGAAAAATTACTAAAAAAAGAAAAACTTTGCGCACTTTCTTTGCCGCTTATTATTTTCGGGGCGTTTATGTTGATTGGTGCGTTTTCTTTCATAAATTCAATTGATCGCGGAGATAGTTTAAAGGGTATGTTTAAGCTGTTAAAATACTTGATGATTTTTCTGGTTTGCAGCCAGAATATAAAAAACCGTGAACATTTTAGGAGGATAGCCATCTCCAGCGCCTGCGCTATTTCTCTTATTGGCATTGATGCGCTTTGGCAGATATTTTCGGGGAGGGATTTTATCCGTGGTAATGTGCTTAATGGTAATATCGGGTTAGCTCGCGCTACAGCATCTTTTCCCGGTTGTAATGCTATGGGAATTTACCTTACCGCTTTAACTCCTCTGGTTGCCGGAGTAGCTTTGTTTTTTCAGCAGATAAAAATCAGGGTATTTTTTACTGGGGCTGCTTTAATTGGATGCTTAGGTGTTTATTTATCTTTGTCGCGGGGAGCCGCCCTGGGGCTTTTTATAAGTATACTATTTTTAAGTTTGATCAGGAAAAATAAAATTATAATTACCGGGCTTATTTTATTGCTTACGGTTTATCCTTTTGTCATGCCTAAAAATATTAAAGAATGGGCTAAGAGCGTTAATTATAACCCTCTGGTTATGCTTACTGATAACGTGAGATTGAGCATTTATCGCAATACTATATATATGATCAGCCAACATCCGGTTATCGGTGTAGGCATTAATACCTTTTCTAAAAATTATGGTAAATATAAATTAGCTGCCGTGGAAGCGCGAACCGGGACCCAGGATACTATTTATGCGCATAATAGCTATTTGCAAATGGCTGGAGAGGTGGGTTTGTTGGGTATCGGGTTATTTTTCATTTTTCTATTTTTTGTACTCAGGGGCGCCTGGCGGGCTTTTAAGGTAAATGATGAACCTTTTTTAAAAGCAATGTCAATATCGGTATTTGCTTCGATTATCGCTTATCTTATTAACAGCTTGACTGAAACCAGCCTTTATCATTCTCGGTTAGTGATGATTTTTTGGTTTCTCGTTGGTTTGGCATTAGCTTTAGGTAAAATTTCCGATAGAGTGGTTGAAAAAAAATAGGAGTTAAAGAAAATGATTTCTGTAATTTTGCCGGTTTTTAACCAGGAGAGTAGTATTGAAGCAGCAGTGAATAGCGTTAACAGCCTGCCTGTTGAAAAAGAAATTATTGTGGTTAATGATGGTTCGCAGGATAATACCGCGGTAGTTTTAAGGGGATTGGTTTTGAATAATTTAAAAGTAATTCACCATGTCAGCAGCCGAGGTAAAGCGGCGGCAGCGCGAACGGGGATGGAAAATGCCAGCGGCGAGTTTGTAATTATACAAAGTGCTGATTTAAGCAGCGGTAATGATTATCTTCAGCTTTTAGAGGCGATAACTAATTCCGGGGCGGATATGGTATTGGGCGCGCGTTTTAGCAAAATGTCTCAAGGGGTGCGCGTCCCGAGGGTGAAGAGTTATTTCCTAACCTATTTTTTAAATGTTTTATTTGGCGTCAAGCTGCATGATTGGTTTACCCATTTCCAGCTTTTACGCCGGGAAAAATTCTTGGATTTATTTTCCGGATTAAAAAGCACGGATACGTTTTTTGAAATTCTCACCAAGGCTGTGCATAAAAAAATGCGTATAATTGAAGTGCCTATTTTATATGATCAAAAAAATACTTGTCATTCGTAATGACCGGTTTGGTGAATTTTTATTGAATATCCCGGCAATCCGCGCGTTGAAGGAAGCATATCCGCTAGCTGAGCTTACTTTGGGGGTAAATTCTGCAGTTTGTGAGTTGGGTAATGCTGTGGAGTGTGCGGATCAGGTAGCGGATTGGGAAAAGATTAGAAAAAGATTAAGGCAATACAGGTTTGATCTTTGTATTGTTCTGAACCCCACTAAAGAAGCGCATCAGAGTATTTTTTTGGCGGGTATTCCTGTGCGGGTCGGCTATGATAGAAAATTTGGTTTTTTGCTTACCCATAAATTAAAAGATACCAAACACTTCGGCAACCGGCATGAAGTTGATTGCAATCTGGAATTGGTAGGGTTACTGGGAATAAAAACTTCTGATAAATCTGTACGCCTTAGAGTAGACGGCAGTTTATATAAATATTTTATTAGTCAAAAGGTGGTTATTGTCCATCCTTTTACCAGTGATCCAGTTAAGCAGTGGCCGATGGAAAGGTTTGTTCATCTGGCGCAGCGTATTAAAACAGAATTAGGCGTAAAAGTGGTGATTGCCGGCCGTTCAGAAAAAGTTCTTCAGTTAGGCGAAAATATCATTAACATGGTTAATCAAACTTCTTTGCCGGAATTAGCGGCATTATTGAAGCGGGGTTGTTTGCTGGTTTCAGGAGATAGCGGGCCAATGCATTTGGCTGCTGCTGTGGGGATTCCGGTTATAGCATTATTCAGGAACGATTTGGTTGGTAAAACTGCGCAGCGCTGGGGCCCCTGGGGCAGCGGGCATGTGGTAATTGAAAAACAAAGTTTAGAGGATATAACTGTGGATGAGGTTTTTGATAAGGTTAAGGAGGTATTGAGCAGATGAATTATGCGGTAATCCTGGCCGGTGGAGTGGGGAGCAGGTTTTGGCCGTTTTCCCGCGAGCTTGAGCCTAAGCAGTTTATAAAAATTATCGGCCAGCATAGCCTGCTGCAGGCAACTATTCAGCGATTAAAGGGGCTGGTGGATCCATCTTGCACTTATATTATCACGAACAAGATTTATTTTTATGAAGTTAAAGCCCAGGTTGCCAAATTCAAAATTCCGGACAAGAATATAATTTTAGAGCCGCAGGGTAAGAATACCGCTCCGGCAGTGGGGTTATGCGCAAAACTAATCAACAAATTTGATCAGGACGCGGTACTTTTGGTTTTACCTTCCGACCATTATATCAAGAAGGTAGGAAATTTTAAAAAGACGCTTAAAAAAGCGATTGTTTGTGCTAAAAACAATCTTTTGGTTACTCTGGGGATTAAGCCTGTTGCAGCGTCTACCGGATATGGTTATATAAGAGTGGGTGCAAAAAAGAATGGTTATTGCCAGGTTAAGGCGTTTTTAGAAAAACCGGATTTAAATAAAGCCGGAAGGTATTTTAAAGATAAACGTTTTTACTGGAATAGCGGTATGTTTATCTGGAAAGCTTCTGTGTTCCTAGAGGAAGTAAAAAAATATTTACCAGGCCTGTATTCTAATTTGCAATTGATAAATTCCGTCGACGATATTGCCGGAGTTTGGCCCCGGATTGAAGCAATATCGGTTGATTATGGGATTATGGAACATTCTAAACGTATCGGGCTCATTCCCGCTGATTTTTATTGGACGGATTTAGGAAGTTGGGAGGCTTTGTCTGAGATATTTCCAAAAGATAAAGGCGGCAATATTGTAAGCGGTAATGTCCTGAATTTAGACAGTCAGGGAGTTTGCGTGTTCTCCAGGGGAAACCGTTTGGTTTCGACTATTGGTATAAAAAATGCAATTATCGCAGATACTCCGGATGCTTTATTGGTTTGCGATAGAGATCAGACTCAGGATGTGAAGAAGCTGGTAGGGTTGATGAAAACTTTAAACCGTAAAGAACGCCTGGTACATTTAACGGAAAGAAGGCCTTGGGGATCGTTTACGGTCTTACAGCAAGGAATGGGTTTTAAAATCAAGCTTATTGAAATTACCCCGCATAAACGGTTAAGTTTACAGCGGCACAAGGATCGGGCTGAGCATTGGGTGGTAGTTTCCGGGATCGCTAAAGTGGTAAGCGGAAGAAAAACTTCTTTAGTGCATAGCAATCAGAGTATTTACATACCTAGGGGCAAGAAGCACCGTTTGGAAAATTCCACTAATCAGCCTTTGAGGATTGTGGAAGTGCAGACCGGAAATTATCTGGGCGAAGATGATATCGAAAGATTCGATGATGATTTTAAAAGATGAAAAAATTCTTAATTATTAATCCTTTCGGTATCGGTGATGTTTTGTTTACTACCCCGGTGATTAAAGCGTTAAGGCACCAGCATCCGGATAGTTTTATTGGTTATTGGTCGAACTTGCGGGTTAAGCCTATTTTGGAAAGTAACCTTCAGATTAACAAGGTTTTTGCCCTTTCCCGGGGAGACCTTAAAAAGATCTATCGGGAATCATTTTTTAAGGGCATCTGGATGGCGTTTAAATTATTTTGGGAAATAAAAAAAGAAGGATTTGATATTTGTCTTGATTTCTCTTTAGATCACCGCTATAGTTTATTGGCAAAAATAGCCGGAATTAAAAAACGGATAGGGTTTAATTACAAGGGCAGAGGCAGGTTTCTTACCGGTAAAATTGATATTGAAGGTTATGCGGATAAGCACGCGGTAGATTATTATCTGGGATTACTTAAATTCCTGAATATCCCGGCAGCGGATAAAACGTTATGTTTACCTGTTTCGGCGGAAGGTGAATTAAAAGCAAGAAAGATTTTCGCTTCGGTTGGAATTGAAAAAACAGATTCTGTAATCGGAATTTTTCCTGGCGCCGGAGGTAGTTGGGGCAAAGATGCCGCAGCAAAACATTGGCCGGCGCTAAAGTTTGCCCAGACAGCCAGTAAGCTGATGGAACATTTCGCAGCCAAAGTCGTGATTTTGGGTGATGAATCTGAGCGTAAGATTGCAGAAGTAATTGTGCATGCTATGGTTAAGAAACCGATAGATCTGACCGGAAAAATAGGGTTAGATAGCTTACCGGCAGTAATTAAAAATTGTAATTTATTGCTTACTAATGATGGCGGTCCGATGCATATGGCAGTGGCTTTAGGAGTAAAATCTGTTTCGATTTTTGGCCCGGTCAGCGAAATAATTTATGGCCCCTATCCGGCTGATAATGAGCATCTCGTTTTAAAAAGCAGCCTGGAGTGCAGGCCTTGCTATCATAATTTTCGCCTGGCGGCCTGCGATAAAGATAGGGAATGTTTGAAACGCGTGAGTGTGGATGAGGTGTTCAATGCAGCCGTTAAGTTGTTAAATTGAGGAGATTAATATAGTTTAAACTATATTAATAACTGGAAAGATGAAAATATCAGCGTTAGATTTAAAGAAACAGATTGCCCCGATTCGACAGGAATTGGATGCCGCAGTAAAAGAGGTGATCGATAATGCTAGTTTTATTTTGGGAGCGGGAGTGGAAAAATTTGAACAGCATATTGTTGAATATTCGGGCGCAAAATATGCGATTGGGGTTTCTAACGGTACGGATGCTATAAGTTTGGGCTTGTTGGCGTTAGGGATTAAGCCGGGTGACGGGGTGGTTTGCCCGGCGTTTACTTATTATGCTACTGCCGGAGCTGCGGCAAATATCGGAGCGCGTCCGGTTTTTGCGGATATTGATGAAGATACTTATAATATTTCCCTTACAAGTATAGAAAAGGTATTGGCTAAAAAGAGCAAACTTAAGATTAAGGCGATTATCCCGGTACATCTTTATGGGGCTTGTGCGGATATGGATGAGATATTAAGATTGGCGCGTAAATATAAAATTAAAGTTCTTGAAGATACCGCTCAGGCATTTGGGGCTGAGTATAAAGGGGCAAAAGCCGGCACATTGGGTGATTGCGGGGCAGTAAGTTTCTATCCTGGTAAAAATTTAGGCGCTTTTGGCGATGCGGGATTGATTTTGACGAATAATAAAACGCTGGCTGAAAAATTGAAAATTTTACGCAATCAGGGGAATAAGGATAAATACTACCATTCGGTTTTGGGCCGCAATAACCGCATGGATACTATTCAGGCGGTGGTATTGGATATCAAGTTAAAGTATTTGGATTTTTGGAATAGATCCAGGCAGGAAGTGGCCCGGTATTATAATAATAATTTATCCGGCTGGAATATTAAGCTGCCGGTTGTTCCGGATGGCTCTACGCATATCTACCATCAATATGTGCTCAGGTCTTCGCTTTCCAATAAGTTGTTTATGAATTACCTGCAAAAAAAAGGAATAGATTCCCGGGTGTTTTATCCGGTTCCTTTACATTTGCAGAAATGTTTTAAATATTTAGGGTATAAAGCCGGAGATTTTGTGCAAGCCGAACAGGCGGCAAAGCAGACATTTACTTTACCTGTTTATCCGGAGTTGACCGTAGAGCAAAGGGATTATATTATTAAAACTGTAAAGGAGTTTATGCATGGCCAATAAGCTATCGGTAATGATTTTGACCAAGAATGAAGAGTCTTGTATTGCAGATTGCCTGGAATCGGTAAAGTGGGCGGATGAAATTATTGTAGTGGATGATGAAAGTTCGGATAAGACGGTTGAGATTGTAAAGAAATATAATGTTAAACTTTTCTTCCGTAAGATGGATATCGAAGGTAAGCACCGCAATTGGGGGTATGCCCAGGCAAGGAATCAGTGGGTGCTAAGCTTGGATGCGGATGAAGTAGTTACTCCAGAGTTAAAAATAGAGATTGAGCAGGCGATTGAATCCACGGAATTCGCGGCTTACGATATTCCCTTGCGTAATTTTATCAGTAATTATTGGGTAAAATACGGCGGTTGGTATCCGGCGGCTAAGGTGCGGCTTTTTCAAAAAGATAAATTCAAATATGAAGAGGCGCAAGTGCATCCGCGGGCATTTATCGATGGGCCTTGCGGGCATTTAAAAGCGGACATTATTCACCGGGGTTACCCGGATTTAGAGCATTTTCTGAACAGCGTTAACCGCCAGTCAACATTGGAAGCTGAAAAGTGGATTAAAACCGGCCGCAAAATGACTTTGTTGTGGGCTGCCTGGAGAGCGGTAGATCGTTTCTTTAGAAGGTATCTTAGGAAGAAGGCGTATAAGGACGGGATGTATGGCTTTATTATTTCATTCTTCGATACGCTATATCAAATATTAAGCTATGCTAAGTTCCGGGAGATGCAGAATAGGAATAAGCAGAATGCATCTTAAAACAGTCATCTGTCTGTAGCGGGAGAATCTGCCGGTCTATGATTGATTTAAAAAATAAGCATATTTTAGTTACTGGCGGGGCAGGTTTTCTGGGAAAGCATCTTGTTGCCCGGTTGCGAGAATGTGGTTGCCGTAATATTTTTGTGCCGCGTTCGGATAATTATAATTTAGTGGAGTCAGAAGCAGTAAAACGTCTTTATTCTGATGCCCAGCCTGAGATTGTAATACATTTGGCTGCTCAAGGAGGTGGCATTGGTGCTAATCTTGATAATCCCGCTAAGTTTTTTTATGATAATTTGATGATGGGGGCGTTAATGATGGAAACCGGGCGTGCCCGGGGTATCGAAAAGTTTGTAGCACTAGGGACTGTTTGCGCTTATCCTAAATTTACCGCGGTTCCTTTTGAGGAGAAAAATTTCTGGGACGGCTACCCGGAAGAGATAAATGCTCCTTATGCTTTGGCGAAGAAAATACTCCTTGTGCAGTCGCAGGCATATCGAAAGCAGTATGGATTTAACTCTATCTTTTTACTGCCGGGCAACCTTTATGGCCCGGGTGATAATTTTGATTTGGATTCAGCGCATGTTATTCCCGCGCTGATAAGGAAATGTTTAGAAGCGCAAGAGAAAGATCGTAAAGAAGTTTTAATTTGGGGTACCGGAAAAGCTACCCGGGAATTTCTTTATGTTGAAGATGCGGCCGAGGCAATTATTCTGGCGGCGGAACAATATGATAAGTCCGAGCCGGTAAACATTGGCTCAGGCTTTGAAATATCGATTAAAGATTTGGTTAAGCTTATTGCTAGGTTTACCGGATTTAAGGGTAAAATAGCCTGGGATAAGACTAAGCCTGACGGACAGTTAAGAAGAAGGTTAAATACTGTAAAAGCTTATCGTGAGTTTGGTTTTAAAGCCAGAATGGGCCTTGAAGAAGGGCTGAAAAGGACTATTGATTGGTATAAAACAAATTTTTAATAAATAACCCGGGGGGAAGATTTATAATTATGAAAGTCGTATTTTTAGATAGGGATGGCGTGATAAATAAATATCCAGGAGACAAGCTTTACGTTACTTCTTTAGCCAAATTTAGATTTTTATCCAAAGCTAAGAAAGCAATTGCTTTGTTGAGCAAAGCAGGATGCAGGGTATTCGTGGCTTCTAATCAGGCCGGGGTAGGTAAAGGTACCTATAGCCAGAAAACTCTTGATCTAATTACTGCTAACATGCTTAAAAGTATTGCAGCGGAAGGCGGTTTGATTCAGCAGGTTTATTATTGTACGCACCGCAAAGAAGCAAGCTGCTCCTGCCGTAAACCAAAGCCGGGGCTATTGAAAAAAGCCGCGGATAAGTTCGGGTTTAATTTAAAAACCGCTTATTTTATCGGCGATACAATTCGTGACGTGGCTACCGCGCGGGCAGCTGGATGTAAATCAATCTTGGTGCTAACCGGTAAAGAGAAGCTGGTTAATCAGAAAAACTGGGAAATTAAGCCGGATTTTGTATTTAAAGATCTCCTGGCAGCCGCAAAATTTTTAACTAAATAAAATTATGAAAGTATTGATTATTCATGCTTCAGCCGGAGCCGGTCACCGCAGGGCGGCGGAAGCAATCTATAGTTATTTAAAAGAGAATTCTCCGGAACTGGATCTGGTGCTTCTGGATGCTTTGGATAAGACTAATGCTTTATTCAAATTTGATTATACTAAAGGGTATTCGTTTTTAGTGCACTATGCCACCAAACTGTGGCATTGGGCTTTTTTGGCGACCGATTGCAAGTTTTTGCGCCCGGTCAGCCGGGCTTTGGCGCGCATAATTAATTCTATTAATTCGCAAAAGTTAATTCAGTATTTTATTCATGAAAATCCCGACGTTATTGTTTCCACGCATTTTCTCCCTTCGGAGCTGGCGGCCGATTTAAAGAATCAACATAGGATTAGTTCAAAATTAATTACGGTTATTACGGATTACGGAGTACATCCTTTTTGGATTTCCGGGGGAACCGATTTGTATGTAGTTGCGTCGGATTTTACTAAAGAGCGGCTGGTAATGGAGGGGGTGGATGCCGGCAGAGTCAGTGTTTTGGGACTGCCTTTTGACCCGAAATTTTTAAGGCATTTTGACCGCAGGATTCTTTGTCATAAGCTTGGAATAGACCACAAGCAATTCACTGTTTTATTAATGACCGGTTCTTTTGGCTTGGGTCCGCTTGAGGAAATTACCGAAGCTTTACATAAAGATTGCCAGGTTTTAGTGGTTTGCGCCGGGAATGAAAAACTTTACGAGAAATTGCTTAAACGTAACCTGGAGAATGTTAAAGTTTTTGGCTTTATTTCAAATACTGAAGAGCTGATGGCTGCCGCACAGGTAATTATTACTAAACCAGGCGGTGCTACGATTACTGAGGTGTTGATTATGGAGCTGCCGGTTGTGTTTATTAGCGCTATTCCGGGGCAGGAAACAGCTAACGTAGAAGCGTTGTCCGGATATGGTATCGGAATAACTCCTAAAAATATTGAAGAAATTAAAAGATACATCTTGTTTTTAAAAAACAACCCGCAAAAAATATTGGAATTGCGACAAAAGATCAGGGAAGTTCAAAAGCCGTTTGCGTGTAAGGAGTTGGCTAGTGTTATACGCTAATGTTGTGTTGGGCTTACCGGTTGAAGGGCCGTTTGATTATCTTGTGCCGGTGGATTTAGAAAGTAAGGTTAAGGTTGGTTCAAGGGTTTGGGTGAATTTCCGCAATAAAAAAGAAGTTGCCTACATCGTAGAATTAAACAATAAAACTAAAATTAAAAAAATAAAAGAAATCGCTTCAGTGATCGATATTTTTCCGGTTCTAGATGAACCCATGTTTTTATTAACCAGGAAGCTGGCGCAATATTATTGCTGTTCTTGGGGTGAGGCAATTGAAGCGGCGCTGCCGGATGAGCTAAGAAAAGGCA
Source organism: Candidatus Omnitrophota bacterium (assembly GCA_028712375.1). Lineage (GTDB taxonomy): Bacteria > Omnitrophota > Gorgyraeia > Gygaellales > Profunditerraquicolaceae > UBA6249. Next base: position 156,364 of record JAQTQG010000001.1, read on the forward strand.
GGCGTTTGGAGGCGCGCCTGCCGGAGGCAAGCCAGTTTTTTGATAAAGCAGTAAATGAACAAGAGCAGCGTTTACTTTTTGTGCAGGGTTTTAGCCGGATGCCGGTTTATTTAAGGGAAATCAAAAAATCCCTGGCGTCTAAGAAATCAGTAATTGTCCTGTGCAGTAATATCTTAATTGCGGAGAAATTCAAAGCGGTTATTCAGGTTGGTCTGGAAGCGGAAGTTTTTATTGCTCACCGTAAGCAGGCGGCCGAATTAGAGGTTTGGAAAAAAATCAAACAAGCAGGCTTTTGTGTAGTGGTGGGGACGCGTTCAAACATTTTCTCGCCGGTTAATAATTTAGGATTGATAATTGTCGATCAGGAGGAAGACCAGGTATACAAGCAGGAACAGGCTCCGCATTATCATGCCCGGGAAGTCGCGCTGATGCGCGCGCAAATTCAGGGCGCAAAGGTTATTTTGGGCAGTCATTGTTTATCTCTTGAAGGATTTTATTTAATGCAAAAAGACAAGCTGGACCTGGAAGTTATTTCTGCGCAACAGGCCTATCCTCAAGTAAAAGTTATTGACGTGCGCCGCCTGGCTTACGCGGACAGAAAGAACAAGTCCATATTTTCTAAATTTCTGGTAGACGCGATACAGGCTGTTTTGGTTGAAAAAGGTAAAGTTTTATTAGTGATTAACCGCAAAGGTTTTGCTACAACCGTTGCCTGCCATAATTGTGGTGTGGCTTTAAAATGTCCGCGTTGCGATATTAATCTGGTGCTGCATTTTGATCAAGATGAATTAAGGTGCCATCATTGTAATTTTAAAATGCCGCTGCCTAAGATTTGCCCGAACTGTAACGCCGGGTATATTAAATATTTCGGCCTGGGTACGGAAAAGGTGGAAAGTGAATTGTCCAGGATTTTTCCGCAAGCGCGTATCGGCCAGGATATTATAGTGGCAACCGGTTCAATAGCCAGCCAGCAGGGGCTAAGTTTTGATTTGATCGGAGTGATGGTAATCGACGATTCTCTTAACCGGGTAGATTACCGGGCAGCAGAAAAGACCTTTTCCATGCTTTCCGGAATCATTAATTTGACTTTTAAAAAGGTGATTATTCAAAGCTCTAATGCCAGCCATCCCTGTTTTCAGGCTTTGATAAAAAACGATCCGCAGCTTTTTTTAAAAGAAGAGTTGAAGGCGCGCAAGCAGCTGAATTTTTCTCCTTTTGGCCATATGATTTTACTTAAGATCCGGGGGAGAGATTTGGAAAGAACTAAAAAATCCTCCCAAGATTTATTCCAGAGATTAAACGGAATTAAAACCAGCAGCTTGAAGTTGCTTGCTCTTAATCCTGCCCAACCGGCAAAATTGCGGGGGAATTTTTACTATCAAATATTGATGCGCACTCTTCACGTAGAAAAAGCCGTTCATTTTTTAAAATTACACTTAAAAGAAGGGCATTATTCGGGTATAATAGTTACCGTAGATGTGGATCCGGTTTAGAGTTTATGGGGAATTGACATGAGAATAATATTTTTCGGCAGCGCACATTTTGGAACTTTAGCGCTTAAAGCGCTGATTAAAAGCCGGCATGAATTAGTCTGCGTAGTGACTCAACCGGATAAACAAAAAGGCAGGCATTTGCAGTTAGCAGCTACGGATGTTAAGAATACGGCGTTGGCCTCCGGGCTTAAAATTTTTCAGCCGGAGAATATTAATAGTAAAGAAAGTGAAGAATTATTGCATAGCCTGGATGCGGATATTTTTGTCATTGCGGCTTATGGCCAAATATTATCCCAGAAGATTCTGGATATTCCCAAGATTATGCCGGTTAATATTCATGCTTCGTTGCTGCCGCGTTACCGGGGTGCTGCTCCGATCAACTGGTCAATAATTAACGGTGATAAGAAAACCGGAGTTACGATAATGTATGTAACCCGAAAAATGGATTCCGGCCCGATAATTATGCAGAAAGAAGTAAGGATTGAGGATAAAGATACTGCTGTCAGCCTTGAGGAGAAGTTAAGTATTTGCGGGGCAGGCCTTTTAATGGAGGCATTGGCTATTATTGATAGCCGTAATTATCGTCTAGTGGAGCAGGATGAAGAAAAAGTTATTTATGCTCCGAAGATGAAAAAAGATGTTGGTTTAATTGACTGGAATACTTCCGCGGTGAATATCCATAATCAGATAAAAGGAGTTGTTCCCTGGCCGGGAGCATTTACCAGTTATCGCAAGAAATTGCTTAAGATATTTCAGGCACAAGTTTTACCGATATTCCCTGGGTATAAGCCTAGCCCCGGACAGGTAATCAGGGCTGATAAGCATGGTATTGTTGTGGCTTGCGCCAAAGGTTTTTTAGAGATTAAAGAATTGCAGCTGGAAGCGGGAAAGCGTATGCCGGCTCAAAATTTCATTATTGGCCACAGGCTGGTTGCAGGGGAAATCTTAGGGGAAAACAAATAATTTACGTCATTGCGGGATATTAGAAACTTATTGCAACTTTTAGGGGTTCTGTTATAATACTTTTCTATGCCAGAATTAAGGAAAGATCCAATTATAGGTAGGTGGGTAATTATTGCCACTGAACGCGCGCGCCGCCCTGATCAGTTTGTTGGCCAGTTTAAGGAGCAGGAGGATGAGTCGGCCTGCCCATTTTGTGAAGGTAAGGAGGCAAATACGCCGCCTGAAATTTATGCTATCCGGCCGCGTAATTCCGCACATAATGGCCCGGGTTGGGATCTGCGCGTTATTCCCAGTATTTCTCCTTTTTTGAGGGTTGAAGGTGATCTTGACCGCCGCGGAAATGGTGTTTATGATGTAATGAACGGCGTGGGAGCGCATGAGATTGTTATTGAGACTAATCAGCATGTCGCTAATATGGCGGATTTAAGCGAGGAACAGATTGCCCGGGTGCTTAACTGCTATTCTGATAGAATCCTGGACTTAGAAAAAGATACCCGCCTGAAGTATGTTTTAGTATTTAAAAATTACGGTAAGGGTTCCGGAGGCACGGGGATCAGGCATGCGCGTTCGCAATTAATTGCTACTCCGGTTAATCCTAAACGGGTAAAGGAAGAGCTAGCCGGAGCCCGGCTTTATTACGAGTATCATGAACGGTGCGTATTTTGCGATTTAATTAAACAGGAAATAGCACAAAAAGAACGTATCATTCTGGATTATGACGGTTTTGTCGCGGTTAGCCCTTTTGCCGCCAGGTTTCCTTTTGAGACCTGGATTTTGCCTAAGAAGCACTGTAGTGATTTTACTTGTATGGATGCGCAGACCCGAAAAAATTTATCCCGGGTGCTTAAAGCGGTACTTTTAAAACTGAAAATCGGATTGAATGACCCGGATTATAATTATGTTATTCATACTGCGCCTTTTCGCCGGCAGAAAGTCGGTTATTGGAAAACTATTGACCAGGATTACCATTGGCATATCGAGATTATGCCGCGTTTAACTAAAGTGGCAGGTTTTGAATGGGGAACGGGTTTTTATATCTGCCCGCTTCCACCTGAAGATACAGCTAAGTTTTTAAGAGAGGTGGAGATTTAATGGGTGAATTAAGAAGAGACCCGGTGGTCGGCCGCTGGGTAATTGTAGATACAGATCGTCCAAAGAAGCCGGAAGATTTTAAATATGAACAACATATTCCCAATGGCGGTTTGTGCCCTTTTTGTTATGGTAATGAATTTATGACTCCGCCGGAAATAAGTTGTTTCCGTGACCCGGGTACAGGAGCCAATGCTCCGGGTTGGCAGGTGCGTGTGGTGGCTAATAAATTTCCTGCTTTGCAGATTGAAGGCGAGCTTGACCGCCGGGGATTAGGTATTTATGATATGTCTAACGGAATCGGCGCGCATGAAGTTTTAATTGAAAGCCCCTACCATAATAAAGATATTTCGGATCTCCTGCCTCAGGAAATTGAAAGTTACCTGAAGATGTGTTGTGTGCGTACGGCGGATTTAAGAAAAGACAGCCGTTTTAAATATATTATGGTTTTTCGTAATTATGGCTCAGCCGCAGGGGCATCTTTGGAGCATCCGCATACTCAGTTAGTTGCTTTGCCGATGGTGCCTAAAAATGCGTTGGAGGAAATTCGCGGAGCGCAGGATTATTATAATTACCGTGAACGTTGTATTTTTTGCGATATTATACGCCAGGAAATCCAGGATAAATCACGGATAATTTTAGAGAATAAATATTTTATTTCTTTTTGTCCTTTTGTTTCCCGGTTTCCCTTTGAGATTATGATTATGCCCAGGCAGCATAGCAGTTATTTTTATCATATTTCCCCGGAGGAAACTGCGGCGCTGGCGCAAATCTTGAAGGATACTTTAACGAAACTAAAAAAAGTATTTGTAAATTTATCATATAATTATATAATTCATTCTGCGCCTATTAATGGCGATGTGGGTGTAGAGTATTACCATTGGCATCTTGAAATTATGCCTAAGTTAACGCAAGTTGCAGGTTTTGAGTGGGGGACCGGTTTCTACCTAGATCCAACCTCTCCAGAGTTAGCCGCGCAATATTTAAAAGCCGTAAAAGACTAATAATATTAATCTAAAATAGGTAGAGTATAGCAGCCCAGGGTTTAGTAAAATTATTATTAATTAAAATTAAGAGGAGGAGTAAGATGGCGGTAAAAGTCGGAATCAATGGTTTTGGAAGGATTGGCCGTTTAGTGGCTCGGGCAATTTTGGAGAAAAATAGTAAAGATATTGAACTGGTAGCAATCAATGATTTAACGGATGCTAAAAGTAATGCCTATCTTTTTAAATATGATTCTGTGCATGGGCGTTTTAATGGTGAGGTTAAAGCTACCGCTGATGATGTGATTTCAGTTAATGGCAAAGAAATTAAAGTTTTAAGCAAGAGAGACCCTTCGGAACTTCCCTGGAAAGATTTGGGGGTTGAGATCGTCGTGGAGTCAACGGGATTATTTACCGTTAAAAAAGACGGAGTAAATAAGAAGGGCAAGGAAGTTAAGGGTGCAGAGAACCATATTACTAAAGGCGGTGCCAAGAAAGTTATTATTTCTGCTCCGGCTGAGGGTGAGGATATAACTATTGTTTTAGGAGTAAATGAATCAAAATATGACCCTAAAAACCACCACGTGATTTCCAATGCTTCTTGTACCACTAACTGTCTTGCACCAGTGGCTAAAATAATGCAGGATAATTGGGGGATAGTTAAGGGTTTAATGACTACGATCCATTCCTATACTAACGACCAAAAAGTGCAGGATATGGCGCATTCTGATTTACGCCGTTCACGCGCTGCCGCGGTTTCCATGATTCCTACATCTACCGGTGCCGCTAAGGCTATATCGTTGGTCATTCCGGAATTAAAAGGGAAGCTCGACGGTTTTGCTATCCGTGTTCCCACTCCGAACGTATCGGTCGTAGACTTAACCGTGACTTTGGCTAAAAAAGCAACGGCTGAAGAATTGAATGCTGCTTTTAAGGCCGCCGCGGAAGGAAAGATGAAAGGCATACTTGGATATACCGAGGATCCGGTGGTTTCGATAGATTTTAACCACTGTCAATTAAGTTCGATTCTTGATGCCAAGCTCACCAAGGTTATTCAGGATGATTTCGTCAAAGTTCTTTCCTGGTATGATAATGAATGGGGTTATTCCAATCGCGTAGTAGATCTGTGCGAGTATATTGTTAAAAAGGGGTTATAAAAGCATATTGTCATGGCGAGGAGCGAAGCGGCTAAGCAATTAAAAAAAGAGCAAGATTGCTTAGGGCACTAGGTGCCATCGCCATGACAAAGAATATTGGAGAGCAGATGTCAAAATTGACCTTAAAAGATATTGATTTAAAAAATAAAACAGTTTTGGTGCGGGCGGATTTTAATGTGCCGCAGGATGCCGATCTTAAGATTACCGACGATACGCGTATTCGTGCCACGCTGCCCACTTTAAAATATATTTTAGAACAAGGGGCCAAGAAATTAGTGATCATAAGCCACTTGGGGCGCCCGGACGGAAAAGTTGCAGCCAAATACAGCCTTAAGCCGGTAAGCCTGCGTTTAAAAGAGCTTATGGGCGAGGATGTATTGTTCCTTAGCGAGTGTGTCGGCGATGATATTAAGCCGGCAATCGATAAATCCCGGGAAAAGGTCATTTTGCTTGAGAATTTACGTTACCATGCCGAAGAGGAAGCAAATGACGCAGGTTTCGCGAAAAAGTTAGCCAGTGTAGCGGATATCTTTGTCAATGATGCTTTTGGCACAGCCCACCGGGCACATGCTTCGACCGAAGGGGTAACACATTTTCTAAAATCCGCCGCAGGTTTTCTTCTAGAGAAAGAAATTAAATATATCGGCGGCGCAGTGAGTAACCCGGCTAAGCCTTTTGTGATAATTTTAGGGGGAGCGAAAGTTTCAGATAAAATAGGGATGATCGAAAACTTGCTTCCTAAGTGCGATGCGGTAATTATCGGCGGCGGGATGGCGTATACTTTTTTAAAAGCGCAAGGCGAACCGATTGGTAATTCTAAACTGGAGAAAGAAAAATTAGAATTAGCCAAATCTATTCTTGAACAAGCAAAAACATTAAAAAAAGATGTTTTATTGCCGGTTGATCATCTGGTGGTTGATGCTGTGGATGTTAAAGCTCAAGTGCAGACAGTTGACCGGATACCTGATGGTAAGATCGCCGTGGATATTGGGCCCAAGACCATTAAGTTGTTTGAAGAAAAGTTAAAATCCGCCCAGACCATTGTTTGGAACGGCCCTTTAGGGATTTTTGAGATGGAGCCTTTCAGCCGCGGTACGCAGGCGGTAGCTAACTTTATCGGGGCCTTGAAAGCTATATCCATAATCGGCGGAGGGGATACGGCTGCGGCGATTGCGAAGTTTAATTTAGAAGATAAAATGTCACATATTTCAACGGGAGGAGGGGCAAGCCTGGAGTTTTTAGAAGGGAAAAATTTACCCGGGATTGCTGCGCTTACGGACAAATGAGAAAACCGATTATTGCGGGAAACTGGAAAATGTATAAAACGATCAATGAAGCTATTGATCTGGCTAATGGGTTAAAACGCGAATTTTTTAAGTTAGATTTTGCCAAAGTAGATGCAGTATTATGCCCGGCATTTACCGCTTTAAGTGAAGTGGCCGAAGTATTGAATGAAACGGATATCGGTTTAGGTGCCCAGGATGTTTATTGGCAGGATGAGGGGGCTTTTACCGGTGAGGTTTCTCCGGCGATGTTGAAGGATGCGGGTTGCCAGTATGTGATTATCGGGCACTCCGAGCGCAGGCAGTTTTTCGGCGAAACCAATGAAGCGGTAAATAAAAAAATCAAAGCCAGTTTAAAACACGGATTGGCTCCGATTATTTGTGTTGGCGAAAATTTGCAGGAAAGAGAATCTAACCAGACTTTTAAAGTTATTCAGGACCATGTTCAGGGTAGTCTGTCTGGTATCAGCGCGGATGATTTGGCAAAAACTGTGATTGCTTATGAGCCGGTTTGGGCGATTGGGACGGGTAAAACCGCTACTCCGGAACAGGCGCAGGAAGTGCATAAATACATACGGGACTTATTAGCTAATTTGTATAATCAGGAGGTTGCTGATAGTATCAGGATTCAGTATGGCGGAAGCGTGAAGCCTGAAAATATTACAGAGTTAATTGGAAAACCTGATGTTGATGGTGCCCTGGTGGGTGGAGCGAGTTTAAAGGTGGATAGTTTTAGCGTAATCGTTATGCGAGCCAGCGAGGTTGTAAAATGATGACATTTTTGATAGCGATACATGTAACGGCTTGTGTGGTTTTAATTGTTTTAGTCCTGATTCAGCGCGGAAGAGGTGCGGGGTTGGTAGAGAGTTTTGCCGGGGTTGAGTCGATGTTTGGCACTAAGACCAGCGTTTTTTTAACCCGTACGACCACTATTATGTCGGTAGTTTTTTTTATCACTTGTTTAGCTTTGGCAGTTTTATCGGTTAAGCAGAGTAAGTCTTTAATGCGTAATATTCAGCCTGAAGCAGTTAAAACTTCTGAGGCCGATAAGGCCCAACCAGTTAAAACTGAAGCAGGCAAGGATCAGGCCGCTGCTGTTACAGCAGAAAAAGTGAATCCTGATGCGGCAAAAGCCCAATAACAATCTTAATAAAAGAGACCGTTTCTATTTTTTTTCCGAGAATAGTCCTAGAAAAATAGAAACGGTCTTTTTTATTTTTAACCGACTCCTTTAATCTTTTGGTATGAAAAATAAAAATCTCTTTTGGGTATTTGCTTTGAGCAGCGCGGTTTATTTTACGCAAGGTATAGAAGGGCTGCCTGCGCAAAGCCTGTTTTATTATTTTAAGGAGACGCTAAAATTTCCTGCTGAAAAAATTATGTTCATCAGCAGCCTGACTGCTTTTGCCTGGCTGGTTAAGCCTTTGATTGGCTATTTAGTGGATAGTTTGTTCAGTAAGCGGGCATGGATATTTATTTCATTAGCTTTAGATATAGTTTTTGTTTTATTGTTAGGGTTGCTGCAAATGCCATTTTTTATTTTATTGGCTTTGTTGTTGGTTAGTTCCGGTAGTGCAGCGTTCCGTGATGTAGCTACTGATGGAATTATGTGCGTGGAAGGCAAGAAGTACCAGGTTACCGGTAAAATTCAGAGTATCCAGTGGGCATCTCTTTTAGCCGCCGGTATTTTCACTGGTTTAGGCGGGGCTTTTATTGCCCAGCATTGGGGTTATCAGGCAGGGTTTCTCTGTTTAATACCGGTTTATTTACTGGTAGGGTTACCGGTGTGCCTATACCGTGAGGAAATACTGGAAAGAAGGAAATCGACTTTATTCGCAGATTTAAGGGTGCTTTTTAGCAGCAAAGAGATTTTGATTATCGGTTTATTTATATTTTTATATAAATATGCTCCTTCTTTTGGCACTCCATTATTTTATATCCAACGCGATAGCTTTAAGTGGGATAAAATGTGGATTGGGATGTTATCTACATTGAGCATAGTGTTTGGTATTATTGGAGCATTGCTTTATTACAGGTTTAGCCAGAAAATAAATATTAAGAAATGGTTGTATTATTCAGTATTTCTCGGAGGCTTAACTACGTTAAGCTACCTGTATTATACTCCGGTAACCGCGGTAGTATATGATATAGTTTATAGCCTTTTAGGAATGTTTATATTCTTGATGATTATGGATTTTATGGCGCGCCATTCGGTGAAGGGCTTGGAAGCCACTTCGTTTGCTTTTCTGTGCAGTTTAAATAATTTAGCCGGGGTGACTGGTAATTTATCCGGAGCTTTTTTGCTTCCGCTTATTGGATTAAAGTGGCTGATTGTTTTGTCGGCGTTTACCAGCTTCCTTTGTTTGTTGCTGATTAATAAGATAGAATAGATTAAATAAAGGGATGGTTATCTTGAACTGGTTTTAGAATAAGAGAACTGTTCTCTTTATTTTGGATAGTTCGTTGAGGATATTAGGAAAGTAGATTACCCTAATTATTTCTATTGCCATTTTATGGACTATTCTATATAATAATTAATCATGATGGAAGCGCTTAAGCCCTATATACTTAGCTTTGTTCCGCTGTTTGTGGCGGTGGATGCGATTGCTAATATTCCTATTTTTTTGTCTTTGGTTGAACATACTTCCAAACCGGCCAGAAGAAAGACTGTTCGGGAGGCAGTAATTACTGCCACCGCAGTAGCGATCATTTTTATGTTTGTCGGTAAATGGGTTTTTGCTTTGCTGGGCGTGACAATTCCTGATTTTCAAATTGCCGGCGGCGTACTTTTATTTGTGATTGCCGTGCGCCTTCTGTTGCCCGGAGCACAGAAAAGCGTTCTAACTAGTTGTCCGGATAAAAGTATGGGAGTATTTCCACTAGGCACGCCATTGATTACCGGGCCGGCAGTTTTGACCACTACGCTGATGATGATGAATAGCTATGGCACTTGGGCGACCCTGGTGGCAGTAATATTAAATATGTTTTTTGTTTGGGTTTCCTTGCTTAAGGCCGATTTGATTATGAAAGTTGTCGGGCCAAATGGTACGCGGGCATTCTCTAAAATAATGTATATATTGTTAGTAGCCATTGCGGTAATGATGGTTCGCCATGGCATAACCGGGGCATTTTTACAATGATGCGTAAAGTTTTAACATTTATTATGGCTGGCGGGAAAGGTGAGCGCTTGTTGCCTTTAACCAAAGACCGCACCAAGCCGGCGGTGCCTTTTGGCGGGATTTACCGGATTATTGATTTTACTTTAAGCAATTGCATTAATTCCGGGATGCGTAAAATATATATACTCACTCAATATAAATCCGCTTCTTTGCAAAGGCATATTCGTTTAGGCTGGAACTTCCTTCCTTCGGAACTGGGGCAGTTTATTGAGTTGCTTCCTGCCCAGCAGAGGATCGGGGATTCCTGGTATATGGGTACGGCGGATGCCATTTATCAGAATTTATATACATTAGAAATGGACCGCCCGGATGAAGTTTTGATTTTAGCCGGTGACCATATCTATAAAATGAATTATTATTCTATGATTGATGTGCATCGTGAGCAAAACGCGGATTTGACTGTAGGAGTGGTGGAGATTGATAAGTTCAAATCTAAACACTTGGGAGTAGTAGAGACAGATGTTCAGGGGAGGGTTACCGGTTTTCAGGAAAAACCGGCTAATCCTAAGACAATTCCGGGAAAACCTGATAAGATTTTTGGCTCAATGGGTATTTATGTTTTTAATCAATCGGTATTGATGCAGGAATTATTGGAGGATGCTAAAAATAGTAAATCCGCGCATGATTTTGGCAAAGACATTATCCCTCAGATGTTAAAAAAGGGGATGAAAATCGTGGCGTATAACTTCCGTGATAAAGATAATGGTGAGGAATATTGGCGGGATATTGGGACTATTGATGCTTATTATGATGCAAATATGGAATTAATCCAGGTTAATCCCACTTTCAACCTTTATGATCAGGAATGGCTGATCCGGACTTTTCAAGAGCAGTATCCCCCGGTTAAAACCGTGCATTCCGGAGATAAAGAAGAGGGCCGGGTGGGGCTAGTGTTGGATTCTATTGTTTCCGAAGGATGCGTGGTTAGCGGAGGGCGGGTACAGCGTTCCATACTTTCGCCGAATGTGCGCATAAACAGTTTCTCCGAGGTCTATGATTCAATCTTAATGGAAAGTGTCCATGTCGGCAGGCATGCAAAAGTTAAACGGGCGATTATTGATAAAGATGTAAGCATCCCGCAGGGCATGGTTATCGGTTTTAATTTAGAGGAAGATAGAAAAAGATTTTTTGTCAGCGAATCGGGTATTGTGGTAGTAGCCAAGGGCACAGAGATTAAATAGTTTAGAATATATGATTAGAAAAGCCAAAATTAAGGATATAAAACAGATCCAGGAATTAATCGGCACTTTTGCCAAACTGGATGTAATGTTGCCGCGTTCACTCAATGAGCTTTATGAGAATATCCGCGATTTTTGGGTTTATGAGGATAAAGATAAGGTGTGTGGCTGCGCTGCTTTACATATTGCCTGGGATGATTTAGCTGAAATTAAATCTTTAGCTGTTGCTAAGAATAAGCAAGGTAAGGGGCTGGGCCAGGATTTGGTTGCCGCCTGCCTAGCGGAAGCCAAGGTGATGGGGGCAAAGAAAATTTTTGTGCTCACTTATAAGCCGGATTTTTTTAAAAAGCTGGGTTTTAAAAAAGTTAAGCATGAAGCTCTCCCGCATAAGATCTGGGCGGAGTGTATCAACTGCTGTAAATTCCCCAACTGCCAAGAGATTGCATTGCTAAAAATATTGTAAAATAATCTTTTTATGTTATAATTCTTCAATTGCCGATTTTTGGAAAGTTTTAAGCAGTAAGCTTTAAGTTTAGCACTTGCAGCTTATGACTTATTAATAGGAGGAAAAATGGATTATCTGTTGACCGATGAACAAAAAATGATTAAAGATTTGGCGCATAAGATAGCTGAAGAAAAAATCCGGCCGGTAGCCGCTAAATATGATATTAGTGAAGAGTATCCCTGGGAAGTTTTAAAAGTGATGGGTGAATCAGATATGTTTGGTTTGTTTATTCCTGAAGAGTACGGCGGTTTTGCTAATAGCACCATGAATTTATGTTTGGCGACTGAAGAGTTTTCCCGCGCTTGCGGTGGCATTGCGGTTTGCTATGCGGCCAGCGCTCTAGGAACAATTCCGATTGTTTTATTTGGTACTGATGAGCAGAAGAAAAAATATTTACCGGATTTAGCCAGCGGAAAAAAAGTAGCGGCGTTTGCGGTTACCGAACCGGAAGCCGGCAGTGATGCTTCGGGGATTAAAACAGTGGCTAAAAAAGTAGGGGATCATTATGTTTTGAACGGCCTGAAACATTTTATTACCAATGGCGGCGATGCTGAAACTTATGTTGTGATTGCGATGACCGATAAAACCAAGGGTGCCCGCGGCGCTACAGCTTTTATTGTTGAGAAAGGTACACCGGGATTTACTTTTGGCAAAAAGGAAGATAAATTCGGAATTCGAGCTTCCAGCACGCGTGAATTGATTTTTACTGATTGTAAGATTCCGGCGGCAAATTTGTTAGCTAAAGAAGGCATGGGGTTTATTGTGACTATGCGGACTTTTGATATGTCCCGTCCGGGAGTTGCGGCGCAGGCTTTAGGTATTGCCCAGGGGGCGTTAGAGTTATCGGTTAAGTATGTGCATGAAAGAGTCCAGTTTGGTAAGCCAATTTCCACTTTTCAGGGTATTCAGTGGATGATTGCGGATATGGCCACGGAAGTAGAAGCTGCGCGCGGTTTGGTTTATTCGACCGCTAGAATGGTAGACGCTGGGATCAAGGATGTGTCTAAGGAATCAGCGATGGCTAAGATGTATGCTTCAGATGTAGCAATGAAGGTGACGGTGGATGCTTTGCAGTTATTCGGCGGTTATGGTTATATGAAAGATTATCCGATTGAGAAATATGTGCGTGATGCTAAAATTACCCAGATCTATGAGGGGACTAATCAGGTGCAGCGCGGTATTATTGCTTTAAAGATAATTAAGGAAATGGCCAAATAAGCGCGAACCTAGTTTTAATAGATAAAAGGAAAACCAAATGAATATCATTGTTTGTATAAAACAGGTCCCTGAAACTACCGAAGTAAGGATTAATCCTGAAACCAATACTTTAATGCGTGAGGGAGTGAAGTCAATTATCAATCCTTTTGATATGTACGCGATTGAAGAAGCGGTGCGTCTTAAGGAAAGATTCGGCGGCAAGATCAGTGTGGTAACTATGGGGCCTCCTCAGGCAGATAGCGCTTTGCGGGAAGCAATTTCCATGGGCGCTGATGAAGGATTCCTGGTTTGCGACCGGGCTTTTGCCGGGAGCGATACCTGGGCGACCAGCTATACTTTAGCCGGGGCGATTAAGAAGCTGGGGGTTTTTGATTTAATAATTTGCGGTAAACAGGCTTCTGACGGGGATACGGCACAGGTTGGCCCGGGCATTTCCACGCATTTAAATATTCCACAAGTAACTTATGTAAAAAAAGTGGAAGAGGCTACTGATAAATCCATGCGCTTAGAAAGGATGCTGGAGGAAGGTTATGAAATTATTGAAACCCCCTTACCTGCGCTTTTAACTGTAGTTAAAGAGATTAATGAGCCGAGAATTCCTTCATTAAAAGGTTTGATGCGCGCAAAAAGCGCTAAAATAACTACGCTTACACAGAAAGAATTAAATTTAGACCCGCAGCAGATTGGTTTGTGCGGTTCACCTACCCAAGTTGTGAAAATTTTTACTCCTACTCCCAGGGTTGGCGGCCAGATACTTAAAGGAGAAATCCCCGATATCGCCAAAGAGCTTGTGGATTTAGTTAAAGGGGAGGTTAATTAAGATGCCCATTTCCATTATTATTGAAAAATGCACCGGTTGTTCTTTATGTGTTAAAGCTTGCCCTTTTGATGCTATCAGGATAATGGATAAAAAAGCGTCCATTGATTTGCATAAATGCACTCTTTGTGGTGCCTGTAAAGATGCCTGTAAATTTAAAGCTGTTCTATTAGAAAAAACTCCGGCTACATGCAATTTGCCGGATATAAAAGATTATAAAGGAATATGGGTGTTTATTGAGCAGAAAAACGGCCGGGTTCAATCTGTTTCATATGAATTATTAGGCAAAGCCAATGAATTATCTAAAAAGCTGGGTTGCCAGGTAAGCGGGGTCTTAATTGGTAATAAATTGGAAGATCAACTGGATGAGTTGATCTTTTGCGGTGCGGATAATATTTATTTGGTAGAAGCGCCGGAGTTGGCGAATTTCCAGGATGAGCCTTACACCAATATTCTAGTAGAATTAATCAAAAAATATAAACCGGAAATTCTTTTATGCGGGGCAACAAATATCGGCAGGTCTTTAATTTCCCGCGTGGCCATTAATATCAAGGCTGGTTTAACCGCGGATTGTACGGGGTTGGATATTGACCCGGATAAAAAGATTTTATTGCAAACGCGCCCGGCTTTCGGCGGCAATATTATGGCGACAATTGTTTCTCCGAATTACCGCCCGCAGATGTCTACAGTAAGGCATAAAGTGTTTGCGCCTATGCCCGCAGATAAAAAGCGCAAAGGTAAAATCATTAGAGAGAGTTTTGACCCGCAATTATATATTTCGCGGACTAAACTTTTAGATATTGTGGAAGAAATTGAATCTACGATTAATTTATCTGAAGCTGATATTATTGTCTCCGGAGGGCGCGGAATGGGTGGGCCGGAGAATTTTAAGTTATTAGAAGAATTGGCGCATGTTTTAGGAGCAGCAGTAGGTTCTAGCCGTGCGGCAGTGGATGCCGGTTGGATGCCGTATTCTCATCAGGTGGGCCAGACCGGGCGTACGGTGGGGCCTAAGATTTATTTTGCCTGTGGTATCAGCGGCCAAATTCAGCATCTTGTAGGGATGCAGTCTTCAAAAATTATTATTGCTATCAACAAAGACCCCGAAGCCCCGATTTTTAAAGTCGCCACTTACGGGATTGTCGGAGATCTTTTCCAGGTCGTTCCTGCTTTAACACAAGCTTTCAAAACCGCCCTTCGGAAATAATAAACTATTCCTGTTTTTACATCTTTCTGCACTAATCTGCCCTGCATTGACTAAGTTTGTATCTATATGTTAAAGAATGTAAATATTTTCCTTGACAAAATTTACCTATTTGATTATAATGCAATCATAATAATGTAGAAAGTAATTTAATAATTTGAGGGAATAAATGGTTAATAGCAATTTAATGACGATTGAAGATCTGGCGGATTATTTAAAAGTTACCCGTCGGACTATTTATGATTGGTTAAAACATAATAAGATTCCTGCGCTAAAATTAGTCGGCCAGTGGCGGTTTAAGAAAGATAAAATTGATGATTGGCTGGAAAGCCAATCGCAACTACATTAATTTCAGATCTACCGCGTTAAGTAAGCGGTTATGCCCTTAAGGGGTAAGGAGATAGTATTATGTATTTTAAAAGACTAGAGTTGGTTGGTTTTAAATCATTCTGTGATAAGACTACGCTTAATTTCGAACCGGGTATTACTGCGGTAGTCGGGCCGAATGGTTGCGGTAAATCTAATATTTTTGATTCCATCCGCTGGGTTTTGGGTGAGCAATCCGCAAAATCATTACGCGGCTCTGAAATGCTGGATGTTATTTTTAATGGTACGGATCAAAAAGAACCATTAAGCATGGCGGAGGTAAGCCTGGCATTTGATAATTCCAGCCGTTTTTTTAATGTGGATAATTCGGAAGTGTTGATTACCCGCAGGCTCTTTAGGTCCGGTGAAAGTGAGTATATGCTGAATAAAGCCACCGTGCGGCTTAAAGATATTTTAGATTTATTATTAGGCACAGGTATCGGGGCGGAAAGCTATTCGATTATTGCCCAGGGAAAAATCGATTTGGTTTTGAGTTCCCGCCCGGAAGACCGCCGGGTAGTTTTTGATGAAGCCAGCGGAATAAGTAAATATAAGGCCCAGAAGAGAGAAACCACGCGAAAGTTAGAAGAGACAGAGCAAAATCTTTTACGTGTAAATGATATCGTGACCGAAGTTAAGCGCCAGATTGGTTCCCTGGAACGCCAGGCGAACAAAGCCCGCCGTTATAAGGAAGTTTTTGAAGAATTAAAACTAAAGGAAACGAATGCTGCCAGTTTAGATAAAAATAATCTGCGGGCAGAAAAAGAAGGAGTGCTCGGGCAGTTGGCGGATTTGAAAAAAGAAGAAGCATCTTTAATTGAATTAATCGCGCAGCAGGAAGCGAAAATTGCCAATCGCCAGTCGGAATTAAAAAGCCTTGAGGAAGCAATGATGGATGCGCGCAGCCAGATACTTAATTTGGAGAATAGCCTGGTGCGCAATAATGAGCACATCAGTTTTAATCAGCAGCGGATTAATGAATTGATCCAGAATAACCAGGTTTTAGAAGGACAGATTGAACAGGCTAAAGCTAAGCTTCTGCAGGATGAAGAAAAGCTACAGCAGGTACGCGATGAATACGCTAATCTTAAACAGAACATAGAGGCAAAACAGTCCAGCTTAACGCAGAAAGAAGAAGAGATTGATAAGCTTAGTTTAAGTATAAAGAATTCGCTGGAACTGATTACCGAATGCAAGAAGGTTATTTTAGAATTAGAAAATTCAATTTCAAATACTAATAATCAAATCGGGGATTTTAATTCTAAGCATCAGGTTTATCTAGCCCGTAAAAAAAGGCTGGAAATTGAAAAGGCCAAAGTGTTTGAGGATAAGGTGATTACCGAGGAGGCTTTAAATAAAGTCACCCAGGAATTAGAGGATACGCGGGCACAGGTGCTTGAGTTTAAACAGAAAATTTCCGATGTAAAGAGCAGCCTTCAGCGTGAAGGCCAAAATTTAGAGGAGATTAACCAGGGGATTTTGAACCTGGGGAATGAAAAGCTTACCCTGGTTTCCCACAAAGAATTTTTAGAAAAACTAAAAACTAAATATGAAGATATTGGTGAGTCATCCAATGCGGTTATTTTTCTGGATAAGATGCCCAATGAGAGCCTGACGGGCTTAGTAGTAAAAATTCAGGATCAGCTGGCTTTAAGTCCGCAGGACCGGGCGCATTTGAGTACTGCTGCTTTTAAAATAAGCGGTGAGGCTAAGCCGATTGAATTAGATACGCAGAAAATTGATGAAAAGATTGCCAGGCTGGAAGAGAATATCGGTGAATTGCGTAATCGGATGGTGCTGCGGCAGGCTTGTATTTCGGAGCTAACCAAAACTTCCGATGATCTAGAGCTGGAGTTACGTAATTACGAGATTGCTTTAGCGAATAAAGAATCCAGCCACGCCGCAATCCAGGAGCAATTTGATAAAATAAAAGAAGAAGAAGATGTGATTGTGATGGAATTGACTGATGTGGCGCGGGAAATTTCCGTGATCGAGCAGAATTTAACCAGCGCTCAGAGTACGCTGGCGGATTTAAATAACCAGGAAAGGTTAAGGCAAGACAAGATTGTTCAGGAAGAGGATGCTATTTCTTTAAATAGCAAATTACGTGAAGAGGTGCTGGTGTTTATCACCCAGACTAAAACCGAGATTGAAGCTTTGAATAGGCGTTTTAGTTCCGATGCGGAAACTTTAAAGATACTGGATCAGACTTATGCGCAGGATAAATCCAGCCTGGAAAATATTCAACGCCAGATTACTGAGGCTAAAGAGCGCCAGGAAGGTTTAAATAATGAAATTACTGAGTGTCAGTATGCTAATCAGCAGTCTCAAGTTAAAATAGGAGAAAAAAGGAGTATTTTGGAGGAGGTTGAGCTTAAATATAACGAAGCCTCCGGCAGCACGGTAGGGGTAGTGAAGAAAATTGAGGCGGACCGTAAACAGCTGGATCAGATCAAGAATCGCCTGCATGATTTGGAGATGCAGGATAAGGACTTAGATTATCGCTACACGACGATTAAAGAGAGGATGCTGTCGGCTTATAAAGTTGATTTGGATATCCTCACCGAGCCGGACCAGGGAATAGATCCGGAAACCTTATCCGCAGAGATTACCGAATTAAAAAGAAAACTTGATTCATACGGCTCGGTAAATTTAGTGGCGATTGAAGAATATGATGAATTAAAGAAACGCTATGATTTTCTTATCCAGCAGCAAACGGACTTGTCGGATGCCAAGGAGTCTTTGCATCAGGCAATTCTAAAAATTAACCGTACTACCCGGCAGATGTTCATGGAGACTTTCGAAAAAGTAAAAGTGGAATTTAAGAATTATTTCCGCTTGCTTTTTAACGGAGGGGATGCCCAGTTGTTTCTTTTGGATGAGTCAGACCCATTGGAATCAGGGATTGAAATTATTTGCCGTCCTCCGGGAAAGAAGCTGCAAAATGTGCTTTTGTTAAGCGGTGGCGAAAAGACCATGTCGGCGATTGCGTTAATTTTTGCTATTTTTAAAGTTAAACCATCGCCGTTTTGTATTTTGGATGAAATTGATGCTGCTTTGGATGAGGCGAATGTCGATAGGTTTTCCAGAGTCCTGCAGGAGTTTTCTAAAACCAGCCAGTTTATTGTGATTACCCATAATAAGAAAACAATTGTAAATGCGAATA
The DNA here is from genome assembly GCA_028712375.1 of Candidatus Omnitrophota bacterium. Classification (GTDB taxonomy): domain Bacteria; phylum Omnitrophota; class Gorgyraeia; order Gygaellales; family Profunditerraquicolaceae; genus UBA6249. Next base: position 174,965 of record JAQTQG010000001.1, read on the forward strand.
TTATGTATGGGATCACTATGGAGCAGTCGGGGGTATCCAAGATTGTTTCGGTGAAATTATCGCAGAATAAAGACAAGGAAGTGCAAGTTCAGAAAGAAAAACAAGAGCAGGCAGCTTTGTCATCTTAAGTTATTAATAAAGAGGGGACGGTTCTCTTAGTTTAAAATTTATTCAAGAGAAGCGTCCCCTTGGTTTTTAACCGCAACAGGTATTATTTTTTCCTTGTTTTTTAGCCTGGTAAAGCGACTGATCCGAAGTAGTAATTAAGTCTGCCGCTAAAGTCCCATTTTCGGGGAAGGTGGCAATCCCCAAACTCACCGTAAGTTGTTTATGCGGGAAGATTTCTTCGTTCAGGAAAGGGTATTTCTGAATATCCATCCTTATGCGTTCGGCAATCAAGAAAGCTTCTTTTTTATCTGTATGCGGCAGGATAATTGTAAATTCTTCTCCGCCGTAGCGGCAGACCAGGTCCATTTTACGCGATTGGTTGCGTAGAAGGCTGGCGAGAGTTTTTAGTATTTTATCTCCCGCCTGATGTCCGAGGGTATCGTTATAAATCTTAAAGTCATCAATATCCACCATAATGAGAGTAAGCGGGCTTTTGGTAGCTTTAGCTTTTTCTAATTCAGTTTGTAATAATAATTGGAAGTAACCATGGTTCCATAAATTAGTTAAGTAGTCAGAATGCGCGCGTTCTACAGTCAATTCAAAGAGTTGGGAATTTTCAATCGCCAGCCCTGCCTGGTTAGCTAACATAGTGAGCATGCGGATGTCGTCTTTAGTAATCGGGTCATTAGTGATAAAATTATCTGCGACAATAATTCCATTCACCCGGTCTTTGGCTTTTAAAGGAATAATTAACAATTCTTGGCTTGCCAACCTTTTGATTACCGGAGAACTCTGGTATTTAGCGATAGTTTGTTCGGTTAGATGCAGAGGCATGCCTTCTAATACCGCCAGAGAGAGGGGGTTTTCAGTTTTGTCCAGCATGGATACCTTTAAATTCCGGACCTGACGGTTAAAGCCAGATTCTAATATTTCATTAGAGTTTTTAAAAGCATTAATCAGGTCTTCAAGATCCATTTTTTCTTCTTCGATTTTAGTCCAGGCAATATTGGCTTCCTCGCCGCTTTCCGGGCCGATCCCCATTTTTCCCTCAATGAGTTGCTCTTTTTCATTTACTAAAAAGAGGATAGCTCGGTTAAACCCTAATCCGGTATGCGCAGTTACTCCGGTAAGGATGATATAGAGGATCTCATCAAGCTTTAAAGTGGTGCGCATGGCATTGGAGATCTCATAGAGTATTTTTAACTCAATTTTGGTGCGTTCCAGTTCGTTTTTTAATTTGTGCAAGTCTTCCATAATGGTTAAATCTAACATATTCTCCCGGGCTTGTCAAGGAAAGGGGCGTGGCCAAAAGAGAGGCATTTGAACGCTAGGCGGTTAAAGATTATCTCATATTTCACGGGGGCTCAATTATTCCTTTGACAGCCTAAAGTCGATGAATTATAATAATTACATAACTTGGGAGGTAAGCATGGATAGATTCTTAAAGGGTTTCCTTTTTACTTTTTGTTTTATGTTTTTTTTATCAACTCATATTTTTGCTGAAGACATTACCATTACTACTTATTATCCCTCGCCTTATGGCAGTTACAAAAATCTGAATATTTATAATATAGATGAAACTGCCACCCAGACGGATTTTACGCAAGGGGTTACTAAGGCCGGGCTTTTGATTACTACTGAATATGTGGATGGCGCATTTACCCCCGGTATTTTCTGGTCGACGTTGGATAATAATGCGACAAAACCCAAAGCCGGTATTTACTTAAAGGAAACCGGTTCGGGGACGAACATGTATTTTGGGACATCTAATGCTTATGCTACCGGCATCACTAATAATGCGTTGATTATTGACCCCAGCGGTAATCTTACAGGTTCCGCAGGCATAACATCCAGTGGCAGTTCAGGAATAGGGTATGCAACAGGTGCCGGAGGCACCGTTACGCAATCTACCAGCAAATCGACAGGTGTTACGATTAACAAGCCTTGCGGTACAATAACAATGAATGGGGCGGCGCTGGCGGCAGCGACGATAGTTTCTTTTACGGTAACTAATTCTACAGTTGCGGCAAACGATGTGATTGTTACCCAACATAATTCAGTGGGAACTATCGGGGCTTATACCATAACCGCTAACACTCCGGCAGCAGGTTCTTTCCAGATAAGTGTTCGGAATAATACAGCCGGGTCTTTATCTGAAGCTATAGTAATTAGGTTTGCGGTGATTAAAGCGGTAACGTCTTAGAGGTGTAGCTGCTTGCCCCGCTCGCTATAGTGCTCGCAGGGACTACCTAAATAAAAACTTGAGGTGGTAGGTTAGATTTCCCTTCATTCTACGTCTATTAAGAGTAGAAAGGAGGGTTTTTTATTGTTTGACAGTCTTAAAGGGGCAGGATATAATATTTACTCAAAATTAAAAAAAAGTGGAGGATAGAATGGTAGTAGAAAAGAAAAAAGAAGATGTAAAAGAGGTATCTGACCGTCATAGGGCCTTAGAGTTAGCGTTAGCCCAGATTGAGAAACAGTTTGGTAAAGGCTCAATTATGAAGCTAGGATCGCACACTAAAGCTAATGTAGAAACGATCTCTACCGGCGCTTTGACTTTAGATTTAGCGTTAGGAGTGGGTGGGCTTCCTCGGGGAAGGGTAGTTGAGATTTTCGGGCCGGAAGCTTCCGGTAAAACTACCTTAACTCTAACGGCAATCCGGGAAATTCAGAAAAAAAACGGGGTGGCGGCATTTATTGATGCCGAACATGCTTTTGATTCCACCTATGCGAAACTCATTGGAGTAAATCTTGATGATCTTTTAATATCGCAGCCGGATACCGGAGAGCAGGCTTTAGAGATTGCCGAGACATTAGTGCGTTCTAATGCGGTGGATTTGGTAGTCGTGGATTCAGTGGCCGCGCTAACTCCGCGCGCGGAGATTGAAGGTGAAATGGGGGATTCGCATATGGGGCTTCAGGCGCGTTTGATGTCCCAGGCTTTGCGAAAATTGACCGGATGTATTAGCAAATCGCGAACCACTTTGATTTTTATCAATCAGCTGCGCGAAAAGATTGGTGTGATGTTTGGTTCTCCGGAAACTACTCCCGGCGGCCGGGCGTTAAAGTTTTATGCCTCGGTAAGATTAGATGTGCGTAGAATAGCGTATTTAAAAGAAGCAGATAAAGTTATCGGTAATCATGTCCGGGTAAAAGTCGTGAAGAATAAAGTTGCCCCGCCTTTTCGTGAGGCCGAATTTGATATTATGCATAACGAAGGGGTCGCAAAAACCGGTGCGGTGATTGATGCGGCGGTAAATTTAGAAGTAATTGCCAAAAGCGGTACCTGGCTTTCGTTTGAAGATAAAAAACTAGGGCAGGGCAGGGATGCGGCAATAAAGTTTCTTAAAGAAAACCCAAAGATACAGGATGATATTGAAAAAGCGGCGCGTAAAAAAGCCAGCCTCGCTGAATAACCTAAATCGAGGGGGACGGTTCCTATTGTTCCGTTACCTTATATGATTGAAAAACAGAACCGCCCCCTGGATTCTGAAAAAGCTAGGGCTTATGCTTTTTTACTGTTAAAGTTTCGACTGCGCAGCGAGAATGAGCTAAGAACAAGGTTAAAGCAAAAAGGTTTTTCGGCGCAATTAGCCGAAGCTACTGTTAACTTTTTAAAAGATAAAGAATTTATTGATGATCGTGTTTTCGCCAAGGCATGGGTGTCTAGCCGGCTTAAACGCCCTTTAGGTTTGAAAAAAATAAGGCAGGAGTTGGCGCAGAAAGGGCTGTCTAAGGAAATTATCCAGGAGGCGCTGGAACAGGTAAATGAAGATTACCCCGAAAGCCAAATCGTTAGCCAGTTAGCCAAACAAAGATTTTCTAAATTAAAGAATATTGATCCGCTTAAAGCCAGGGCGCGCGTGTATGGTTATTTAATGCGCCGGGGGTTCTCGCCGGATGTGATCGGGGAAACAATTAAGGAATTATGATTCCGCACCTTTTGTATGTTTCAAATATTGTTAGGTGCAGGTTTTATTATGAATAAAAGGAAGGTGCGGGATGACCGCTGATATTTTAAGAGATAAATTTCTTGCTTTTTTTAAAGCTAGAAAACACAAAATAATTGACAGTGATTCTTTGGTTCCCAAAGATGACCCTACGGTGTTGTTTACTCCCGCCGGGATGAATCAGTTTAAAAAAGAATTTCTGGGTTTTGATTCTGGGTTCAAGCGCGCCGCGACAGCCCAGCGCTGCCTGCGTACGGATGATTTGGATAAAGTTGGCAAGACTAGCGCCCACCACACGTTTTTTGAAATGTTGGGAAATTTTTCTTTTGGCGATTATTTTAAGCCGGAGGCGATTGCCTGGGCTTGGGAGTTTTTGACAAAGGAGTTAGGCATTGACCAGAGCAAACTTTGGGTTTCAGTTTATCAGGATGATGATGATGCTTATAATATTTGGAAAGACCAGGTAGGCATACCTGAAAAAAAGATTGTCCGGTTGGGGGATAAAGATAACTTTTGGCCGGCGGAGGCGAAAACCAAAGGGCCGAATGGTCCATGCGGCCCCTGTTCAGAGATTTTTTATGATTTTGGCGTGAACATCGGCTGTGGTAGGCCGGATTGTTCGCCGGCCTGCAGTTGCGGAAGGTTCGTGGAAATCTGGAACTTAGTTTTTACGCAGTTTAACCGCAAGGAAGATGGTTCATTAGAGCCGCTGCCGAATAAAAATATTGATACAGGCATGGGTTTAGAGAGGCTGACTGCGGTTATGCAGGGCAAACAGAATAACTTTGAAACGGAATTATTTCAGCCGATAATTAAAGAGATCCAACGCAGCGTAGAGGTTGAGCCTAGAGACAACCAGAAGTTTCTTTACGCTATTGCTGATCATCTAAGGGCAGTGGTTTTTTCGATATATGACGGAATATTGCCTTCTAATGAAGGCAGGGGTTATGTGGTAAGAAAAATAATCCGCAAGGCTATTTTACATTTAAATAATCTTGGGATTAAAGATCCATTCTTTTATCGTTTAGTGGATATCATGGTTGAGGTGATGCGCAATCCTTATCCGGACTTAACTGGCCGGCAGGAAGAAATTGTCCAGGTTGTTTTAGCTGAAGAAAAGAATTTTCTTAATGCGCTTGGTTCAAGTGCAGAATTGTTCAAGAGTAAATTTACGGGATTCATTAAAGAACCAAATCCGTTAGCTGTGGGTAATATTGCTTTTCTGTTACATGACACTTATGGAATTCCCCTGGAGTTAACTCGTCAATGGCTGGATGAGCAGGGAATAAGTTTTTCGCAGGAAGCATTTGAGCAGGCAATGCAAGAGCAGAAGGCGCGTTCTAAGTCAGGTAGCGTGATGAAGGGTGATGTGTTTGGTTCCAAAGGCCTAGAGATAAAGGTCAAGGCTAGCAAATTTATGGGTTATCAGGAAAATTCTGTAAAAGCAAATATCCTGGCTATTCTTAAGGACGGCAAAGAAGTCTATGAAGTTGTAGCGCAAGACAGCTTACAAATTGTTTTAGACCAGACTACGTTTTACGCAGAATCCGGAGGCCAGGTTGGTGATACCGGAAAGATAATCAACGGTAAGAATGTTTTTGAAGTAACAGACACGCAAAAAATCGATAATGTTGTTTTACATATAGGCAAAATTAGTTCCGGCACCTTTAAGAAAGGCGATCAAGTGACGGCGCAAATAGACCTTGAGCGTAGGCAAAATATTGCCCGCAACCATACTGCTACTCATATATTACAGGCTGCGTTGCGCCAGGTTCTTGGTAATCATGTTCAACAGCAGGGTTCTTTGGTTACGGAAGAAAAGTTCCGTTTTGATTTTACGCATTTTAAAGGATTGAGCCAGGATGAGATTGCTAGAGTTGAAGAAATAGCCAATCGTTATATTAATAATGATTACGCCGTAGGCTGCCGGGAAATGGCTTTTAAAGAAGCTAAAAAAACAGGGGCTTTGGCTTTTTTCGAAGAAAAATATGGCGAATGTGTACGAGTAGTTTCGATTGGCGATGTTTCTAGGGAACTTTGCGGCGGTACACATATAGCTAATGCCAGAGATATCAGTTTGATTAAAATAACCGGGGAGAGTTCTGTGGCTAGCGGCGTAAGAAGGATTGAAGGTGTGACTGCCGTTTTTGCCCGTAAATTCATCGAGCATAGCCAAGCCAAAGCTATTGAAGAAGCTAGAAAGAAAAGTAAGCTGGAGGAGCAGAAAGCGCAAGATAAAAAGCGTAGTGTAGAAATAATTAAACAGCTGCCGGCTAAATCTATTGAGCTTTCGGAAAAGAGCGTAACGATAAACGGCATTAACGCTGTTTTTTCAGTTGAGCATAATTTAGATATGAATGCATTGCGCCTTTTAGTGGATATGATTAAGGGAAAATTAACTCATGCAGCTATTGCTTTAGGCTCGCAGGATGGCGTCAAAGCTTCTTTAGTAGTAGGATTAACTGCGGATTTATGCGCCAAAGGTTTAAGTGCTAAAAATATCATAACTGTGGTTGCTCCGCTTATTGGCGGAAGCGGCGGAGGCAGGGATGATTTTGCTCAGGCCGGAGGCAATGCTCCGGAGAATTTTGGGCTGGCATTTGATAAAATAAAGGATATAATAAATAAGTTATGATCCTGCACCTTCTTTGTATTTAGATATTGGAAGGCGTGGGTTAAAATTAAATAATAAGAATAAGGTGCGGGATGAAAATAATCCGTTTTACGAGCAAAAAACTAGAAAAGATTTATAATCGCGGCCAGGTACGCCAGGCGCGCGTGGAAGATAAGGTTAAAAAAATCGTCGATGATGTGCGTTTAACCGGCGATGAGGCGGTAATTAAATATACGCGTAAATTTGATAAGGTTAAATTAATCCAGCGCCAGTTAAAGATTTCCCAGATTGAAATTAGCGGTGCTTATGCCAATATCAGCCCGCATTTTGTCAGCTCATTGAAGGTAGTTATTGAAA
>JAQTQG010000042.1 GCA_028712375.1 Candidatus Omnitrophota bacterium
AGTAATAAAATTAAACACCAGGATCAGGGAAAAGGAGCGAGAGGTTTGAGAAAAATACTGATTTTAATATTTTCTGTATTCATTTTATCCGGTTGCGCCACTTATAAATTTCAGAAATCTGATTCGGCTAAACCCCAGGGTTATCTGGTCAGTTATGATGGCAAGCCTTTACCGGAATATACGATTGGTAAAGATAATGTGCTTCCGGATTTGACTTTAGCCGAGCAGAGGTTTAAGCGCCGCCGGGCCAAGGTTGAATATTACTATAAGAAAATGGGGCAGATTGAATCGCGTTTAAAATATTTTTTCTGGGATCCGCCGGCAATGATGGTGGATTTTATCGGGGGAATTTTCCGCTGGCCGTTTATTGCCAGAGCTGATTATAAATATAACCGGGATCCTAAATATAAAGAAAGAGTAGACCGGCTGGATGAGCAAAAAGATGAATTAGAAAAAGCCCGGGTAAATGCTTTAAAAGAAAAACTCGCAGCTTACGTTGCCGCGGACTTAAATAAAGAATCTCCAACATCGCCGGTAGCTCAAGAAGTTGCTCCTTTACCGGCAGCGGTTGAACCAGTAGCTGCTCCGGCTGTGGAGACGGTAGTTGCTCCGGTTGCTAAACCGACAGCTGTACCTGCGCCAGTTGTTGAACCAGTAGCTCCCCAGGTTGTTGAGCCAACAGTAGCTCCAATTGTTGCTTCAGTTGTTGTTCCAGCTGCTGAGGCAGTTGTATCCCCGACAGTTGAACCAGTAGCTGTTACTCCAGCTGCTGTAAAAGAAGAAGTTGTTGAACCGCCTGCGATAGAACCGGTGGTAGTAGCCCAGCCGCCAGTAGAGGCTAAACCGGTTATTGTAGAAAAAGCGCCGGTAATTAAAATATCCGTAGCGCCTCCGGTGGCGGTAATTACGGCTAAGCCAATAAAAGGTTATTCACCGCTTAAAGTAAATTTCTCGGGCCAAAAATCATATTCGAAAGGCGCAAAAATTGTTGCCTACAATTGGGATTTTGGCGACGGAGATACCTCGAATAAGAAAAAAGTTGAAAATACTTATTGGAGCACCACCTTTGGTTCGCGTAGTTTTACCGCTACGCTGACCGTAAAAGACGACGCCGGCAATACCTCCAGCGCCAGCACCATAATCGAAGTCATTACGAAATAATCCATAAAAGTGATTGTGTTTTTATCCACAGAGTAGGTGACGTTTAAACGTCACCTACTCTGTGGATAACTTATAATATTGGTTTGTCAATTTCAATGATTTGATTTGGTTGATAAAGAGTTTGGAAGTAGTGGTTATAACTTGAAAAAAGATATTCTTCGGGCGAAGTGACTAATCCTGTTTTTAGTGGATTGTTATGCATATATTCCAATACCCTTAGAAGATGCAGGTTATCCCTAATGATTTCGTCATAGAACCCTTTCTGCCAGACTTTACTTACTTGGCCTGTAGCCTTATTAAGTTTTCGTGCGAAAGAACCTTTTATCATTTTCATAATATATGAAAAATTATATAAGCCAAGTGGGTGTATGACAAGATGCAAGTGGTCAGGCATAATACAAAACCCATATAGATGATAATCTAAGACAATCTTAAAATATTCTAGTGTGACGAGAAGTATTTTACAGTTTTTAGGATCATCGAATATTTTTATATTATTCTCCGTATTTGTAGTTAAGAAGCATGCAGTATTTGTTTCGTAATATCGTTTTATGTTTCCCATATAGTTATCCACAACGTAGGGGACGTTTAAACGTCCCCTACGTTGTTAATATCTTCATTATTTTAAACCTGCAGCTGGCGGTCAAGGCTGCGGTATTGAATCGCTTCCGCAATATCCTCCGCAATGATAATTTCTGCTTTTCTTAAATCGGCAATGGTCCGGGAGACTTTAAGTATTTTGTCATAGCCCCGGGCGGAAACTCCTAACTCGGTTATCGCCATGCGCAATAATGCTTTGGCCTCATTATTCAAAATACAATATTCTTTAACTAATTTACCAGGCATCTGGCTGTTACAGGTTATTCCCAGATTATCAAATCGTTTTTGTTGAATACTACGCGCATCTTCCACGCGTAGTTTTATTGCTTTTGAGGTTTCAGTATCCGGGTATTCGCTTAAATCCCGGTATTTTACCGGGGGCACTTCAATATGAATATCAATCCTATCCAGCAATGGCCCGGATATCTTGCCTAAATAATTTTTTATTTTTGCCGGATGGCAATGGCAGGATTTTTCCGGGTTAAAATAATTTCCGCAAGGGCAAGGATTAAGCGCCGCAGCTAAAATAAAGCCAGCCGGAAAAATAAGCGTTTTTTTCATCCGGCTGACGCAAATTAAATTATCCTCTAAGGGTTGGCGTAGGGCTTCCAGCGCCTGGCGGCTAAACTCCGGCAATTCATCTAAAAATAGTACTCCATAATGCGCCAGGCTGATCTCTCCGGGCCTGGGTAAGCTGCCTCCGCCGATTAAAGCCACATCGGAGATACTGTGATGCGGCGCCCGAAAAGGCCGGATAGTAATAAAGCCATCCTTATTTAACAATGCGCCGGTAACCGAATGTATTTTGGTTATCTCCAGTATTTCTTTTAAATTTAAATCCGGCATAATTGTCGGAATTCTTTTAGCCAGCATAGTTTTCCCGCTGCCGGGTGGGCCAATTAGAATAATATTGTGCCCGCCGGATACGGCAACTTCCAAAGCTCTTTTAGCAAAAAACTGGCCCTTAACTTCGGAAAAATCCAATGTGTAATTAGCATTTTCTTTAAGTAATTGTTCAGCGGGTAATTTAAAAGGTTGTTTTAGGGCAGGGTCAGCTAAAAACTGCACTGTTTCTTTTAAGCTTTTTAGCGGCCAGGCTGATATTTCCGGGATAATGGCTGCTTCTTTTATATTGTCCTGCGGAAGAATAATATTTTTTCTCAAGTGGCTAGCTACAGCCAGGCTTATGGCTAAAACTCCCGGCACGGGTTTTAGCTGTCCATCCAAGGATAGCTCTCCCAAAAAGTGATAATTATTAAGAGGAGCATTATCAATCTGGCCAGTGGCTGCCAAGATTCCCAGGGCAATGGCCAGGTCAAAGCAAGCGCCTTCCTTGCGGATATTGGAGGGGGCCAGATTTATGGTTATCCTTTGTCCGGGCCATTTAAATCCTGAATTTTTAATTGCCGAGCGGACTCTATCCCGGCTTTCCTTGATCGCTGTATCTGCCAGGCCAACCAGGGTTATGGCGGGAAGGCCATTAGCTACATCGATTTCAATCTCCACGGGATAGGGTTCTAAGCCTAAAAGCCCAAAACTGTAAGTTTTTGAAAGCATGTTTTCTCCTTTTGGTTGATAACCTCCCCTACTGAGACAATAGACGCAGGAAAAGGGGTAATCTAACATTAAAATATCTTGCTTTTTAGGTGGTAAATTATATAATGTAACCTATGAATAAGAATGCGCTTAAGAATATAGCGCTCATTTTGCTATTAAGCATTACCGCCTTTAGTATGGTCAGGTATGTCAGCGAATTAAAGGCAAGATACAGGCTGCAAGATAGCTTGTCTGTGGCTGAAGAAGAGTTAGCCATATTAGCTCAAGAGAGGCAAAAGCTATTGCAGGAGCTGGAGAAAGAAAAAGCGCTTCAGGAGCAAATCTTGCAGAAAAATGCAAATCTAAAGCTTTATATTAAGGCAAGTACAAACAAAATTATGAATTTATTCCAGAGCAATTCCAGGACCAAAAGTAATCTTGAGGATATAAATACCAAGTTTTCCATATTAAAAGCAGAAAATAAGGCGTTAATAGATAGCCGTAAACGTATTTATCTGCAAAATGAGGAGTTTAAGGCAAAACTAAGCTCGGTGGCGGAACTGAAAAAAGCAATCCGGGCTTTAAGAGGGAAAAAGCAGAAGCCCTCTGTTTTTTCAGTAGAAGAGGGGAATGAAGGCTATCTGATTAAAGATGGCCAGTCAACCACGATAGCAAAAGTCAAGATCGAAGTTGTCCCTGCCCAAACCAAAGAATAATGAAAGATTTTTTTGTAGAAATATATAGGAATAAAATTTTGATGACCACCATTTCCGCCTGGCTGATTGCCCAGACGCTTAAGGTGCTCATCGGGGTGTTTCGTTTAAAGCGGTTTGATTTCCGCCTTTTTATCGGCAGCGGAGGAATGCCTTCGGCGCATGCTGCCGGGGCATCGTGTTTGGCAACCAGTATTGGTTTAGTCTGCGGTTTTGATAGTGTATATTTTGCTTTGTCTTTTGCTTTTGCTATTGTGGTTATGTTCGATGCCCAGGGTGTGCGCCGCTCAACCGGCAAGCAGGCCGGTATTTTGAATAAGATCATGGAAGATATTTATTGGCAGGGCAAAATTAAAGAACTGCGTTTACGCGAATTAATCGGGCATACCCCGGTAGAAGTAATTATGGGGTTAATTTTAGGAATTGTAATTGCTTTGGTATCTCTGGCAAGATAAAAATATAAGAAAACCAAAGGAGTTTTAGTGAATAAAAAATTTCTGGCAATAATTTCAGGGGTAATTTTGATTCTGATGTTTCTGGTGGTACTGGGAGTCAAGAAAATTAGCAGCGGGGGTATTTTTAAAAATCAGGGGGTAATGCGCACTTTACTTACGCAGACGCGCCAGCTGGAAGCTAAAGGCAATTTGCTGGAAGCTAAGGCAGTATATCAAAAGTTAGTTAATGATTTTCCTGAATCAGCGGATGTTGCTGCCTGGCAGAAAAGAGCAGAAGATATAAATATAAAGTTATTATTCTCACCGGCGATCACACCCAAAAGCATAGTTTATCAGATTAAGCCCGGCGATACTTTAGATAAAATTGCCCGCCTGCATAAAACTACTTCCGAGTTGATTATGAAAAGCAATAATATCAGCGATTCGGTGATTATCCCCGGCCGAAAAATAAAAATCTGGAATGCCCCTTTTAGTATTGTCGTAGACAAATCCCAGAATATATTATTACTTAAAAGCGATGAAGAGGTAATTAAAACTTATATCGTGTCGACCGGAAAAAATAATTGCACCCCGGTGGGAATATTTAAAATTGTGAACAAACTGCCCAATCCTACCTGGTTTAAAGCCGGAGCTGTGGTGCCGCCGGACAGCGCAGAAAATGTGTTAGGCACGCGCTGGATGGGTTTTGATCTGGCCGGTTACGGCATTCACGGGACTACTGAGCCTAAGGAATTAGGCAAGCAGGTAACCCAGGGTTGTGTGCGTTTAAATAATACCGAAGTAGAGGAGCTCTATAGTATTGTGCCGGTGGGCACGGAAGTAACTATTGTAGATTAAGCTATGGCCGGACCTGATTTCGAAAAACCGATTATTGAATTAGAGAAAAAAATCCAGGAGTTAAGGAGTTTTATCCTGGATAAGAAGATTGATTTGTCTCCGGAAGTAAAGAAACTTGAAGATAAATTAGTGCATTTAAGAAAAGATGTTTACAGTAATCTTACTCCCTGGCAAAAAGTGCAATTGGCCAGGCATCCTTTACGGCCGTATACCTTAGATTATATCAGTATGATTATGACGGATTTTGTGGAGTTGCACGGAGACCGGCTTTTTAGCGATGACAAGGCGATGATCTGCGGTTTAGCTAAAGTAGATAAAAAAAAGGTGATGGTTATCGGGCATCAAAAAGGCCGGGATACTAAAGAAAACCTGAAACGTAATTTTGGCTGCGCGCATCCGGAAGGTTATCGCAAGGCTTTACGCGTTATGCAAATGGCGGAAGAATTTCAACTGCCGGTTATAGTGTTTATCGATACTCCGGGAGCTTATCCGGGTATCGGGGCTGAAGAACGCGGGCAATCACATGCGATCGCGCTTAATTTGCGCGAGATGATGTGTATTAACGTGCCGATCATGGCAATTGTTATCGGCGAAGGTGGTTCTGGCGGCGCTCTGGGCGTCGGGGTAGCTGATCGCGTAGCTGTATTGGAAAATTCTTATTATTCGGTTATTTCACCTGAGGGTTGCGCGGCAATTCTTTGGAAAGACGGCGCCAAGGCATCCCTGGCCGCTGAAGTTTTAAAACTTACCGGCCCGGATCTTTTAAAGATGGGCTTAATTGATGAAGTTATCCCTGAACCTATGGGCGGAGCGCATCGGGATGCGCAAAAGATCGGCCAAAGTGTTAAAGAAACAATTTTAAGAAATTTTAATGAGTTGGAAGCTTTGGACCGGGATCAATTATTAAAGTTAAGGTACGCGAAATTCAGGTGTATGGGTGTTACCGTATGATTGAACAGGAACTCCTGTTATTAGGCCTCTTACGACAAACTCCGAAACACGGTTATGAAATCAAGGTTAAAGTCCGCGAAATACTCTCGCTTTTTGCCGGGGTCCAGTTAAAATCAATTTATTATCCTCTGAAAGTTTTAGAAAAAAAAGGTTTTTTGACTAAGCAGGCAGGTAAGTTAGGCCGCCGGCCTGAACGTTTTGTTTATTGCCTGACGCCTAAAGGTAAAGAGCGTTTTGAGGCGCTTTTAAGTAAAAACCTGCTTAATTTTAAACGCCCGCAGTTTACTTTGGACTTAAGCCTTTATTTTTTAAGCTATCTTCCGGCAGATTTAGCCCGCCGCAGGTTAGCCGCCCGCTTAACTATCCTAAAAAAGATATCTTTAGGTATTGTCGAACTGCTTAATTCCAAAGCTTTAAAAGATTCACTCCCGCATTCTCAGATCTTAGAGCACAATCTCTGCCTGCTGCGCGCCGAATCCGTATTTCTCTCCTCCTTACTTAAAAAAATTTAAATGGGGACGTCCTCCCCGGGGACACCCTAGAGCTAGGGTGTCCCCGGGGAGGACGTCCCCATTTGTGCTGGAGCAAAAGGTGTTGTAAATGCTTAAGTTACGACATTACTATTTTTGGGCGCATAAAAAGTAATCACAAAACGCCTGCCCGTCGGTAAAAACCCTAAAAAAAGCAAAATAGTACTTGACAAAAGGTATTGTTTATTATATCATTTCACATAGCATGACAACACTTACTATATGCAGTTATTTATTTTTTTATAATTACTCTAACGGAGGAAGCAATCATGGCTAAAACATTAATCTCACCGACTGAAATCAGCAAAATTTACAGCATCTCTTACCAGACAGTTAATTATTATACAAACCTTGGCCTGCTGATGGTCAAAAAAAGAGATGCCAACAACCGGCTCTATGATTCGCGCCAGGTCAGCGCCTGCCTGAAAAAGGTGACGAACCTGAAAAGCCAGGGTTATTCTTTAAAATTAATTTGCGATTTATTAAGGAAAGGTTAAATGAGCTATTTTTCGACATTAGGCTTAATTAAAGAACCATTTTCTAACAGCCCTAACCCGGAATTTTTCTTTGAATCCAACGAACATAAAGCCGCGTTGATCCGCTTGCTGGTGGAGATCCGCCTGCGCCGGGGTTTAAGCGTTATTTTAGGCGATGTTGGGGTAGGTAAGACCACGCTTTCGCGTAAGCTTTTCCAGATGCTTAAAGAGCGAGAGGATATGTTGTTTTATATGATCTTAGACCCCACCGCGCAAAGTGAAGAATTATTTTTGGAATCATTAGTCCGGACGTTTAATCTCCAGGACCAGGTTAACGGCGCGCACAGTATCCTGGATTATAAAGAGATGATTAAAAACCATCTTTACCAGAAAGGCATTGAGGAGAATAAAACCGTTGTTTTAGTCATTGATGAAGCGCAGAAGCTTAACGAAGAATCATTGGAAGTTTTAAGGGTTTTATTAAATTATGAAACGAACGATTATAAGCTGCTGCAATTAGTGCTTTTTTCGCAGATGGAGCTTTTGCCAAAAATTAAAGAGATCAAAAATTTCTACGACCGCATTGTGCTTAAATATGTAATCAATCCTTTGGATGAGCCGGAAACCCGGGAGCTGATTAGTTTTCGTTTGCACCATTCCGGTTTTGATTCAGGGTTGAAACTCTTTTCAGATGAAGCAGTTAGCGAAATTCAGCGCTATAGCCAGGGGTATCCCAGGAAGATCAACTTGATTTGCCACAACGCCTTAAGGAACCTGGTTACCAGCAGTAAAACAGTGGTGGATGGCACGCTGATCAGGGATTTAATTGCCCGGGGCGAAGTTTAATATGGCCAAACAGACTTCCGACGAAAGATTACTTAAGATTATTGAAGGGTCAAGCGAACCCCGCAAGGCCCAGGTGAATATCCTGGGTGTTAAGAAGCCGCTTGAGCGGGCGCCAGCCCATGCCGTGGCCCATTTACCGGCGATAAAATTTAATTTAGCTTCGCTGGGCAGTATGTTTAAAGACTTAAAATTTAATTTAGCTAAAATCAACTCGATTATAATCGGCACCGGAGTTTTTTTGACCCTGGTTTTTATCTATATTTTATTCAGCGCTCCGGCGATTTCTAAATCGAATGCTTCGTATTTTACCCCGGCTGATTCAGCGGCGGTGGTAAAGTTTATTTCCATCGGCCAGGCGCAGGGATTAACGCGCAAAAACGCGGGCGGCGAAAACTTAAGAAGGAATTTTTTCCTGCCAGACGGCCAGAAGGGCAGTACGGCTGCGGCGCAGGAAAATGCCGAAGTTTTAATTGAGCTTAAAGATTTTAAGTTAGTCGGGATCATCTGGTCAAAAAATCCGGAAGTAATGATTGAAAACGCTAAAGATTCACGGACCTATACTTTGAAAAAAGGGGATTCTTTTAATGAGCAGTTTAAAATTAAGGAGATTTTGCGGAATTCTACAATTTTAGAAGTTAATTTAGGAACGGGCACCCGGGAATACGAACTAAGATGAAACGCCTAGGGTATTTTTTTCTGGGAGTATTAATTATGCTGGTAATGGCAAAATCAATTTACGCGGAAAAAACTTTGCAGCCCAAAGTCCTTACGCCGCAAGTTTTGACTCCCGAGCCTGAAATCGCCGGAGAAGTTACCGGACTGGTTAATGAGGAAATTGCTGAAAAAGCAACTCCCAGCGATAAAATTTCTCTGGACCTTAAAGGAGTGGATATTAATGAAGCTTTTAAAATACTTTCTAATAAAAGCGGGATCACCATTGTTAACCCTCCGGAAATCAAGGGCCGGGTCAGCATCTCGATAAATGATTTAAGTTTCACGGATGCGTTAGATGTAATTGTAACAATGCAGGGGCTGGCTTATGAACAAAAAGGCAATGTGGTCAAGATTATGACTGCTTCTGAATATGAAAAGCTTTATGGTAAAAGATACTCTGAGCATAAAGAAACCAAAACTTTTAAATTAGCTTATTCTAAGCCGGTCAATGTGCTGAATGTCATCAATGCTTTAAAATCCGATGTGGGTAAAATAGTTTCTGATGACGCCACCGGGACAATTATTGTCACGGATACCGCCCAATCAATGCTGATGATCGCTGACGCGATTAAAGAATTAGACCAGCCATTACAGATGGTGGTTTTTGATGTTAATTACGCGCGGTTTGCTGATGTTAAAAGTTTTTTAAATGATTTGATTACTCCGGGAGTCGGCCAGGTGATTGTCGATGAACGCAGTTCCAAAGTAGCGGTTTATGATTTATCCGTCCGCCTGGACCGGATTAAAAAATTAATGGAGGAGTTTGATGAACAGAGCCGCCAGGTATTGATCAGCGGCGAAATCTTAGAAATCACCATTGATGATAAATTTCAAAGCGGCATTGACTGGGAGAAAATTTTCACTGCCGCGAAAATGGATAATTTAGACCTGGTGGGTAAATTTCCGTTGGTTCCGGCCCTGACCGCTTATGGAAAGATCAACGTGGGCACAATCGCCGGCAATGACTATAATGTTATTATAAACATGTTGAATGAATACGGAAATACAAAAGTGCTCACTCGTCCCAGGATTGTGGCGATCAATAAAGAGGAAGCTAAAATTTTAGTGGGTTCCCGAGAAGCTTATGTAACTTCCAGCCAGAGCCAGGTTGAGTCGTCCACGGTAACTGCCGAAAGCGTGCAGTTTATTGATGTCGGTTT